>JANXLV010000014.1 GCA_025355005.1 Myxococcales bacterium | reverse complement strand
GCGCGCTCCTCGGGGGTGGCCTCGCGCGTGCCCTCGAGCGTGGCCCAGTCCTGCCACGGCATGAAGCCGGCGTGCGCCTCTGCACCGACGAAGAGGATGGTCCTTGCAGCGCCGGTGCGGATGAGGCCGTCGATGGTCTGCAGGCCGTACAGCATGGCCGCGCACTGCTGGCGAATGTCGAGGCAGGGGACGCCCTCGATGCCGAGCTTCGCGCCGAGGAGCGCGCCGGACCCCGGGAACACGTAGTCCGGGGTCATGGTCGCGAAGAGGATGTAATCGATGTCCTTCGGGGTCAGACGCGCCGACTCGATGGCGCGCTTGGCGGCCTCCACGGCCAGATCGCTGGCGCCCACGCCCTCTGGCGCGTAGTGGCGCTGACGGATGCCGGAGCGCTGGAAGATCCACTCATCCGACGTGTCGAGCACGCGGGAGAGCTGCTCGTTCTTGACGGGCACACCGGGTACATAGTGGCCGGTTCCGACGATCTCGAAGCCCGTGGGCGTAGCTGTAGGTGCTCGCAAAGCCAGGCGGTTCTATCACCGGGGTACCGATAGAACACCATCCTCGCGAAAAAATTGCCGGATCGTGGCAGAACGCGAGCGTCTCACGTGGCGCTCCCCTTGTCCGCCGCCTTCAGGGCAGGTGCAGTTCACGGCCATCCTCGAAGGGTCACGGTCCGGAGAAGCACTCGAAGGTGTCGCCCGCGAGCGACGTCGTCAGCGGCAAGATGTTGAGTGGCTGGGATCCCTGCGAATTGCCGAGCTCTCCGCTCACGTTCTGCGTGGTGCCGCCTTCGTTGCTCTTGGAGAGCGGCATGTAGTGGAAGTTCACGCTATAGGTCTCCTCGTCGACCTTGAACATGATGCCTTCGTCCTGCGCCTCCGCCCCCACCTCCAGCACGGTGCGCTCGAAGAGCGTGCCACCGTTGGTGCCGTAGAAGACGCGTATCGGCTTCGGATCGCTGTCGCTGAACGTGACGACGAGGAGGTGCCCATCGTCGGTGCTCGCAACGTGCTCGGGCTGTAGAGGCAGTCCGATGACCGTGACGTTCGCGAGCACGCTTTCGTCCTGGAGCGTGAGCGGCTCGTCGTTTGCCTCGCTCGGGTCGCCGATGAAGCCCTTGGTGTTCGGCGTGCCTAGCGCCATGGCCGTCGCTTTGCCGTTCGCGACATGACCGAGCAACGTGCGCCCCGTCGACGACGCACCGGCATCCGCGAAGTCGATGTTGAAGTCGGAGCTTCCACCACCGCTGCCGAGGATGCGCTGCTCGTGAAGTTGACCGGACTCCATCACAAACACACGAGGCACCGGCCCCATGGCGTCCGAACCCGCGGCCACGTAGAGGACACCGTTCTTGTCCTTTCCGATGCCGACGGCCGTCGGGAGCGTGATCGACGCTGGGGCGAACGGAGCACATGCCACGAGTGTCGATGGAGAGCTCCCATCGCCGTTGCCGCCCCCGTTGACGCCGCCGCCTCCATCGCCGTCGCCACCTACGGCGGTGGCGGTGCTGGTCCCGCTGGTGCACGCGACCGTGAGTGACATCGACGAGAAGAGCACCAGCGACGCGGCTACGAGGCAAGCGCGAGACCGTGATGCGGGCAAAGAGGAAGTCATGTGCTCCATGCTAGCTCCCCAGCGCCATGCGACCGTCGATCTTGCGCGACCGCGGCGATACAACACGTGGCGGTCCCTAGATGTTTTGGGCTAGATCCGAGCTCCCGAATCGGTGATCGCCTACCGCTGAAGGCCGCGCGCGCGGTGCTGGAGGCGATACGATGCACGCGGACAATGTCCCGACGGATGCCCGACGCCCTGGCAGACGAGATCATCGCCGAACGCGGACGGTGGTCCCTCTGCGACGCGCTGTTCAGGCCGGTCGCGACGACGGGCGCTCTCCCCGTCTCCGTCGCCGTTAACGGCGAGTACATCTGGAGCGACGTCGCCCTTGACGGTCAGTCGCTCCGAGACGCTCGCCGGAATGCCGCGGCATTCAGGCGCGCCGGCTACAAGATCCTGTGCGTGCGCGATGAGCCATTCCACGCGCGACGTCGCCTCTGGGGACTCCGCGAACTAGACGCAGAAGTTCGCCACCTG
The DNA here is from genome assembly GCA_025355005.1 of Myxococcales bacterium. Lineage (GTDB taxonomy): Bacteria > Myxococcota_A > Polyangia > Polyangiales > Polyangiaceae > JANXLV01. Next base: position 10,642 of record JANXLV010000014.1, on the reverse strand, counting down.
CACGCTCTGTCGCGCGACCCGACCGCACTGCACTCGCTCCCGTCGCGCATCCCGAGGTCGCGGGGGCTGCCGCCAGCCGGCGCCGAACCGCTCTCGTTGGCTGCGTTCGAGCATCTGCGACACGCGCATGGGTGGACACTCGATTGCGTGATGGCTGGCCGAAAGGGTGCCGTGACCGTCCCGCGCGCGCTCGGGTGGCAAACAGGGGCATGGTGCTACGCCGTCGACGACGGAGACGAGCGGCGCGTCGAGCTCAACGTCTCGCTCTTCAAGAAGGAACGTTGGACGCCTGCTGACGATACCGTGTTCCCGCGCGTCACCCGCGTATACCGCGAGCAACTCGAGCCACTTGGCTATGCGCGGATCAAGCGCCGGGGGCTCAACGGACCGCGCTTCGCGGTGTTCGACAAAGACTTGCGTACGATCTCGGAGGCGCGTCGCGAGCGAGCGCGGCTGGATCGCGTGCTCTTCGGCGACCACAACGCCTAGCGTTCGTCGTTGGTGCCATGAATCGCGTGCTCCCAGCCGCAGAGTCGCGCGCGAGGGATTCGCCCTCGCACAGCGTTCGCTTCCACGCCCTCGCGAACGGGAAGACCGAAGCATGGGTGGGCGCCCGCACCGGCCATAGGTCGTCGCAGATGATCAACCGGTATCGTAGGGCGGCGCAGAAGGTCGACGAGCTGGGACTCGGAACCCTCGATCCGCTGGACGTGGCAATCCCGGAGCTTGCCCCAGTGGTGGGAGCGATGGTGCCCGTGACGACAGCGATCGTCCCCTCGGCCGAGGGGGGAGAAGCGGCTCCGTTTGTTGCGGGACTTGTTGCGCGCGCCATGTTGCGCGACAGCGAGCGCCGTGGAACTCCGCGAATTGAAAGGGTGGGCCGAGCGGGACTTGAACCCGCGACCTACGGATTAAAAGTCCGCAGCTCTACCGACTGAGCTATCAGCCCGTCCATAGGTCGGTCAGCGTTTTCCGTAGCTCCCTCGCGGTCGCTCCGCAGCTCGCTGGCTGATTGGACGGGCGCACACTGCCCGACCGGCTTCGTAGCGTCAAGGCCGCCGTGAGCCGCCACGTCCGCCTCGAAGAGGCGGAGCACACGCTCCGCGTCGAGCTTACCGCGGTAGTGCGTTGTCAGCACTGAGGCGGGTTTTTGGCCGAGCGCCACGTCGATCAACGAGTCGCGGACTCCCGCATGGTCGCGATCTCCCAGCGCGCCGCGCGCGTCGACGATGTTCGACGTAGCGGGTGATCGCCGCCATCTTCGTCGCGTCCGCGGTCGCGCTGCTCTTCAACGCCTGATCGATCCACGTCGTCTCGTTCGCGGCGCGGAGCCGTTTCACGAGCGCTTGCACCTCGCGCGCGCAGATGCAGGCGACGCACGGGCACGGCTTCGCCCGCGCATCGTGCTGCGGCCACTGTCTGCGGTGACCCATGGGAGCACGGTCGACTTGCGCTCCTGCGCGCCGACGGTGATGCGCATGTAAACCTTGTCGCGGGAATCGAAGGCCGGTTGATTCGCGCCGCTTCATCTGCCACCTCCCGCTCCGCCCGATCCTTTGCCGGCCCTGCCGTGCGACGCTTTGGCGGCCTTGTCTCGCGCATTTTTTTGGAGGGCGGCTTCGAGACGACGGCGGTCGAGTCCCCAAGCATCGTCGCCCTTCCGCGTTGGCCAATACTTTCCCTCGCGCTTCACGACATAGCCGCCCGCTAGCAACGTCTTGAGCGTGGTCTCGGTCGGCATGCCGAGCACCGCAGCGCTCGCCGCATCCCCGAGTTGTTCCATGGTCATCGGCGCGCCGATGATCACCCTAAGCAGGTGTTCCTCCATTGGTGGCAACCTCCGGGGCTTCATCGCCTCGTAGGCGTCGCGTGTCATCAACCGGATCCAGTCCGAGACGCTGACGCCTCGCGAGTCTGCGAGCGCTTCGAGCCACTGCTTTTCTCGATCGGAGATCAGGATCTTGAGCTGGTGCGGCCGGTCAATTGTCATACTCTCACCGTATCCCTTTTATGTACCAAATATATCCCATGCACAAGGCGGGCGCTCCGATTCTTTGATCACGCGATCGCCCAAGCCGTACCATCGCGGCCATGCGTCGAGTCACCACTCTCGTCGCGAGGGCGCTTGCACTCCGTTTCGGCTCGATAAACCTGTACGTGTGGACATCCAACAGAGGCATGGAAGGCGCGTGGTGGGAGCTGGCCGGCGAGGACTGGAGCGCTGAGATCGGCGACGCCTGGTGATCCCAGCGTGCAGCGCATCGCGTAGCATGGGCGGATGGCCCGTTCGAAGAAGACCCCGCAGCCGAAGACTCGCGACGAGCCGAGGTGGCGCACGATTGAACGAGTGGTCGCTCTGCTTGAACGCACCCTAGCGCCCGGGGCACGTGTCGAGCACGACGTGCTGTTGCCCAACCTCCGTTTGCAGGGTCATGAGTGTCAGTGTGACGTCGTGATTCGGTCGGGCGCACCGCCGCGCGAGACCCTCACGATCGTTGAGGTACAGAAGCGATCTCGCGCAGTCGACGTGAACACGTTCCGCGGTTGGTGCGGAAAAATGACCGACGTGGGCGCGCAGCACCTGATCTGTGTGTCGACAAAGTCGTTTCCGCAATCGGTCATCGACGATGCGAAAGTGCGCGGGCCTACCGTGCGACTCGTCCTGCTGAAGGAGATGGACGACCGCGACTCGTCTCGGCTCGCGCCTGCGTTGGGAGGGTACCCAGTCCGGCGAGGCCTGTTTCAAGGCGTGTCTGAGTTGTCGCTCACGTGGGAGGATGGGTTCGAGGGGCCGGCCGCAATCCATCCGGACGCTCCGCTCTTCGAATTGAGACCCGGGCAGCTCGTGAGTCTGCAGGAGGCAATCCAGATCAAGCTTGCGACACCACCACTCACGACGATGCCGCTCGGCCTGCGTCGGATACGAGTGTCCTCGCCTGAGCCGCTGAAATGCATGTTGGAGGGCACGGAGAGACGCGTCCGGGTGGACTGCGTTGTTGCCCTCACGTTGTCTGAGCAAATCGTGCCGGCGACGCGCATGACCTACGTGCAAGCGGAGGATGGTGAAGAGATCGCTTGGGTGATGACAGCCGAGGCTACCTTCGAGGATGGCCGTCACGTGGGGATCTCGGTGACGTTCCGCGAAGGGGACGACGGTAGACTCGTCGTCGGCCGCGTCGCGCCCATGGGCATGCGTGACGGAAGCGCGTGGATCCTGCCTCTTGAGGGCGGCCAAGCGCTTGCTGGGCATGCTTTGTCCGGCGAACAAGTCGTCATGACTCACGGCCCGGGTGGTTCCGGCATCCTGCCGAATCCAGGCGACGTGACCTCGTTGTAGGAGCGGCGCTGCGTCGCGGCGGTCGTGCCCGAACCCGGTTGCGCGTAGCCTGACAAGATGGCAACGACGCTCGCGAAAAAAAAACGGATACGTGGCGTTTCTGGACGTGCTCGGTTTCCGCCAACTGATCGGACGCAGCGGCACTGATGGCTCTAGTCTCCAGCGGTACTTGGAGATCGTCTCGACGATCGGCACGCAGCCGGGCCTTGAATACGTCTTGTTCTCCGACAGCATCGTCATTACCGCCGAGGACGATAGTGACGCGTTCAGGCGAATGCTGTCTGCGTGCGCCGCACTGCTTGCGGACCTTCTTGACGCCGAGATCCCTCTGCGCGGAGCCATCGCCTACGGTCCGTTCGTCAGGAGCACCACGGAACAAACGGGAACGGTCGTCGCGGGGCGGCCGATCATCGACGCCTACGAATTTGAGGGGCGCCAGGATTGGATAGGCATCATGTTGACCCCATCGGTTGTCGAGAGGCATCCCGAACTTGAGGGCGAAGCCAGTATGGGCAAGACGCCCGCCAGCTGGACCGGCATTCCGCTGAACGCGTTGTTGAGGCACGGCCAGATCCCATGGCAGTCAACGATCCCGCACGACACGCCGCGGTACAGCGGTTTCTCTGTCGTGCCCCTCTCTCGGAACGCCAAGACCGCTCGCGAGATCGAGCAGTCGCACGCTTGCTCCCTTGCGAAGCTCCGCAGACTCCACGCGATCGCCCCTGATCCTCGGGCGCAACGCAAGTATGATGCGAGCATCTCGGCGTTGCACAACGTGCATCAGGCATGGGAAGGTCAGGCACGTCACTGGGAGTTGCGCGCCGCTCAGGGCGACTTTGGCGTCTAGGTCATGTCACAGCACAAGCACGCCGCTCCTTCTCTAGGTTGCGACCTCGGTCTTTGCGCGTGAGAACGCCGGCCGGTATTGCTCCTTCGTGGGGTCACGTAGGCGCACGCTGATCGCTTCGGGGTGAGCTGCGAGAGAGCTAGGCCGCTGAATCAAGCCGTTTCGTTTCGATCCAACACCTTACGGCGGCCGAAAGGCTCGTGGTGGCTTCGACGGCGGTGTGGACTGGTATGGACTGGAGGCGACTCGAGGGGCGTCGCACCTTTCGTCGCACGGTGGCTCGTGTCCGATATTTCGAAGGATGGGCGGCGCTTTTCAAAATGAGGCGCCCAACTCGGCGCGATAGGATGGGTGGAACGATGGGTGACCGCCCGTCCGTTCAGCTTTCCTTCCCGCAGGAGTTTCATGTTCGCCAAGTCAGTGAAGAACACCGTGTTCGCGTGCGCGGCCGTCCTTCTTGCCGCAGGTCTGACGCAGGTCGGCTGTGATTGCGGGAGCGACAACTCCGAGTTTCCGAACGGTGGCAACGAAGACGGCGGACCCGAGGGCGGAAACAATCCCCCGCCGCTCTTCGGCGACGCAGGCGGTCTCAAGGACAGCGGCGGCGGTGGCTGCGCAGTGCCGGTCACCGTCGCGCCCACCACCCAGGCGATCCCGGTCACGATCTTGAACGGCGTCATCACGGTGAACAAGCCGATCCCGTTCACCGCGACCCAGGGTGGCAAGACGGTCACCAACGTGTCGTGGAGCGTCGATCGCGGTGAGCTCGGCGCCGTCGACGCGAAGGGCGTCTTCACTGCGTCCGGCAAGGCCGTGGGCGACGGCGTGATCACCGCGGCCATCGGCAGCTGTCAGGCGAACGCAAAGGTCACCGTCACGATCCAGAACAAGCAGAACGGCGCGCCCAGCATGGACGCGGGCGTCGGCGCTGGAGGTGTCGGTGGTGTCGGCGGAGAGCCGCTCGGCGGACCGGTCGATTCGTCGATCGTCACGCGCCTCGAGACCCAGTCGAACGCAGACGCATCGCTCGCGTATCTCTACCCGTACGCGAACACCGTGTTCCCGCGCGGCGTGCTTCCGCCGCTCGTCATGTGGGACACGACCAACACGGCGACGTCGATCCTGATCTCGATAACGCAGAAGAACTTCTCGTTCGAGGGCACCTACGACGTCACTGGTCGCCCCGGCGATCAGACGCGCCGCGTCCACATCGACGACGCTGCGTGGACAGCCGCCATCAACGGCAACGCCGGCGATCCGCTGCAGCTCACCGTGAAGATCTACGCCGCGGGCGTGGACACCGTCTTCGGTCCGATCACGGAGACCTTGAAGGTCGCGCCCGGCATCCTCAAGGGAACCGTCTACTACAACAGCTATGACTCGAACCTCACCGGGCTCGCGGCCGGTCGTGCGCTCGGCGGCGTCATCGCGATCCAGCCGCGCTCACCGAACCCGCAGCTCGCGGTGCCGAACATGCTCGGCAAGTGCCACGTCTGTCACTCGCTCTCCGCGGACGGCTCCACGCTCTTCGCGCAGGACGGCGAGGCCGACTTCTCGAAGCCCGATCCGACGGGCGCGGGCGATTACCGCAACGGCGCCAGCTACGATCTCAAGAACGGCGGCGCACGGAGCGAGCTGCAGACCACGACGCTCGACGGCGGCGTCGTGAACGCCGGCAACGATCGCAAATTAGTGTGGGCCGCGCCGTACCCGGATGGCAGCTTCCTCCTCACTAGCTACGGCTACGCGCGCGAGACCTACCTCGGCGATCTCGCGATGGGCGGTCCTGCCGGCCTCGTGAAGAAGACCGATGGCACCACCATCACCAGCAATTTCAACACCGCGGTCACGTCCGCCGTCACGCCCGCGTTCTCCCCCGACGGCCGCAAGGTCGCGTTCAACTTCTGGTCCGGCGCGGGCGCGAATGGCGTCACCGCGGGCGACGGACACTCCCTCGCCATCTTCGACTTCGACTGCGGCGCCGCGAAGGGCGCGGTCACGTGTGGGGCGGGCGCGAAGACGTTCGCGAACCTCCGCGAGATCTATCACCCGGCGGTCACCGCGGACGGTGGTCCGTTCCTGGGCTGGGCGTCGTTCACGCCAGATGCCGCCGCGGTCGTCTTCCACCAGACCTCGCAGCTGCCGCCCGCGATGAACCCGCCCAAGGCGCCCACCGCGCCAGCGCAGGCGGGTCGCTTCAACGATCAGCTCACGTCGTGGTTCCAGCGCGACGCCGAGATCTACATGGCGCGCGACGACAAGAAGAAGGTCGGCACGCGACTCGACGCGCTCAACGGACGCACCGCGGGTGTCTCGTACCTGCCGGTCAGCGCGAACCACCCGGACGACACGCTCCTCAACTACATGCCCACGGTGAACCCCGTTCCGTCGGGCGGATACTTCTGGGTCGTGTTCGAGACCCGAAGGCGCTACGGCAACCTCCTCGACGCGGACGCGTTCGGCCTTCCCGGCGTGAACTGCCCGCCGCCCGATCAGGCGATCCCGAACTGCGCGTATGGCTCCAAGCAGAAGAAGCTCTGGGTCGCCGCCGTCGACATCTTGACCGGCGCGATCGATCCGAGCCACCCCGCGTTCTACTTGCCGGGTCAGGAGCTCGACGCCGGCAACTCTCGCGGATACTGGGTCGTCGATCCATGCAGGACGGACGGCACCAGCTGCGAGACCGGCGACGAGTGCTGCGGCGGCTTCTGCCGCAACGGTACCGACGGCGGCGCGCTCACGTGCGGCAAGCCCACCGGCCCGACGTGCTCACAGGAGTTCGAGAAGTGCACCGTGGACGCGGACTGCTGCACCTTTCCGGCCGACATCTGCATCGCGAACCGCTGCTCCAAGAAGGGCATCGCGATCCCGGTTCACTGATCGCTTGCCCGCGTCACTTGAACGCGTCACTTGAACGCGGACAGGTGGACGACGTACCACTCGCCGCGCCATGAGATCAGCGACGTCACCTCGAACGAGCGCGGCTTGCCGTCCACCTCGTAGAGAATGCGTGTACCATACACGCGATAGTAACCGAGCTTGTTGCCCTCCTCGTTCGGCTCCACCCAGCGCGCGCGATCCTCGGGGACCTCCATGCGCGTGAACGTGGCCTTCTCCGGCTCCGCGCCGAGCTTCGCGTGCAGCTTGTGGATGTCGCGCCCGTACGCGGCCACGAGGCGCCGTCGCCAGTCACCCGCCGGGTTCGTGATCGCCTTCACCTGTTCGTACGCGTGGACGGGGAAGAAGAACGGCATCGCGTCGTCAGGATTGTCGCTGACGATCGCTGCAAAGAGCGCGGCCGCGCGCGCATCGAACGCTGCGCCGCTGGCCTTCGGGCGCTCGTTCGTTTGCGGCAGCGTGGATGGGTCCGGACCGGCGGCCATGCCGGTGTCGCCGCGCCCAGAATCCGCGAGCGGGAAGGGTGCTTGCGCGCTGCCGAGCGGAGCGGATGCGAAGCTCGCGTCGAATGGAGCGCCGAGCGGCGCAGTGGCCTTGTCGATCACGACGGCTTCGGGCGGCGCACCTCGACCACAGGCCGCGGTGAGCATCGCGGGGAAGAGCCACGCGACGAGCCGCGACCGTGGCCAGAAGGTGCTTCGTGTGAGGCGACGACTCATCGGGAAAAACGCCTTAGCAAAGCCCGGTCGCTTTGGAAGCAAGCTCTGGCGCGCGAGCATCAAACGCCCACGGAAAAGCCCCACGGGACGAGCGGACGTGTAAGATGCCTTCCGCGAGCCACGTTACGTGGATGGCTCCACGAAAGAGTCGAAGTTTCCTTGGAGGATTGGATGCACAAGGTCGCGCTCACCATCACGGTCGGTTTCGGGGCAGCTTTCATCGTCGCCGCATGCGGTGGCAAGGATGCGACGCCGCAGCCCGCAACGCCCGCCGGCTCCGCGTCGCTTCAGGCAGGTCAGCCCGGCTACGGCCAGCAGCCTCAGCCCGGGCAGCCTGGCTACGGTCAGCAGCCGCAGCCCGGCTATGGTCAGCAGCCGCAGCCTGGCTACGGTCAGCAGCCGCAGCCCGGTTACGGTCAGCAGCCGCAGCCCGGCTATGGTCAGCAGCCGCAGCCCGGTTACGGTCAGCAGCCGCAGCCCGGTTATGGTCAGCAGCCGGCAGCGCAGCTCGCAGTCCCCGGCCCCATGGCGCTCCCGTGCACCAGCGACGCGCAGTGCGTGACGCACAAGTGCAACGTGCAATACAGCAAGTGCGCGTTCCCCTGCGAAACGGACAACGACTGCAACACCGGCAGCTACTGCTTCAAGGGAGTCCCGACCGGCGCCACGTGTCTTCCGAAGGCGCCCGGCCAGCCGTAATCGGATCGGCGCTTCGCGTCGCGCATCACGACGTTCACGACGGCCAAGACCACTACGAAGTCCCGCAGCGGAAGTAGCGGCGGAACTAGTAGGTCGTCGTGAAGCTGTCCATTTTGCCGCTCGCGGGCCAGCCGATTCCGCGGACGTGTTTGTCTACACAGGAGGAGACTCCTGGGTTTGCTGGGTTCGTGTAGACGCTCACGCCGACGGCACGGCCGCCCTTGATGGCTACCTTCACCGTGACCTTCATGTCGTCCGGTGCGCCGCAGCCCGAAATGAATCCAGCGTTGCGCATGGGCGCAGAGAGCTGCGCGTTGGTGAGATCCGCGCCGCCGCCGCCGCTGCCGATCGACACCTCGGTGTTGTTCGATGCGACCGCCGCCTCGTAGCTCATGCCGTACGCGAAGCCACCACCGCCACCGCCACGACCGCCGCCGCCGCGACCACCGCCGCCGGCACGCTTGCGACCGCCGATGCCGCCGTCCCAGTCGAGCGCGAGCGCGTTCGGATCGTCCAGCATGTCCGTGTCCTCGTTGCGTGAGCCGCGCGCCTTCACGATGAACACGACCGCGGCGGCTGCGACGATCGCGAGGACCACGCCGCCGACGATGAACTTGAGCGCGCCCGAGGTGCGCTCCGCCTTCTCCAGGCGAACGACCTCTTTCTTCTCCGCGATCACCTGACGATTCAGCTTCGCGTGCTCCGCGAACGGCGCGAACTCATCCCACTCCTTGATCAGCTTCGACTGCCCGGAGAGCTCGTCGCGGAGAATGTGATCTTCCGTGAAGTGGTTGCTCGCGATCTGCTGCAGCAGCTCCACGGCGGAGAACGGACCGTGGTCCATCTTCTCCTTGTTGACGACGTAGCGCGGGCGCGGGTCGGACTCGAGCCGTGCCTTGAGCTGTGCGAGCTGCGTGGTTGCGTCCATGGCTTTGGGCTGGTGAGCTCGTGTGTCGATCACGTTGCCGTAGGGATCGCCCATGCCGTGCGACGCTCCGTGATTGTGGGTTCCGGGCGCGGACACACCGGGTGGCAGGTTGATCTGCGGTGGGCTCGAGTTTCGCTGCGGATCGGGGTTCGACGGGCGCTCGTTCGGCGGGATCATCGAGAGCTTCACGTCGACGACGAAGTCTTCGCCCTGATCCAGACGCCCGGCAGAGACCTCCGGCGGCGGAATGCTCTTCATGGGCGCGACGTGATGCATGGCGCTCGCAAGCGCGCCGAGATCGTCCGGACGCGCGGCGGGATTCGCGACCAGCGCCTTCGCAAGCAACGTCTCCAGCCCGCTCGGCAGCGTGGGATCGATCTGCTTCGGCCGACGCATGCCGGGGCCGACGTACTCGCACGTCACCATCTCGTAGAGGATCGCCCCGATCGCGAAGACGCTCGCGCGGCTGTTGCCCGGCGTTCGCGACGCGACGAGCTCCGGCGCGAGGCACGCGAGATCCTGATGGGTCGTGGGCGCAGTGGCGAGGCGCGGCTCGAACCGGGTGATGCCGTCGCCGCCGACGAGCACGCAGCCGGGATGGAGGTAGATCGACTCTCCGCGGTTGTGGCGTGTCTGCACATCGAGGCAGAGCGGGACGACGATCGCGATCGACTCCTCGAGGGTGAGGGGCTGGCCCTGCGAACGACGCCCATCGAGCACCTGCCGCAGCGTGTACTGCGTGCCGGCGGCGTGAGCGCCTCCACGGGTGGGAGCGGCAGAAGCGGTCATAGGGATACAAAGCTACGCGGAATTGCCGCGTTTCTCAAGGGCACGTCGCGTGGGGGTTCGCGCCAGGAACGCGTCAGGAACGGCTCAGGAACGCTTCAAGAACGGGTGGCGTGCTCGCGAGCACGTTCGACGACCAGATTTTTACCACGGTACGAGATTCCGTGGAGGCGAGTGACCGCGTTCTCGACGTCCTCCTTGCGGAGGCTGACGAAGGTGGCACGGTCGCGGACGCGGATGGCGAGGATGGCCGATTTGTCGATCTGCGCACTCTCCGCGAACAGATCTTCGACGTCGCTCGGCCGGATCCCGTCACGCCGACCGACGCCGACGTACACCTGCGCCAACGTCTCCGCCGGCAGATCAGGCAGCAGCGCCGCGAGATCGTCACCCTTGATGGCAACGGTGGCCTCATCACCTTCGATGGT
>JANXLV010000281.1 GCA_025355005.1 Myxococcales bacterium | reverse complement strand
ATGGCTTCGCAACCCCCAGCTTGCCGCTTCGTCTTGTGCGCCGCTTCGAGCATCGCACGGGCCTCACGAAATCGCTTGGTTTCGCCTCGATCCGCGGTCTATGCCTCGCCCCGCGCTTCCACTAAACCCCGGGGAGAGCCTCAAGTACGTCGTGGTGCTTGTGAAGGAGAATCACACGTTCGACAATCTGTTCGGCGCATATCCCGGCGCGAATGGGAGCACGACTGCCGTGCTGTCCGATGGCGGCACGATCACGCGGCCTGCGATCACCGCGGGACTGCTTGCCGAGAACCCGTCGCACTTCCACGACGACGCAGTCACTGCCTATGCGGATGGCGGCATGAACGGATTCGACCTCATCGTCCAGCCTCCGCCGGGCCTGGGCACGGTGGACCCGCTGCTGCCGTTTGCGTACTACCCGCAGGCGTTGGTCCCGAACTACTACGCGCTCGCCGGACAATATGCGCTCTGCGATGCGTTCTTCTCCACCATCATGGCGGACAGCTTCCCCGCGTACATGAGCCTCATTGCAGCGCAGTCGCCCGCATACGAGGACCCCACTGGCGTGGTGTGGCGGTGCGGCGCAGCGTCGACGGTACCCACGTACGATCCTGCTACATGCAAGACGTCCTCTGCGGCGCCATGCTTCTCGATCCCATCGATAGTGGACAATCTACCTGCCAATCTCACATGGCGCTCGTATACCGAACAGTATGGTACCGGTCCGCTCTCTTCGCCGTTCGACGCCATCAAGGGCGTCTACACGAAGGGCACGCTTCCGAACACGCGCCTCAACAGCGCACTACTGAAGGACCTCCGCGCCGGCGATCTCGCCAACATCACGTACGTGTGGGGCGGCAACGCGAGCGAGCACCCGACTCAGGACATCTGCGTCGGCGAGAACGACACTGTCGCGATCGCCAACGCGCTCATGCAGGGCCCGCACTGGAACGAAACGCTCCTGATCGTCACCTGGGACGACTGGGGCGGGTTCTACGATCACGTCGCGCCCGCGGTCGCGCCATGCAGCGCTGGCGGCGGGCCATTCAACCTTGGTTTCCGCGTACCGACGCTCCTCGTCTCGCCCTACGCGAAGAAGGGACTCGTGTATCATACACCCACTGAGCAGGCCTCCGTGCCGCGCCTCATCGAAGATCTCTTCGGCTTGCCGCGCATGTCGAGCGCCGCTGGTTCCACCGCCCGCGACGGAACCGCAGGCGATCTCATGGGAACGCTCGACTTCACGCAGGCACCCGCGCCAGGCCTGGTCCTGCAACCGCGCACGTGCCCCTGACCTTCGCTTCTCGGTCGCGGGCGCGCGCTCAGGCCGGCTGCTTCCGCGCCCACTTGGCGAACTCTTCCGACTCGTGCGGGAAGTCGTCCGCCTTCTCGTTCTTCGAACGAACGAAGCCCTTCTTCTTGTCCCAGACCCAATCCCCTGACTCCAGCGCGCGCAGGTAACGCGAAAGCGCCTGACTCATCGTTTCGCCGAGCACGACCATGTCGCACTCATTCGCGAACATCAAGACCTGGCCCTCCTTGCCCTTCGGCCCCGGAAACAGATCCAGATACGTGGTGTCGCCATCCCAGTACGGAGTGCCGGCGATAGGTATGCGGCGTGCGTGGAACATCACGTTATGAAGCAGGCCCTTCTCGACGACCTTCGGTTTCTCGTCATCATCGATGTTGTCCAGATTGTCCTTCCACTGCGCAACTACGGCATCCAGCGTGGCTAGCGGTGAGCACCCCGGCATCCACTCGAAGCCGCAGAAGGCGCCGTGCTCGTCCTGGTAGGCGCGCGCTTCCTTGTCGTTCGTCTCCTGACCGTCATGACAGAGGAGCGACGCACGGAAGTCGGCTGGCAACTTCAGCTTCATCTTCTTCTCGGCGGCGGCGATCTGCTTCTCGGTCGCGGGCTTTCGCAGACGGAGCGACCGCTTCGCGTTCTTCTGGGCCCAGGACTCGAGGCGGTTCCATAGCTCTTGCATGCGTCGGAGTATCAAAGGGCCGGCAACCCGGCGCAAGCGCGTTTTACGCGCTCAGCGTCACCTCACCGACTTCAAACGACGCGCAGCAGATCCATCCTTCTTGGCTGTCGCGACGAGGCGACGCTCGCCCGCGAGTGGTTCGCCGGCGGCCCACACCCAGGGTCGGAAAAAGCCCACGCCAGCGACGTATCGACCGCGAATGGCACGCGTGAGTGGCCCCCAAATCCGCCCTCAACGCGATCTTCCGCGGATGGCGGCGGGCCGCGCGTTGTCAGCGTTCTTGCATTGGCTTCCTGCAGGAGACGCCGATGCACCTACGTTCGCTCGCCCACCTCGCCCTCTTCGCCGTCCTCGGACTGACCACCGCTTGCGGCGGCGCGCCGAAAACCGCGGAGTCGCCCGCGCCGTCGAGTGGGAGCGACTCGTCGTCCGGCTCGGATGGCTCCGCCTCAAGCGCCGACAAGCAACTTCCTGAAAGCGCGCTCGGCAAGGCCGACGACCAGAAGGCAAAGACGACGAACGAACCGCCCACCGCGAAGCCTGAAACCAGCTCCGCCGCGGAGGACGCCATCGTCTCGGGAAACGCGCTCCCGCCATCGCCGAACACCGCGAGCGCTCCTCGGGCGCCCAGAGCCACGAAGACGAAGAAGCCCAAGATGCCCAAGAAAGCGGCCCAAGCTGCGCGCGGGTGACGCTCCGACGTTCGTGCGGGACCGCCTTCAGTACCGCACGTGGTTGAGCCCCTGATCGTCACCCCAGTAGAGGTCGGTCCCGTCCAGTTGCAGGCCGTTCATCGCGTAGCGTGGCTTGACCAGCGTGTACTCGGGGCCTCCGCACTCGGAAACGAACCTGAGCTCGCGCACGTTGAAATTGATGACGCCAACCGGAGCGACGGTGAAGTAGACGCGACCGCCGCGCACCACGAGCTCCTGGATGTTGGCGCCGTGCGCTTGCCAGACGCGTACGGGGGCCACGGTGATGCCGCCGTCCGCGACGACAGCCGTATCGACCGGAAGTCGAAGCAGATCGCCCGTGCCGCCTTCCACGAAGAACACGAACTGGTCACTCGCCGCGATGAGAGAGTAACCGCCGGACGCGTTCGTCGGTGCGGGGAACTCGTAGAGCCTGAGCGCGACTGCGTTGGCCGTGGTGTCGCGCCACAGCACCGCATGCTTCGCGGGGAGCCCGGAGTCTCCAGCGTCCGCGTCACCACCCCCGGCGCGCTCGATCCAGAAGACGGTGGAGCCGTCGGGGGTCGCCGCCAGATCGTAGGCCGTCGACTGCGAAGGCACGGAGAGGCCTGTCGCGGCTCCGTCGCCCTGATACTGGGATAAGCCGTTCGGGCCGGCGACGAATACGAACGGTGGAACCGATATGAGGTTACCCGAGCTCGGGAAGAGCAGCAGGTCCTGCCCGTCGAGGGCCAGCGAGAAGTTCTGCTTCGCGAGGTGACCGTAGAATCTGTCCGCGCGCACGACGGGGCCGTAGAGCTGGCGATACGCCATCTGTGCGACGCTCCCGACATTGGCGATCGCCGTGCCCCCGTCGGCGCCGGCCTTTGGCGACTTGTAGAGCGTCGGGTCCGCGAAGTCCGCAAAGTAGTAGAGATCGCTCCCGGCGAGCGCGAAGAGGTTCAGCGGAGGACCGGCAGCGGCAAGCACCAACGTGCTCGCGCAGAAGCCCGCCGTGCACTGCGCGCCGCCGCAGTCGTGACCGCACCAGCCGCAGTTCTTCTGGTCCGTGTCCGTGCTCGTCAGGCCGGCGTCCGCGTTGCAAACAACCATCCCGGTCGGCACGACGAACGTCGACGCGTCGACCGTATCGCACGCCAGCTTGGGCGCCTTGCCGTCGCCCGCATCCAGCGCGCCGTCCTTCGCGACCGTCGCGTCGACCGCGCCATCGGGGTTGTCGGCGACGTCATCCATCGCGTTGGTGCCGCTGAAGGCGGTGCAGGCCGCGACGGAGAGGAGGAGCAGGAACGCGGCGCGGTGAGCTCCACGCGCGGCTCTGCGTCGGTCCGTCCCAGGCCGAGCCTTCGCAGCGCCCATGTCAGCATCCTAGGGATCGCCACGCGGGCTGTCTACTCAGCCAGAGAGCGTGCGCCAGGGCCTCCGCGCGCTCAGACCCACCGAAGGTCTCTTGCGCCACGGAGCAGTGATTCCCTGAAATCCGGGTGTGCGATCGCGGTCAGCGCAAGGACCCGCTCGCGGATCGTGCGTCCGTGCAGCTCGGCCGCGCCGTACTCGGTCACCACGAAGTGCACGTCGTTGCGCGTGGTGGTGATGCCTGCGCCGCTCGCGTGAGAGAGCACGATGCGAGAGGCCGCTCCGTTCTTGGCCGTGGATGGCATCGCGATGATGGGCCGTCCGCCTTCGGCGCGCGCGGCGCCGCGAATGAAGTCCACTTGTCCGCCGACGCCAGAATAGAAGCGCGGGCCAAGGGAATCCGCGCAGACCTGTCCGGTGAGGTCGACCGCGAGCGCGGAGTTGATCGCGACCATGCCTCGGTTGCGGGCGATGACGAAGGGATCGTTCACGTAGTGGGATGGATGCATCTCGAGCGCGGGGTTGTCGTCGACGAAATCGTAGACGCGCTTCGTGCCCATGACGAAGCTGGTGACCAGCTTGCCGCGATGCAGGGTCTTCTTTGCGCAGTTGATGACGCCGCGCTCGTACAGATCGACGACGCCGTCCGAGAACATCTCAGTATGGATGCCAAGATCCTTGTGAGAGCCGAGCTCCGAGAGCACCGCGTTCGGGATGGCGCCGATGCCGAGCTGCAAGGTGTCTCCGTCGCGGACGAGCGCGGCGACGTGCCTTCCGATCGCGCGCGCGGTCTCCGTGACTTCATCGATGGGAAGCTCGGGTATCGGATGGTCCACCTGCACGCTGCGAGCGATGCGCGATACATGGATGAATGAATCGCCGTGGGTGCGCGGCATGCGCGGGTTCACCTCTGCGACGACGATGCGCGCGTGGTCGACCGCCGCCTTCACGATGTCCACGGAGACGCCGAGCGAGCAGTAGCCGTGCGCGTCCGGCTGGGTGACCTGCACCAGCGCGACGTCCAGCGGCAGCGGACCGCTCAGCAAATTTCTGATCTCGCTCAGGAAGACTGGCGTGAAGTCTGCCCTGCCCTCGTCGACCGCCGCGCGCGTGTTGGGGCCAATGAAGAATGCGTTGTGACGGATGTGGGGCGCGAGATCGGGCGCGGCGTACGGCGCATCTCCCAGGGTGAGGATCTGGCAGACCTCCACGCGCGACAGCGAGCGGGCCCGTTCACACAGCGCGCCCAGAAGACCAAGCGGCGCAGCTGCGCCCGAACCAATGAGGACGCGCGCGCCACTCTCCACCACGCTGACGGCGTCTTGTGCAGAAAACCAGCTCATGGTCGCCATGGTCGCAGAGGACGTGCCAAGCGCGATATCCGCGCCGCGCATGGTAGCCGCGGGCAGGCCGTGCGTTCACGTGCAAGAGTTGCGTCATGCAGCTCGCCGCACGCCGGTCCGCAGCGCGGTTTTTCGCTCGGTACGGCTCATGCTTGGCGGGAGGGACAATGTCTAAAGCCATTCCCACCATCCAGAAGTTCATGACGTCGTCCCCGCACTCGATCGGAGTCGAGCAAACGGTCGCGAAGGCACACGCCGTCATGCAGGAGCTCAAGATCCGGCACCTGCCGGTGCTGCACGGCGGCAAGCTCGTGGGCCTGATCACGGAGCGCGACGCGCGCCTGGTGGAGTCCCTGAAAGACGTCGACGCGAAGACCATCACCGTCGAGGACGCCATGAGTCAGAGCGTGTACTCCGTCTCGCCGGACGCGCTGCTCGACGAGGTCGCGCGCGAAATGGCGCTTCACAAGTACGGCAGCGCCGTGGTGATGCAGAACCAGAAGGTGGTGGGAATCTTCACGACCGTCGACGTGTGCAATGCGCTCGCGGAGCTACTCAGCTCACGCCTGGGGACGTGAGCGCGGCCGTAGTGAGTTAGAGAAGGAGGAGCTCCCGATGCAGATCCCGTGGATCCGAGGGCGCGTGGCTGCGCAGGCGCACGTGGGGGTGCCGGAGGGCACCGTGGAGGAGGAGTACGGGCGAGAGGGCTTCTTCGGAGCCTACGCGCACCTCTATCGGAAGAACGCGCCAGTCAACTGGACGCGCATCGAAGGCCCGATGAAGCCGCGCGCCTACGACACGCGCGGGCTCGAGGCGACCGCAGGTGGCCTCTCGGGCGACTGGCCGCTGTCGCGCACCGGCCTGCTCGAGAACCAGGACGTGCGCATCGACATGGCGGTGCTCGCCGCGCCGATGCCGTTCTTCTTCCGCAACGCAGACGCCGACGAGCTGCTCTTCGTCCACGACGGCCGCGGGCGCATGGAGACGGACTTTGGTCCGCTCTCGTACGAGCCTTCCGACTACTTGCTTGTGCCGCGCGGGACCACGTATCGCCTCGCGCCTTCGACCCCGTCGCGCGTGCTCTGCGTGTCGTCGCGGTCCGCGCTGGGCCTGCCGGATCGGGGCATCCTGGGACAGCACGCGCTGTTCGATCCGGCAGTCCTTCGCGTCCCCACGCCCGGCGATGGCACCACCGCGCTACCGAACGCGGACGGCGAGCACGAGCTCCGCGTCCTGCAGGGCGGCGAGATGACGCATGTATATTACCCGTTTTCGCCGATCGAGACGGTGGGGTGGAAGGGCACGCTGGCTCCGATGCAGCTCAACGTGCGCGACATCCGGCCCGTGACGAGCGAGCGCTATCATCTGCCGCCGCCCGCGCACGCCACGTTCGTCGCCGGCGGCGTGGTGGTCTGCACGTTCCTTCCGCGCCCGCTCGAGAACGGCGATCCGGCCGCGCTGAAGGTGCCCTTCTATCACGCGAACATCGACTACGACGAGGTGCTCTTCTACCACGCGGGCGAGTTCTTCAGCCGCACCGGCATCGCGCCCGGCATGCTGACGTTCCACCCGCAGGGCATCCACCACGGCCCGCAACCCGGCGCGAGCGAGCGCGCTGCGAAGGCCACGCGCACGGAGGAGGTGGCGGTGATGATCGACACGCGCGCGCCGCTTCGCCCGCTGTCTGGCGCGGCGCACCTGGAGATCGACGGCTACTGGAAGAGCTGGAGGAGCCCCGCGCTGAACGACAAGGGAGGACGCCCATGAGCACGCCGAGCATGACACCGAACAACAATCCTCTCGGCCTCTGCGGCATCGACTTCGTGGAGTTCGCGAGCCCCGAGCCGGAGAAGCTGCACGCGCTGTTCCTGGACTTCGGCTTCTCGCGCGTCGCCCGGCACGGCACGAAGGCGGTGGACCTGTACGTCCAGAACGACATCCACTTCCTGCTGAATCGCGAGCCGTGCTCCTTTGGTGCGGCGTTCGCGCACGATCACGGCCCGTCGATCTGCTCCATGGGCTGGCGCGTGCGCGACGCGAAGCACGCCGCCGAGACCGGCGCTCACCGCGGCGCCGTGGTGATCCCCTCTGCCGATCACGGCGCTCTGCGCGGCGCGCCGCTTCCTGCGATCCGTGGCATCGGCGGCAGCCTGATTTACCTGGTGGACGCATGGCAGGATGCGCGACGCTTCGAGGAGCTGGGCTTCTTGCCGCTCGAACGCCCGGACAACGTCGCGCCCAAGGGGTTCCTCACGATCGACCACCTGACGAACAACGTGGAGAACGGCACGATGCCGAAGTGGCGCGCGTTCTACGAGAACGTGTTCGGCTTCACCCAGGTTCGCTACTTCGATATCAAGGGCGCGAAGACCGGGCTCACGTCCTTCGCGATGCGCTCGCCGTGCGGGACCTTCTGCATCCCCATCAACGAGGCGGACGAGAAGAAGAGCCAGATCAACGAGTACATCGACGAGTACCGAGGCCCCGGTATCCAGCACCTGGCTTTCCTCACGAACGACATCCTGGCCTCGCTCCGGGGGCTCTTCACGGCTGGTGCGGACATCCAGTTCCTCGACATCGAGGAGGACTACTACGCGAAGGTCTTCGATCGCGTCCCGAACGTGAAGGAGGACCACGCGGAGATCGCGAAGCGCAACGTGCTGGTCGATGGTGATCAGGATGGCTACCTGCTCCAGATCTTCACCAGGAACGTCTGCGGACCGATCTTCATCGAGCTGATCCAGCGGCACAACCACCAGTCGTTCGGCGAAGGCAATTTCGGCGCGCTGTTCCGCTCGATCGAGCGCGATCAGGCGCGGCGCGGCGTCTTCGACGAACCGGCGGGCGCGCAGAGGATCGCCTTGCAGAAGTGACCATCGACGGATTTTCGGAAGAGCACAAGGACGCGTTCGTTGCGTTTGCGCCTACGGCTGCGCACGATTTTTACGCGGTGATCGATCGCGTCGCCCGCACGCTCAAGGTGCAGTGCGAAGGTGTCTCGCACCTCCCGAAGGGGCGCGTGCTGCTAGTGGCCAATCACGCGTTCGGCTGGGACATCGTATTTGCGATGAACGCTATCTGGCAGACCACGGGGCGACCGGTGTGGGCGCTGGGCGAGCACGCGTGGTGGAGCTTTCCCTATCTACGGAAGCTCGCCGCGTCGGTCGGGACCGTCGACGGAACGCGCGAGAACGTGGACCGGCTGCTCTCACGCGACGAGATCGTCCTGGTGTTGCCGGGCGGCCTGCGCGAGGCGTTGAAGCCACGCGAGCTCCGCTACCGCCTCTTGTGGGGCAACCGCTTCGGCTTCGCGCGCGGAGCGATCCGCAACCAGGCGCCCGTCGTCACGCTCGCGAGCATCGGCGCCGACGATGTGTTCGATCTCGTGGGCAACGCGTATCGCCGCGGGGAGCGCCTGCTCCGTCGAACCGGGATCCCGATCCCCCTCCCCTCGCACCTCTTGCCCATCCCACACCTGGTGAAGCTCCGCTACGTGTTCGGCGAGCCCATCGCGCCGCCCGCCGCGGACCTCTCCGAAGATCCCGCGACGCTCCGGCGCTTCCGTCACGAGATCGGCGGCGCGCTCCACGAGCTCATTGATCAGGAGCTCGCGAAGCGCGCGGGCATCTCCATCTGACCTCAGGCCAGCCCATCGCGCAGCACCTCAGCCCGCTTCCGGCTGAACTCGGAGACCAGCGTCGCGTACTGGCGGTCGGTCATGTCCTCGCCCTCGAGGGCGACGGCGCGGAGGAACCGCACCTCCAGGTCCGACAGCTCCGCGAGCGGAGCCCGCATCTTCTCGAGCCACGCGGCCTCTGCGACCGCCACGCTGGGACAGTCCGTGATGTCGAGCGCGACGCGAAGTTGGATGAGGAGCGCGTGCTCCTCTTGCGTGCATTGGCCATCGACCGAGGCGAGCGCGAGCGCGGCGTCGAAGGTGGCGCGCCGCAAGTCCGGCGAGCGGATCCTGGCGGCCTCCTTTGCGACATCGACCTGTCCGTCCATGTCACGGGCGGAGTCGAGGCGCGCGAGGATGGCGAGAGCGCGCTCCTCGTCCGCAGCGATATGTCCGTCAGCGCGGGCGACCGCGACCAGGATTCGAAACGACGCCTCGGATTCGCTCGGGTCCATGCCGAGATCCGTGCAAGCGCCGCGCCGTCGTCCCACGCAGCGGCGTGCGCGATCGAACCGCGAAAGCAGCTGACGTGCTGCGCAGTTCTCGCGCCTGAACGAAGCACCTGCGTGCCTCGCGCGCGAAGAGGAGGAAGCCATGGTTTTTTTGCGGGCCGCGTCGCTGGCACGAGGACTGCTGCAAGAAGGTCATGGCCGAGTCGAAAGAGATCCGCTGCTACCAGTACGTGAACCGCCCGTATGAGCGCGTCGCGATGATCCTGAGGAACGACGCTGTCGGTCTGTTCCACCGCGCGACCATGGCGGCCACCGCTCGCGCCGGGAGCGTCGCGGCGAAGCTCAAGATCAACGTCGCAGGCTTCGAGATCGGAAAGGACGTGAAGGTCGAGCTGACGGCTCTGGACGACACCGTGCATCCGCCCGGCGAGCACGTCACCCCGGCGATCGCGCTCGAAGTGCGCTGGGTCGCAGCGTCCGCGGCGGCATTCTTTCCGGCGATGCGGGCGAACCTGCGCGTCTACCCGCTCTCCACGGACGAAACGCAACTCGATCTGGTCGGCTCGTACACGCCGCCGGGTGGCTTGCTCGGCTCGGCGGCGGACGCGCTCGCGGGCCGTCGCATCGCGGAGGCCTCGGTCCACCGGTTCCTCGAAGAGATCGCCGCCCGCCTGTCCGCCGATCTCGCCTGATCCGCGCCGCCCTGTGACTGCCAGCTACAGGGCGATCGCCTGTGCGGCCTGCCACTCTTCTGCGAGGTTCAGCTGCTGCACCCAGCGTTCCACGTAACCGCGGTCGACCGCGTCTCCGACGGTCGCGAGGATGCCGGCCACATCTCGCCGCTGTCGTTCGGATCCTCCGGCTAGCACTACTGCGGGATGTCGCGTGTGAGCGAGCGGCTCGTTCGGCGCCTGCGATGTAGCCCAGTGTCGTTTGTTTCTCACTGTGTCCTTCCATTCTATCGAGCGGGCCTTTCCATCGTGCAGATCGTGTCCATGGTGAG
>JANXLV010000360.1 GCA_025355005.1 Myxococcales bacterium | reverse complement strand
TGTGGCCGACGGAGGTGACGTGTTCTGGCCAGAGTTGTTCATGCACTCCGGCGTCTTGCTGTTGTTGCCGTTGCGATAGACGGTGAGCTGATAGGTCGTGCCGGCTGGTGCATCCAGGGTGACCTTGAGCTGCAGCTTGCTGCCGATGGCGCTGTTGTCGTTCTCGGTCACGTAGACCACGATCCAGTCGGACGTCGTGCCGGTCGCAGTGAGAGGCGCGCCGCTCTGGTCTCCGCTGACGGACCCGAGATCCTTTGCGGCGGTGCACATGTTGGGATAGTTGCAGGCCGCGCTTGCGTCGGCGCTCGGACCGCTGTCCGCTGCGACGCCGGCGTCATCGCCGGGCAGACCTGCCTCGAGGAACACGGTTCCACCGCCCGAGTCCTCATCCGGCGGCGCGACAGTGCCACCTTCGTCCCCCGTCCCGGTGCCAACGCCGTCAACCGCGTAGTCACCGTTCGCGCAGGCAAGAAGGAGGATTCCTGCGGCACAAAACGCGAGCGCGAACGCAAATCGGCGGATGCGCCTCTGCCCACCAGACTGTTCCCCATCCCATCCCACAGGTGAATCGTACTCCGCTTTTCGGCCCCGTGAGACATGTTTGGTTCGCGTGCTACGCCAGAGGCATGCGGCTCTACTTCCGTGGTGGGAGCGTGAAAGCGGTCGGCATGTCGCTCGTCGTTCTCGCGCTCGGACCCGTTCTCGGATGCCAGTCAACGCAGGCGTCGCCGCCGGCGAACGCCGTGGAGCCCGCGCCGATCATGCCTGTCGCGCGCGCCACCGCGCCCGCCCACAGGGATCAGATCCCGCCTGTCTCCCCGCCCTCGCCGTCGCCCAAGTCTCGTCCCGCTCATGATCGCGACGGCGATGGCATCGGCGATGACGTCGATCTGTGTCCCACCGAGCCGGAGGATTTCGACGGGTTCCAGGATGAGGACGGGTGCCCCGATCCGGACAACGACGGCGATCTCATCCTCGACCAGAACGACATGTGCCCCAACGTTCCAGGTCCAAAGCCCGACGGATGTCCGATCGCCGCTGCGTCGGATCGTGACGGCGATGGCGTCGTCGACAACATCGACAAGTGCCCCGACCACCCCGAGGACATGGACGGCTTCCAGGACGCGGACGGGTGCCCGGATCCGGACAACGACGGCGACGGCATCCTGGACCGGAACGACAAGTGTCCGAATCTCGCCGGTCCCCCGCCGAGCGGCTGCCCCAGATAGCGCCTCATCCCATCGGTACGCCGAGCTGCGCCATGATGGCGAGGGGATCGTTGTAGACGTGCCACGAGACGATCTTGCCTTGCGACGTGCGCACGATGTCGGCCGACTTCCAGGTGATGGCCTTCCCGGTGGCGGGGATGTCGCCTTGCGGCGTGGCCAGCGGCGCGCGGTGCGTGCCCGAGTAGGTCGCCTCTCCAGCGAACGTGTCGCCGTGCTCGATGCCATGAATCGGTGACCACATGAAGTCGGGGAAGGCGCGCGCGTAAGCCTCGAACATGCCGCGGATCGCGGCCGCGCCCTTCATCGGAGGCACACCTGGCATGGTGAACTCACAATCGGGGGCGATCAGCTCGCTGAAGACTTCGTCGAAGCGACGGCCGGAGAATGCCGTCCAGAAACTGCGGAGGATCTCGGAGGGGGTGCTGTTTGACATGCATTCAACCTATGGGTTGGTGAGCTACGCGCCAAGTGCAATGACTTCCGATAGACTATGCATGCCGTGCAACTATCAGCCATCGACATGAACCTCATCGTGGTGCTCCGCGCGCTCCTCCGGACGCGGAACGTCACGCAGGCAGGTCGACAGGTCGGCCTCTCCCCTTCTGCGACGAGCCACGCCCTTGGCAGGCTGCGCAGCCTTCTCGACGACCCGTTGCTCGTCCGGTCGGGGCGGCAGCTCGTGCTCACGCCACGAGCTCTTGCGCTGGGAGACCCGGTAACGCAAGCGCTCGAGGCCCTGGAGAGCGCACTCGTACCGCAGAGCAAGCTCGAGCCGCTCGTCCTCGAACGGTCGTTCCGTGTCGAGACGACAGACCACGTGCAGTTCGTCTTGCTACGCGCGCTCGATGCGCTTCTTCGCAAGGAGAGCCCGCGCGTCAACGTCTACCTGCAGAGCCTGCAGCCACAGACCTTCACACGTCTTCGCGAGGGCGCGATCGATCTCGCCGTCAGCGTCTACGATGAAGTCGACCCCGACCTCGACCGCGAGGCACTCTTCGAGGACCGCCTCGTTGCAGTGGTCCGCCGCGGACATCCCGCCCTTCGCAAGCGCATGACGCTCGCACGTTTCGCTGGGTTCGATCACCTGCTCGTCGCTCCGAACGGCTCTCCGAGCGGGCTGGTGGATCGCTTGCTCGCCGAGCATGGACTCCGCCGCCGCGTCGCACGCACCTCATCGACGTTTCTCGACATTGCATTTCTCGTCGCCGAGACCGACTACGTCGTCTCGCTCCCCGAGACGGTCGCACGACCGCTACTGGATCGGCTGCGCCTCGTCACCCTGGCGATGCCGCTTCCGCTACCCGCCTTCACGCACTCGATGATCTGGCACCGTCGCCACACGTCCGACGCCGCACACGCCTGGTTCCGTGGCCAGATCGCGAAGGCGGTGGGACGGGTGAAGCGCGGAGGGCGGGAAAAGCGGCGCCGCCACAAGAACGACAAGCGCGACGCGGCCGCGATGTAGTCGCGCCTCACTTGCAGTACGTGACAGTCATCGCTACGTCCTTGACGCCTGCGTTCGTCAGGTTGCCGCTCGCGACGGCGGATAGACGGAATCCGAAATCGGGATCGTTCACGTCGGCGCCCGTCAGCGGCATTCCCCATGGGTCGGTGTCGCTGCCGTAGGTGCTCGGGGCGATGACGCCGGGCCACGCTTCTCCGGAGGGCCGTGGCGAACCGACGGCCGCGCCCTTCGCGGTGAGCGACACATTTTCGTCGGTCGTGGTGCCCAGCTGCGAGTACTTCTGCAGCGTGAATGCGACGCCGATGACGACGGCCTTGGGAGGCAGCTGCGCTCCGAAATGCGTCACCGTCAGGAAGTCGGAGTGCTTCGCCGAGAGAAAGCTGGAGCTGAATGACGCCGCCAGAGGAAGCGCGATCCCGACGCCTCCCCACGACGTGCTCTTGGCCGACTGCTGCGGAAGCGTGGCCGCGGACTGCGGAGACAGCGGGCCCGTGGCTGTCGTCCTTCTTGATCTCGTACTCCGACCACAACGAACACCCCACGAGCAGGGCCGCCAACGAAAGGGGAGACAACGCGCGGAAGATCGCATTCGATTTACCACCTCGATTCAGCACGGAGACACCACGTGCGCGCCGCTTTGGATCGCAGCCGTGGATCGTCCCAGCTCTCTGCGCAGCTCGCACATCCACGCACGCGCAATGGGCCGATGACGTCGACCAGCCTGTGATTGGATCGGTTTCATGAGACACCCGTTCATCGTTCTTGTCATGGGCATCGCTGGGTGCGCGAACACGCCGAGCACCGTCGAGGCGCCCACGGCCGCGGCCGTCTCTGCGCCTGCGTCGGCCGGCGGAACGAAGACCTACGCCGTGCACTTCGGGCGCGAGAGCCGCGTGGGGGAGCGCGTCCACCTCGTGAAGGATCACGCGTCGGAGATGAACACGAAGATCACCCGCGATGGCGCGCCGGTCCCCGACCAGCAGGACAAGCGCGAGAAGCAGACCATCCACTACGACGCGGTGAGCACCGCGATCGCCGTGGACGCGCGCGGTCGCGTTACGCGCGTGCGGTACGACGTGAAGGACCTCACGTCGGACGGTAAGCGTCTCCCTGCGTCGGTCGTCGAGCTCACGCGGCACGCGAAGGAGGCGGACGCCGACATCATCGTCGATGGCAGTCCTGCGAGCGAGGACGTCCGGAAGGCGCTCCATTCGTTGCTCAAGCTCGGTCTCGACGGCCCGACCGACGACGAGATCTTCGGGCCGAAGGTGCCGCAGGCCATCGGCGCCCGCTGGGGCATCGACGAACCGCTCGCGATCGCGTCCTTCAAGGACGAGGGGGTCAACGTGTCGACGATCAAGGGAGAGGTCTGGCTCGACGGCACCACGAACATGGATGGCGCGGAGTGCCTCTCCGTCCACGCCGTGCTCGACATGCGCGGAATGAAGATCCCCGACCTACCGCCAGGCGCCGTGATGGAGGAGGGCCACGCGACAGCGCAGATGAGCGCCGTACTTCCGCTGGATGGAAGGGTGGGGCGCGCTCAGGATCACCTCACCACGAAGCTGCTCTTTCGCATTCGCGTGCCCGCGGCGCAGGGATCTCCGATGATCGTGTCGGTCGACGCGAAGGAGGTCGACGAAGCCCACGAGACCGCCATGTAGGACCGCGATTCGCATGAAGCGAAACTACCCCATCAACGCAGAAAACGGCTCGATTCAGCGTTGGCCTTGCGATCGCGGCCCTCGGGTCGCACAACTCCATGACGAATGCCGCTGCATCGGCTAAATCGCGCGCCTGCCACATGACTCTATCGGACGTCCTCTCGAGGTTCAGCGGAAGGTCTGGGGCCCTGGCAAAGCTGGGCTCCGACCACTCCGCCAGCAACGGCCGCTCATCGGCCGTGGCCCGGGATCGTCACGCCTTCTCCTACCGCGCCGCCGTCGCCATCGCGGAGGCGATCATCCCGGGCTCGTCCGCCATTCCGCAAGCGGACGAGGCGACTGTCGCCCGCGCGGAGGAGGTCGTTCGCTCGTTCGACCCCGCCGCTGCCGCCGTCTGGAACACCGCGGTCACCGGGCTCTCGGCCGCTGCCGTCACGCGCACGGGCCGCCCCTTCCACGAGCTCACCGCCACCGAACAGGACGAGCTGCTCGCAACGTGGGAGACGGATCCGGTGGTCCGCGTGTGGCTCACGCTCGTCAGCACCGTCTTCAAGTTCGTCCATTTCGATCGCCCGGATGTCTACGGCGCGATGGGCGGCAAGCTCAACGTCGTGTCGTCGCTCGAGCAGCCGCGCTGGCTCCGTCAGATGAAAACTTCAGCCGAC
>JANXLV010000347.1 GCA_025355005.1 Myxococcales bacterium | reverse complement strand
CTCGTACTTCGCGGTGCAGACCATCGGCCCGATCTCGGACTCGGGGAAGCCGGCGTTGCGGAGCAGGTCAGCGACCTCGGAGGGCGCGAGCTGGTTTCCGGCGAGGAGGGACTGTTCGTCCGTGGCCTGGCTGGTGTCCTCGGACGAGGATGCATCCGCGGCGCAGCCGGAGAGAACAGAGAGAGCCGAGAGGACCGCACCGACACCAAACTGGGAGAGGAGCTTCATGGGAGGTGCAACCCATCTCGCAATTCTCGTACCAAGACCTACACTGCGGTAGGACACCTACATTCGCCGACTTGAATGGGATCGTTCCCAAAAGAAGTCAGCGTGCTCGTTCAGCGCCTGGATCAGGTGTTCCAGGCCCCTGTTCCTCAGCGCTGGCCAGGCTGGCCAGGGCTGGTCAGGGGCTGGTCAGAGCTGGTCACAGCTCCAGGATGACCACGCCTCGGTTTTCCTCGTCCGTTTCGTCCCGACGGGGACCCATCGGGGCCATCGGGGACATGGGCGGGGGAATGGGCAGATCGAGCTGGGGCTGCTCGTAGCGCGCCCGCTCTTCCTCTTCACGCTTTCGGATTTGCTCGATGATGAACGGAGGGAGCATCGGATACTCCTACGGCGCTTGGCCTGGGTTACCCCAGTCTGGAGGCAACCCGCGTAGAACCTACTTCCTCAAAGACGGCCGGGATTGACGATCCCTTCAATGATCAACGTAGCAATCGTGTCGGGGGGGTCAAGTCCGTGTGCGTCACCTACCGCGCGACTACCGCGGTACCACCGCGCAACACGCGCGGCGTCGTTTTGACCGCGGAAAGAGGCGGTTGCGGTACGCTGCACGGCGCCTCCTTGTATTCGCGCCATCCGCTGTCTCAGCTGTATTTCCCCGGCTCGCTGCACTCGCTCCATGCGCGTAAGCCGCGTTGGCTGCGTAAGCCGCGTTGGCTGCGTTGGCTGCTGCTGCCCCTCATTGCGCTGACCTGGACGAGCGCGGCCTTGGCAGCGCCCTTCGACCTCGGCGGCCACGACTGGGAGGGCTGCGCGGATTTCGCCGAACTTGCGCGCGCGGAGCTCGGGACACGCGTCATCATCACGAGCACGATCGACCTGCACGACCTTCGTCCAGAGGACGGCCTCATCCTCATCTACCCCGAGCGCACGATGGACGACGAGGGGCTTTCGCAGTTCATGCGCGCCGGTGGCCGCGTCATCTTGCTCGACGACTTCGGCTCTGGCGACGGCCTGCTCACCCACTTCCAGATGGAACGCATCCCGATCCCGGAGCGCCCCGCGGAGACGCTGCGACGCAACCCGAACCTCGCCATCGCGGAGCCCGCGAGCATGCACCCCGTGGTCGCGGGGGTGTCGCGCGTCGTCACGAACCACCCGACGGGGATCTCGCACCCCGAGCTCTCCCCCATCCTCAAGATCCGCGGGCGCGGCGAGCCGGACGTCGTCATCGCCGTCGCAGGCGCCGTGCAGCAAGGGCGCCTGCTCGTCGTGGGCGATCCATCGATCATCATCAACTCGATGCTGCGCTACTCTGGCAACAAGGACTTCGCGCGCGGCCTTGTCCGCTACGCGGTCGAGGACGATTCGTGGGGAAAGCGCGGCGGCCGCCTCTTCATCGCGGCCGGAAAGTTCGAGCAGCGCGGCAGCTTCGCCGGCGAGAGCGCGCTGGACACCCAGCTCCGCGACGAGCTCCGCGCCCTGCGCGATCTGGCCTTCGCCATGCGCGCGGGAAACGCGCCGCCCGGGCTGCTCTTCGCCATCGCGATCGCCATCGCGCTGTCCCTGGGCGTCTGGCTCGCCATGCGCGCGGGCCGCCTCCACAAGACCACCACGCCACGCTTCACGCGCCGGATTCCGCTCGTCGCGCAGGGCGGCGTGGCCGGGCACGCGGCCGTGATCTCCTCGCCGGGCACGTCGCGCGTTCTGGCGTTGTTCGAGCTGAAGAGCGCCCTCGAGGAGCGTCTGACGTCGCTTCTGGGTTTGCCCGAGCTCCCGTCGCAGCGCGAGCTCATGAAACAGGTCGAAGAAGCCGGTCTGCTCTCGCGCGAAGAGCTCGCCGCGCTCAAGGGCGTGAGCTTACGGCTTGCAGAGGTGGAGACGATCGTGATTTCGTCTCGGCTCGAGGCCTTCGCGAAAGTGAAAGACGAAGAAGTGAGAAAGATCGCCCGCATCATCTTCCAGATCCTGGGCTCCGCAGAAGACCGCAAGAAAACCGGAGCAAGAGCCTCTTGAATCCCGCCGCTCCGAACGAGGTTGCTGCGACCAAGGAACGGATGGAGGACCTCCGGCGGGAGGTCTCTCGGATCTACGTCGGTTCCAATCGTGCGCTGGAGATGATGCTCATCGCGCTGCTCGCGCGGGGCCACGTGCTGCTCGAGGGCGTGCCTGGCGTCGCGAAGACCACGCTCGTGAAGGCGTTCGCCACGGCGCTCGGCTGCAGCGCGCGCCGCATCCAGTTCACGCCGGACCTCCTGCCCGCGGACATCACGGGCACGTACGTGCTCTCGCCGCGTGAAGGCACCTTCACGCTGCGCGCCGGGCCCATCTTCGCCAACGTCGTCCTCGCGGACGAGATCAACCGCGCGCCCGCGAAGACGCAGTCCGCGCTGCTGGAGGCGATGCAGGAGAGGCAGGTCACCATCGAAGGCGACCGCTTCGAGCTGCCGCTTCCGTTCCTGGTGCTCGCCACGCAGAACCCGATCGACCTCGAGGGCACCTATCCCCTCCCCGAGGCGCAGATCGACCGCTTCCTGGTACGCGTGGGCATGGGCTATCCCAGCGCAAAGGAAGAGGCGCAGATGCTGAAGACGCACGGACAGGATCCGCCCGTGCTGCGCCCCGTGCTTGCGCCGCAGGACATCGCCCAGATGCAGGCCATCAGCGCGCGCGTCCACGTCGAGGAAGATCTCTTCGACTACGCCGTGGCGCTCACCACCTTCACGCGCACGCACTCGCGCGTGGCCCTCGGTGCAAGCCCGCGCGCAACGCTGGGCCTGGTCGGGGCAGGCAAGGCATCCGCTCTGCTCGCGGGTCGCACGTTTCTCGTCCCGGAGGACCTCCGCAACGTCGCATCGTTCGTGCTCTCGCACCGGCTCGTGCTCACGGCAGACGCAGAGACTGACCCGCGCGCGCGCGAGCAGATCATCGACGAGGCGCTCGCACGCGTGAGCTACCGCCGCGGCGCCCGAGGCTGACACGTGCAGCTACACCCCACCCGGATCACGTTTCACGTCGGCCTGAGCGGCGTGATGATGATCGGGGTCGGCGTGGTGTTCAAGCTGCCGCCGGTCCTCGCGTTCGGTGGGGCCGTTCTGTTCGCGGTCCTGATCGGCCGCGCGCTCGCGCTCACCTCGGTCACCAAGATCCGCGGCTCTGGCTTCGAGATGGTGTGGGCCATGCCACGCCGCGTATCGCGCCTCGCGCGCGAGGGCGAGGTGACGCTCACGTGCGAGCTCCGCAACCGCGGCGTGGACGATGCGCGCGGCGTGTCGCTCCGCGCGGTCAGCTCGAGCATGCTGGACGTCACCGTGAAGCCGCCCGAGGTGGATCTGCCCGCGGGTGCTCGCGTCGAGATCGACCTCGTGGTGCGCGCCAAGCGCGTGGGTCGGTGGGGTGTGCACGGGGTAGCGCTCGAGGTGCGCGGCACTCCAGTCGGCGGCGAGGGCCTCTACGAGGTGCCGCTGATGTTCGCGAACCCTCACGGCATCGAGGTATTTCCGCGCAGCCTCCTCACGTACATTCAGTCTCCACGTGGAGGGCGCTCCAGGCGCGGCGCAGAGGCCGGTCAGCCCGTCGCGCTCGCCGGCGACAGCGACGAGATCAAGGAGCTCCGCGAGCACGTTCCGGGAGACGCGTTCAAGCGCATCGCCTGGAAGGCGAGCGCAAAGCGCGGCCAGCTCGTCGTGCGAGAGATGGAGCGCGACGAGCGCGACACCGTGTGGCTCATCCTCGATGCGTCCGTGGATCTGTGGGCGGGCGACAGCGGGCGTTCTCCGCTCGATTTCGCCGTTGACGAGGTGGGCAGCCTCGCCGCACGCCATCTGCTCCGCGGCGACCAGGTCGGCCTCGTTGTTCTCGCGTCGCGCCTTCGCACGTGGCTCGCGCCGTCGAACGGCTCCGGGCATGCGTTGCGGATCGCGGCGGCGCTGGCCAGTGCGGCGAGCATGGTCGACAGCGACCGCACCTCACTCGACGAGGCCGAGCTCGCTCAGCGTGTCGTCGAGCACGCGCGCCCTCTCGATCCGAGCGGCCTCGCAGATGTCTCGCGCTCCGACCTCGATCGCCTCGCGGCGCGCGCGGACGTGCTCCGCCAGAAGGCCCCGTTCTCACCGCGGCAGCCGTTCGCAAAGACCCTGCGCGAGCAGCGCCTTCGCCACTATCTCGCGTCGTTCGGCGTGGAGGTGCCTCCGCGCGCGGAGGGAGAGCGTGAGCGTGCAGAGCTGCTCACCGCGCGCGTGCTCGAGCGCCTTCTCACGGAGAAGAAGCGGCCCAGCGTCATCCACATGTGGGCGCCAGTGCCCACCAAGATGGATGCGGTGCGCTCCAGCCTGAAGCGCCTGCGAAAGCGTCGCGCCGAGATCCGCTGGACGTTGCCCATGTACGAGGAGAGCGTTGGACTTTCTCGCGCACCCGGGGCGACGCTGGAAGCTCCGGCGAAGCCGTCCGACGTGAAGGACACGGACGAGATCGCGCAGATCGTGATGGATGCAGTGCGCCTGCGCGCCCGCGCCTCCGAGGAGCGCGCGGTCGTGATGCTGCGAAAGCTCGGCGTACGGATCCATGTGATAGACCATCGACGCGTGCTCGCTTCATCCTTCTATGAGTCCGGTTCGATCCGCAGGCGAGGCGTGGCGTGAGCGAAGACAAGCCGTCCGTTCCGGCGGACGCGGCGGCGAGCGGCGGTCAGGTGCGCCCCCTCAACGCGCGCGCGCTCCTGCGTGAGGCGGGTCTTTCGCCGAAGAAGAGCTTCGGTCAGAACTTCCTGGTCGCCGACGAGGTGACCGCGCAGATCGCAGCGGCGTGCGTGCCCGACGACGAGCGGGGACTTTCAGAGGTCGTGGAGCTGGGCGCGGGCGCGGGCGCGCTCACGTCGCTGCTGGTGCTGCGCGCGCGACACGTGACGGCGGTGGAACGCGATCGCGACATGCTCCCCATCCTCTCGCGCGCTCTCCTGCCGTTCACGGAGAGCGGCGTGCTCACGTTGCTGGAGGCAGATGCCGCGCAGCTGGACATCGCAGCGGTGCTCGGCTCCACGGCTCCGCGCGTGTACTGCGGCAACCTGCCGTATCAGATCACGGGGCGTCTGATCTCGCTCGCGTGCATCAACGCAAAGGTGATCGAGCGCGCCGTCTTCATGGTGCAAGAAGAGGTGTGCGACCGCCTCGTGGCGAAGCCGAACAGCAAGGAGTACGGCGCGCTGTCCGTCTTCACGCAGGCCGCGTTCCACGTGAAGAAGCTGCGCTCCGTGTCGAAGGGCTGCTTCTTCCCGGCGCCAGACGTGACCTCCGCGGTCGTCGTCCTCACCGCGCGCCGACCTGCCGTGTGCGAGGAGACGAAGGGCCTCAAATCCGCCGTGTCCCGCGCGTTCCAGGCGCGCCGCAAGACACTGCGCAACGCGTGGCGCGGCCTGCTACCCGACGCCGAGCTCCACGCCGCGGCGGAGCGCGCGGGCATCTCGCTCGACGCGCGCGGCGAGACGCTGGACGTCACGGCCTTCGCACGAATGGCGAAGGAGCTGGACGACGCTGCCGCCGCGAACGCCTGAACTGCTGGTACTGCTGGTTTTAGTGGCCGCCTGAGACGCTGGCGTACTCGACCTTGGCCTCGGTGCGATCCGGATCGTTCGGCGGTGCGGTCTCGAGGTACAGCTTGAAGTGCGTCGCTGCCTCGGACTTCTTTCCGAGCTTCTTCAGCGCCCGGGCGTACCCCAGGTGCGCGAGGTAGAGACGTCCGGGATGGGCGGTCGCCGCTTCGCCCACGCGCACGGCATCCGCGAGGACCGTCGCTGCCTGTCCCGTCTGGCCCTTGTCGAGGAGCAGGTCGCCGTACTCGTAGTCCCAGTCGAACTGTTCCTTGTCGGCGGAGTAGGCCTTCTGCCATTCGGCGAGGGCCTGTCCCGGATCGTTGAGGCGCTCGAACACC
>JANXLV010000338.1 GCA_025355005.1 Myxococcales bacterium | reverse complement strand
GCGAGCGTCTTGTATGCGTGCGAGTGCGACGTCTTCTTCCAGACGTCCACCGGCTCCTCGTGGCAACCGTCGCACGAGTCGATGCCCACGTACGACGCCTCACCCGCGGCCGCCGGCTTTGGCTTGCGCCCCGCGAACGCGACCTTGTTGTCGTCATTCACCTTCTTGTAATACGTGGCGAGGACGTCCTTCGTCTTGGGGTCGACGCCGAGATCCGTGCGGATGTCGCGCGACGTCACGCGATAGAAGCTCTTCTTCTCCGGCGGCGGCGGATCCTTCACGGCGGCGAGCTCCGCCTCGAGCTTCGTGACGTCCGCTTTGCGTGCCGCGATGTCGGCGGCGGCGATGGTGCCTCCGCGCTCCCAGTCCGCGATCTTCTCCTTCAGCTCCTGGATGCGTCGCGTGAGCTCCTCGCGCTTCATGCCCTGCGCCGCGCCGGTGCCGTCCACGAACCTTCCCCCGTCGGGCCGCTTCCAGAGATCGACGATGGTGACCGTCTGCAGGTGGTTCGCGGTCTCCACGACGAGCACGTCGTTGACGCTCTCGGGCGTGGCGGGCTTGGTGTTTGCTTCGCCGCGCTGCTCGGGGGCGCCCACGACCATCAGCGTGAGCTCGGGTACGGCGTCCGCGATGCGCTTCACCTCGCCGCGCTTCATGCTCGCGAGCAGGACGATCGCGTCGGTGCCACCGGCGGCGAGCTTTTTCGCCTCTGCCTTCACGGCGTTCTCGGCCGTGTCGACGGTGACGCCGGGCACCGAGAAATCAGCAGAGAGGCCGCTCACGCCGATCACGCCAACCTTGATGCCCTTCGCCTCGAACACGCGCGAGGTGACGGGCGACGGAGGCGCGGTGCGGTTCGCGAACAGCGCGGAGCCGCCGCTCAGCGTCACGAGCTTGTCGAGCTCGGCATTCCCTGCGGCGTAGTCGTTCTTCGCGGGCGCGAGCGCCACGAGCCCCACCTGCTTCAGCGCGGCGGCGAGCGCCTCCGCGCGCGTCACGTCCTGCGCCTTCTTGTCGGGCGTGAGATCCGGATCCATGAAGAACGTCGGCCCTGCGGTGAGGACAGCGGTCGCGTCCGCGCCGCCCCGCTCCTTCTCCACCAGCGCTGCAAAGTGATCGAACCCGCCGAGCTGGTCCTTCACGCATCCGCATGGCTCGAGGGCGCCCGCGAGGTTCGACACCAGGTAGAGCCGCAGCGTGGGGCGCCCGCTGTCCTGCGTGGCATTCTGGCCGTTGCCATTGGGCGTGTTGGTCCCGACCGAGCCGCCGCCCTTGCAGCCCTCACACGCGGCGAACGACAAGGCGGAGCAGAGCGAGAGGGCCGAGAGGGCCCAGATGGAGCGGTGTGCGCGTTCGGGAACCACGATTCGAGTGTTGTATAAGACGATTTCCGTGCCTCGTAAACGAGACCGTTCTTTGCTAAGTGAAGTGGGGTCGCTCGTCCGTCCGATGACCCTCCCCTCGAACCGATTCGGCCCCTTCTACCTGGATGCGCGCATCGCTGTCGGCGGTACGGCCGAGGTCTACCTCGCCCGGCCCATCGAAGCAGACGCGAGCATGCCCGCGCGCGTGATCGTGAAGCGGCTTCTGCCGCACTTCGCGCGCGACGCCCAGGGTCGGACCATGTTCGAGCGCGAGGCGAAGCTCCACCAGTCGATCCGCCACGAGAACGTCGTGAAGGTCTTCCGCGCCGGCGTGGACGACAGCGGCGAGCCGTATCTGGCCATGGAATACGTGGACGGCGTGGACGGCTACCGCCTCCTGCGCCGCATGCGCCAGGACAGCCTGCTCCTGCCCGTGGGCGTGGCCGTGTGGATCGCACAGGAGGTGCTGCGCGCGCTCACCTCCGTGCACGCGGCGAAGGATCCAGAGGGCGGCGAGCTCACCATCGTCCATCGCGATATCTCGCCCTCCAACATCTACCTGGCGAAAGACGGGCACGTGAAGCTCGGCGACTTCGGCATCGCGCGGTCGCTCTCGCGCATCACGCTTCGCAGCGAGCAGGGCCAGGTCATCAAGGGCAAGTTCGCCTACCTCGCACCCGAGCAGGTCGCCGGTGAGACTGCGGACCAGCGCGCAGACCTCTTCAGCCTCGCCACCGTGCTCGCGGAGATGCTGCTCGGGAAGCCGCTATTTCCGGGCAGCGGACAGCTCGCCGTGCTGCTCGCCATTCGCGACTGCAATATCGGCGCGCTCGCCGAGGTGCGCGGCAAGCTCCCCGCCGGCCTCTACGAGGTGGTGGAGCGCGCGCTCTCTCGCGAGCCGACGAACCGCTACAAGGACGCAGCGGAGTTTGCCTCCATGCTCGCGCCCTTCGCCGCGAGTGGTTCGGTGGCCCGCGCCGACCTCGCCGATCACGTGCGCCGCGTGCAGAAGCTCACGTCCACGGACTCCATGCTCGCCGTCAACGCGGAGGACCCGCGCTCCGGCGCGCCGCCCTCCAGCATTCACCCACCGGATGCCGTCGCCGGTGACGACGACGAGGACGAGCAGAAGACCGGCGAGTACGGTCTCCTTCCGTCGTTCGTGGAGACGACACAAGGCGTGCGCCACGGACCGTGGACGTTTGCGCGTCTGATGGAGGCGCTCGCGACCGGCACCATCGGTCGCGGCGACAAGGTCGCGTACATGGGCGCGCCCATGAAGGACCTCGCCGACATCGAGGACCTCGCGCGCTTCCTCCCGCCGGTCACCGCGGGCGGCGCGACCACCAACGAAGTGTCGGGCCCTGGCGCGCCGGACTTCCTCGACGACCTGGGCGCAGGGGGCGACGGAAGCGGCCGCATGGCCGACGTGCTCGTCCGCGTCTTTCTGAACCGCGAGACCGGCGTCCTCTTCGCAGAGCGCGCACGCGACGACCACGGCGACGCCGCACGCAAGGAGCTCTACTTCGTTGGCGGCAAGCTCCATCACGTCGCATCCAGCAACGCGAGCGAGCTCCTCGGTGAGTACCTGGTCCGCCGCGGCAAGCTCGCGCGCGAGGAGCTGGATCTCGCGCTCGCCGTCCTCCCGCGCTACGGCGGCCGCATGGGCGACACGCTCATCTCGCTCGGCCTCGTTGGGCCCGTGGACATCTTCCGCGCGATCCGCGAGCAGGGGCGCGATCGCGTGACCGACCTCTTCCTCTGGAAGCAGGGCAAGATCACCTTCTACCGCGGTCAGCAGGCGCCGCACGTGGAGTTCCCGCTCGATCAGGAGCTGCCCACGCTCATCCTCGCTGGGCTGGAGGCGCGCGAGCCCACCGACTCGCCTGTGGAGCGCTATCGCACGCATCTGGATCGCACGCTGCTCCCGACGCCCAGGAATCCACTCGCGGAGAACCTGGTCTGGCCGCCCGTCGTCCAGTCGGTGATCATCGGCACGGTCAGGGCGGTGTCGCTTCGCGATCTGCTGCTCTCGATCGTGAAGCCTGGCCAGGTGGGCGCGGGTGATGTGCTCCGCGCCGTGGAGCTGCTGCTCGCGGCCAAGATCATCGTGTGGCAGTGAATCGGACGCTTTGATGGATCGCTTCAGGAACCTCGGCTTCGTCGGATTCACGGTGGTGGTTGTCGCCATCGCCAGCTACCTCGCCTGCAGCGAGGAGATCGCAGGCACGGTACGCGTGGCGCTCCTCGGTGTCGGGCCCACGCTGGCCGTCGGGATCGTCGGCGCGTACCTGCTACATCGCGAAGAGCTCCTCATTCCGCTGGTGACGTTCCGCCCTGGTGACTTCACGCGCG
This sequence comes from Myxococcales bacterium, assembly GCA_025355005.1. Lineage (GTDB taxonomy): Bacteria > Myxococcota_A > Polyangia > Polyangiales > Polyangiaceae > JANXLV01. Next base: position 61,037 of record JANXLV010000338.1, on the reverse strand, counting down.
GGTTCCTCGCCGCGCTGGGCATCTTCGCCACGGCCTTTGCGGCAACGCACTTCTTCATGCCGCTCACCTCGAGCCGCGCAAGCTGGCTGCTCCGCGTGTACCTGCAGATCGGCGACCCGAAGATCTTGAAGGACCACGTGCCTGCCGTCGTGGTGGCCATGGCGCTCGCAGCGATCGCCGAAGAGCTGGTCTTTCGCGGCGTGGTGCCGGCGCTCCTCGAGGGAATGCTCGGCTCTCGTCGCGCGTGGATCTACAGCGCGGTGCTCTTCGCGGCCGCGCAGCTGCCCACGGCGATCGCGCTCCGCACCGGGGCCGGCTGGAACCCGTTGCTTCCGGCGGCAGCGCTTGGTGCGGGCCTCGTTTGGGGCTACATGACGCGGCGCTGGGGGCGCCTGTGGCCAGCGATCATCTCCCACGCTCTCGTCGACTGGTGCGTGATCATGATGTTCCGGCTCTATGGTCCGAGCTTCTGACAGGGGCGCGCCGAAGCCGGCCGTGCGTCTGCTCACGACGCTGGCTGGAGCAGACGCGGAGAGCTACCGCGCGCGATTTCTCTCGCGTGCAGATGCGGCCTCCGTCACGGACGACGCCAGGGACCTGGGCGCGCTGATCACCTGCGCGTATCCCGAGCTCGCACGGACCACCAAGGCCCTTGATCTGGAGAAGCTCGCACGAGGCACGAAGATCGCGCGCGATCTTCGCACCTACAAGAAGGCTTTCTTCTCGCAGCTGTCGGATCTGGAGAACGCGGCGCTGGTCCAGAAGCGCCTTCGAGAGTTTGCGGCGCGGGAGAAGACGCGCGTCGCGCTGCGCGAGCTGCTCTATGCAGACGTGGATGTGGACACCACCGCGCGTGAGCTCGCCGATCTCGCGGAGGTGTGCATCGAGGTCGCCGTGTCCGAGGCGCGCCTCTGGGCCGAGAAGCGGTTCGGCCGCCCGATCTCCCCTGAGGGCACGCCGATCGGGCTCTCGGTCATCGGCATGGGAAAGCTCGGTGGCCGTGAACTGAACGCGGGGAGCGACGTGGACCTGCTCGTCGTCTACGAGAGCGACGACGGCACGGTCGTCCACGAGACAGCGGGCGCCACGGACCTGTCCGTGCACGAGCTCATGACGCGAACGACGCAGCGCATGGTCGGTACGCTGGAAGAGGTGACGGACGACGGGATCGTCTGGCGCGTGGACATGCGGCTCCGGCCGGAGGGAACACGCGGCCCGCTGGTCAACTCGCTTGGCGCGCTCGAGCGCTACTACGAGACGTGGGGGCGCACGTGGGAGCGTGCGGCGCTGCTGCGCGCGCGGCCTGTCGCCGGAGATCTTGCGTTCGGCATGCGCGCGCTCGCTGCCCTGCATCCGTTCGTGTGGCGGCGCGAGGTGAATCCGCACATCGCACGCGAGCTCACCGAGCTGGTCGTGCGCGCACGCGCGGAGGGCGCACCGGAGACGGATCTGAAGCTCGGCTCGGGCGGCATTCGCGAGGCCGAGTTCTTCGTACAGTCGCTGCAGCTCATCTGGGGCGGTCGTGACGAGGAGCTGCGGAAGCAGAACACGCTCGAAGCCGTGCGCAGGCTGCGCTCGCGCGGCTTCGTGACCGAGCGCGAGATGCGCACGCTGATCGAGGGCTACGTGTTCCTCCGCCGCCTGGAGCATCGCGTGCAGTTTGCAACCATGCGCCAGACGCACGAGTTTCCCGGTCCGGAGATCGTGGACGTGGTGGCCCGCTCCGTGGGCCTCGCCGACGGCGCGGCGCTCGCGCGGGAGACCGAGCGCGTGCGCGGCACCATCTCGAAGCTCCTCGCCTCTCTGTCGCTCGCGGAGGACGCGCCGCCTGACCTTTCGATCCAGAAGCTCTTCGCGGCGCTGGATGAGCACGACGAGGCCGCGGTCCTCGCGGCGCTTCCAGCCGGCATGCGTGAGGCCGCAGGCCCGGACCTCGGACGGCACCTCGTGGTGCTCGCGCGAAGGCCGGATTTTCCGCTCGGACCGAAGACGCGGGACTCGTTCCCGGGGTTTGCAGAGAACCTGCTGCTCGCGATCTCCGACGCGGCGGATCCGGAACAGGCCGCACGCCTGCTCACGAGCTTCTTCGCGCGGCTCGTCACGCCGAGCATCTATGCGCGCGCGCTGGCAACGGATGGGCGCGCGACGCGACGCGTGGTGAGCCTCTTCGGCGCGAGCTCGTTCCTGGCGGAGTCCCTCCTGGCGCAGCCGGAGCTGATGGATCGCCTGCTCTTCCTGCGGCGCGCGCCCGGCCCCGGCGATGCGCGCGCGGCACTGGAGGAGGAGCTGGCAGCGCGAGGCGCCGCGGCATCCGCGGAGGATGATCAGATCGACACGTTGGTCACCGCGCTGCGCCGCGCGAAGAGCCGCGTGATGCTGGAGGTGGGCCTCGCGGACCTGGGCGGCGAGCTCACCACACGCGAGGCGGCGTTCGTGCTGTCCGAGCTCGCAGATGCGACACTGGAACGCGCGACGGCGGCGGCGCTTGCGGAGCGAGGGCTCGGTGGCGGCCTCGCGGTGATCGCGATGGGCAAGCTCGGCGGACGCGAGCTTGGTTATGGGTCGGATCTGGATCTCTTCTTCGTGTACGAAGGCGAGGAGGAGCAGGCCGAGGCGTACGTGCGGAGCGCCCAGCGCGTGATGCGTCTCCTGGGTGCGCCACATGGGGATGGCCCGGGCTACGAGCTCGATGCGCGGCTGCGCCCCTCCGGAAACCAGGGCCTCCTCGTCGTGTCGGTGGATGCGTTCGCGCGGTATCACGGCCTGGGTGGCCAGGTTGGAAGAGCGGAGGACTGGGAGCGGCAAGCGCTCCTCAAGGCGCGGTTCGCGGCCGGCGACGCGCAGCTGGGCGCGCGCGTGCTCGAGGTCGCACATCGGGTGGCGTACGAAGGAGGCGCGCCGCCGAAGGAGAAGATCGCAGAGATGCGCCAGCGCATGGAGCTGGAGCTGGCAGGCGAACGTCAGCTGAAGGGACGCGCGCGCTACGATTTGAAGCTGGGGCACGGCGGCATCACGGACGTGGAGTTCGCGGTGCAGTACCTGCAGATGAAGCACGGCAAGGATCCGCGCGTGCGCACCACGGACACCGAGAACGCGCTCTTCGCGCTCGAGGCGTGCGGCTACATGGAGGCGCTGGCCGCGGGGACGATGCGTGAAGGATACATCTTTCTCCGTCGCCTCGAACAACGCCTGCGCGTGCTTTCCGGCACGAGCAATACGCTGCTCGACGAAGGCGCCTTCGGCCTCACCCTCCTCGCAAGACGAATGGGCATGCGCGACGGCCCACGCGGCACCGCACAAGAAGGCCTGCTCCGGCGCTACCTCGCTGTGACCAAAGAAATCCGCACCGTCTGGAACGCGATCACGTGAGCCTCAAAAGCAAAACCCGTCCGAGAGAATGATCTCCCGAACGGGTCTCACGCGCAAAAGGGGAAACAGCGTCGCATCGGACCGGAGGCGCCCGGCAGGCGAGGCTTTGGACGAGCACGGCGCGGAACGGACTTCCGTCCGTGAGCACCGCGCGCAGGCCAAAACGAAGCCTCCCGGGATGCCCCACGGTTCGAGGCGATGCTGGTTTAGTTGTTCATGGCGGCTTGGACGATACCGGCGACGACCGAAAGGGCCATGCCGACGCCCATGATGATGTACGAGATCTTCGCCTTGCTGCGCGCGGTCTCGAAGTCACCCGCCTTCTTCGCGTTGCCTGCCTGGATCGCGAAGACCAGCGCGGGAACTCCGAAGAGGAGATTGCAGCACGGGAACACGAGCAGGATGGAGAGCACGAGCGGGATCGTGGTGTTCACGTCGCCGCCAGCGCCCGGCATCATGGGGCCGCCGGGAAATCCGGGACCGCCAGGGCCAAAGCCAGGAGCGCCGTACGGCGGCGGACCGCCACCATAGCCGCCCGGAGGAGGCGCGCCGTAGCCGCCACCCGGAGGAGGTCCACCTGGAGGACCGAAGCCGCCACCACCTGGAGGACCGAAGCCGCCACCACCCGGAGGACCGTAGCCGCCGGGCGGGCCCTGAGGAGGACCACCATAGCCGCCGCCGCCGGGAGGAGGACCGCCGCCCGGGGGACCGCCGTAGCCGCCACCGCCGGGGGGACCACCGTAACCGCCGCCGCCGCCGGGGGGACCGTAACCACCCGCTGTCTGGATCCCGTTCTGCATGTCCATGGGTCTCGCCCTCTCGAAAAAAGAGAGGAGCGCACGCTGCGCTCACTCGCGAAAAAAGCATCGCACAGCTTAACAGGATGCCAAAACGATAATTATGCTCTCGTCAGCATTCCTCCGTTGGCCTCGCTGCGCAACGCCGTGCCCTCCACCTGCCCAACGCCGTGCCTCCTACCTCACCCTCTCCATCACTGTCCTCCCGCATCCCGCTGACGCTCACGACTGCCGCGGGCGTGTTGCTGTTCTTCGGCGTGCTCGGCTCGGGCCTCGTCAAGTGCCCCATGTACGGGCTGTTCCACGTGCCGTGCCCGGGGTGCGGCTCGTCGCGCGCCGGCCGTGCGCTGCTCGCGCTTGATCCAGTCGAGGTGCTGCGCAACAACCCGATCGCGCCGCTCGCGATCGCGCTCATGCTCGGGATGGGCGCGCGCGCGGTGTGGGTCGTTTACCGGGACGGCTCGCTGCGCCACCTGGGCGACGGGCGCGTCGGGACGTTTCTCACGTCCGCGCTCACGCGCACCGTCCTGCTCGCGGTCGTCGTGTGGCTCCTGCGTTTGTGGGGCCTTTTCGGCGGCCTTCCCGACCAGGGCGTGTGAAACCGTAGATTCCACGACGGAGAAAACCCGAGCTATGCTCGCCGCGTGAAGGTCTGCCCCACCTGCAGCGAGATCTACGAGGACACCGCCTCGTTTTGTCCGGCGGATGGGCAGACGCTGAAGAAGAGCACAGACCGCTACCTCGGTCGCACCATCGCCGCGCGCTACCGCCTCATCAAGCGCCTCGGCGCCGGCGGCATGTCGACGGTGTACCTGGCGCGCCACGTCATCATCGAGCGGATGTCGGCGATCAAGATCCTGCACCAGAATCTGAGCTTGAATCCAGCCTACCGCGAGCGCTTCCTGCGCGAGGCTCGCGCGGTGAATCGCATCAACCACAAGAACATCGTCGAGATCACGGACCTCGGCGAAGCAGACGGCGTCGCGTACCTGGTGATGGAGTACGTCGAGGGCGAGTCCTTGCTCGCGGCGCTCCAGCGCGAGGCGATGCCGTGGCAGCGCGCCGTGAAGATCGCGATCCAGATCTCGAGCGCCCTCGCACGCGCGCACCAGATGCAGGTGATCCACCGCGATCTGAAGCCCGAGAACATCATGCTCGTACCCGCCTTCGACGACGAGGGTGTGAAGCTGATGGACTTCGGCATCGCCAAGCTCGTAGACATGCCGAGCCTCACGTTCTCGGAGCAGCTCTTCGGCACGCCGGGGTACATCGCGCCGGAGTATGTGGAAGGTGTGCCCATCGACGCGCGCGCGGACCTCTATTCGCTGGGCATCCTCATCTACGAGATGGTGACGCGCAGCCTGCCCTACGACGCGCGCGGTCAGGCCGAGATGCTCCTGAAGCCGCTCACTGCGGCGCCCATCCCGCCGTCGACGAAGGTCGCTGGTCTGCCGCCAGACCTGGAGTCGCTCATCCTCCGCATGCTCGCGCGCAAGCCGGACAACCGTCCGCACGACGCATATGCCGTGCATGATGCATTGATCGACATCCTGCGTCGCTATCAGCCGCACAACACGTCCGCGCCCCCGCGCCGGAGCGCGAGCCAGATCCCCGCGGCCGAGCCGATCCCTCCCGCGACGCCCGTGGGCGAGGCGCGCGAGGAGATGCACACGCTCGTCGACTCCGTCGCGGCGGTCAGTCAATTCGTCAGCGTCGAGAGCGCGGGCGCCCAACACCGCGCGCTCACGGCGAACGTCGGCAAGCTCGTCACACGCGAGATGTCGATGAAGTGGTCCTCCGCGCTGCGCGAGCTGGAGGAGGCCATCAACCGCGCGAGGAAGCGCGGACTCACCGGGCAGGCCGCGCGTGCTGGCGAGCTCGCGGAGGTGGCGAGCTACCTGGTCCCTCGCATCGAGAAGGCGTCGCGGTCTGTCGCCGATCTCCAGTCGGAGGTGGACCGCCTGGAGGCCCACGGCCGCGAGTTCCGCACGAACCTGGGTCACGCGATCGACGTGCTGGTCCGCGACCGCTCGCGCGAGCGCGCGCACCTCGACGCTGTGCGCATCCGGCGCGAGACCCTCGCATCGGGCCCCGTGAGCGGCAACGCGGACGTGCGCGTGTGGGAGGAAGCTGCGCTGGTGGAGGAGGAGGCGCGCGCCCGCGGCGTGGTGGAGGATCTTGGCTTCCAGGTCACCTCGCTACAGAAGGAGCTCGACGAACAGAACGAGGCGCTCGACCGCGAGCACATCGTCGCTACCGGCACGCTCGAAGGCTCACTCTCCGCACTGCGCTCGCTCCAGCACGAGCTCGTGCGCACGATAGACGACGGCATCGCCGCGGTCTCCACCGTCCGGTAAACAACAGTGTCAATCTGGAAGCCGGTCGCGATCTCGGTGTTCTTGGCTGGATGTGCGACGGCTCCAGCTCGGTTCGACGTGGCCACGCAGACGGCGATCGCGCATTCGGACATGCAGCGGCTCGAGACGGAGCACCTGGTGCTCTACTACCCGAAAGAGGCGCGAGACGAGACTCTCCGGATCGCGTCACGCTACGAGGCTTGCCTCGGGAGGCTGCGCGCGGCCGCTCACATCCACGGCGGGAACGTCGACGAGAAGGCGCGGATCGTGTTGCCGCCCACGCCGCTCAACAACGCGTACGTCGCGCCGGCAGCCGGCGGCGTGGAGGCATTCGGCGTGGTGCCGACGGTCACGACGGCAGAGGTGTTCGAGGTGCTCGGCATCCCGCCCGATCCATCGTTCATCGGCTGCCACGAGCTCACGCACTGGGTGCAAAGCCACCAGAATGCGGGCGTGCCGAAGCTCGTGAATGACGTGTTCGGCAGCATCTACACGCCGCAGATCGGGCTCGACTCGTGGTTCTGGGAAGGCCTTGCCGTCTACTACGAGACCAAGCTGCAGGGCGGTGTCGGCCGACTCGGCTCGCCGTACTGGCATGGGCTCTTCGCAGCGGGCGTGGCGGGAAAGAAGCCAAACGGTGGATGGCTGCACGAGCTTTCGCGCGAGGTGCCGTACGGAGCAAACTACCTGGTTGGCAGTCACTTCATCGACTACCTGGCGCGCACGTACGGCGAAGAGCGCCTGTGGACGGTGGTGACGAACCAGGGTGACTCGATCCTGTTTCCGTTCGGCGTGAACCCGCGCTTCGGCAACGTGTATCCGAAGGATCTGTCTGGCCTCATCGACGACTTCGCGGCGGAGACCATGCGCCGGTACCCCGTGAAGGCTCGCCCCGATGGCCAGAAGGAGCTCCGCAGCCTGGAGTCGTACGCGCGCACCACCTGCGAGCCGGAGGGACGGGAGGCCGAGATAGTCTCCGGCCTCGACTCGCCGACGCGGCTGGTTGTGCGGGGCGCGAACGGCGATCCGGTCTTCGAGGAGAACCTGACGGACGTGCTCCCGGGCCGCCACATCCTGGACGCGTCGGCGCTGATGGTGAGCGGGCTCTCGTTCACGAAGGACGGCAACTACCTGTATTTTACAATCGTCGATCAGGGCGACATCGCCCAGGTCGCGAAGCTTGCGCGCGTGGACCTCGCCGCGAAGCGCGTGGAGATCGTCTACCCGGACCTGGGCGGCGTTGGCGGGTCCGTCTCGCCGGATGGACGCACGTACTACTTCTCACGCGCGCACGGTGATCGCTTCGAGCTCGCCGCGTTCGAGATCGACACGAAGACGCCCCACTACCTGGACGATCTGGGGCCGCGCGTCTATCCGACCGCGCCGCGCGTGTCTCCGGATGGCAAGCGGCTCGCGGCGACCGTGTTCGACGGTCAGAGCTTCCGCATCATGCTGTTCGACGCCAGGGACGGACGCCGACTTGGTGAGCTGCCTCGCGGGCAAGGCGAGATCACCGACGTCGGCGCGGAGGACACGACGCCCGTCGTCACGCCGCGAAAGACGGAGGCGTGGGAGCTTGACCCCTCGTGGCAAGACGATGGGCACGTGCTCTACGCAGCCGAGTCCGAAGGCCGCATGCAGATCTTCCGCGCGGACCTCGGCGCAGGGACCACGACGCGCGTGACCTCCGCGCCCTATCTGGCGACGAACCCCTGCGCGGCGCGCGGGCACGTGCGCTTCATGAACCGCATTGGCTGGTCGTGGACGTTGGACGAGATCGCGATCGATTCCGGAACACCCGCCGCACCTCTCCCGTTTCCTGCACGCGGCCTTCCGGGCGGACCGCTTCCCACCGACGACGCGACGCCGAAGGTGCTCGCTGACGAACGCTACTCGCATCTCGACCACATCTGGTTCCCGCAGAGCCGCGGCGCAGGTGTCACGTCGCTGGGTGACACGGGCGTCGTCATCTCCGCGGCAGCGAGCGGCGGTGATCGCCTGGGGTTCCACAAGTGGGGGCTCGGCTTCGACTACAACGTGAAGACGACGCTGCCGAACGCGCGCGTCGCGTACCTCACGGCGGAGCTCGCGCCCTGGCACATCGGCGCAGAGCTCAGCACGACGGCGTCGCGCGAGAACCTCACCCTCCCTGCTCCGTCGGCGGGCTTCGACTACACCTCACGCGAGAACACCGCGCAGGTCAAGGTCACGCGCCCGTTCTTCACGAACGAGATCTCTTTTGGCGTGAACGGCGACGCGCTCGAGCGTACGGGTTTTCGCACGCTTCGCGCAGCGGGCCCGTTCGTGGGCGCGACGTATGCAGCCGTCGAGTCCACGCCATACTCGGGCGCGCGACGCGGAATCGTGGCCACGGCGCGCGGGGCGTTCTATCCGAGCGCCATCTCCGGCCGGTCCTCCGAGGTGGGTGATGTGCGTGGGCAGATCGTCGGCTATCTCCCCGTCCCGTTCCTGCGGCGCCCCACCATCGCGCTCTCCGCGCGCACGCGGCAGCTCGTCGGCGTGCCCAGCACGGATGGCTTCCTGCAGGTGGGCGGCGGCGGTGCGACTGGCGTGCATGCGCAGGACGGCACGGGGGATGCGCGCGTTGCGCTCGATGATCCGCGGGCGATCGATCTGCCGCCCACGATCCGATTCTACGAGCCGCTGTTCGGTTTCGAGGACCGACCGTTCTTCGTCGCGCGCATGGGCGCCGCGGACGCGCGCCTTCGAATACCGATCGTGACGGATGTGGGCACGGCCTCGTCGTTCTGGCTGTTCCCGTCCTTCTTCCTTCGCGGGTTCGCGCTGGAGGGCTTCGGCACGCTCGCCACGTTCTTCGACGGCGCGAAGCTCCCGGCCTCCGCGGGCGGCGCCGCCATCGCGCAGCTCGCGCTCTGGCGCTTGCCGCTGGCGCTGCGCGTTCACGTCGCGCGCCGGCTCACGATCGATCCGCATTGGGTGCCGTACTTCGGCCTCGACTCGACCTTCTAGCTCAGCGAGAAAGCAGTCCGCCGAGGGCGCGGCGGCGGCGAGGCTCGGCGGCGAGATCGCGCAGGTAGAGGGCGTTCGCTGCGTTGATGACGACGTGCGCGAGGATGGGTCCGGCGATACTGCCGGTGAGCCAGAAGATCGCGCCGAACGACAACCCGGTGAGCGCGGCCCACGCGGCGTAGAAGACGCGCGTTCGTCCCGGCCCCGCGTGCACCAGGCCGAACGCAAACGCGGCGACCCACATCCCGACGACGGGCTGCAGGATGCCACGGAAGAAGATCTCCTCGGTCACGCCCACGAGCACAGCCGTGCGCAGGAGCTCCGCGGTGCTGGTACCCGATAGACGCGTCCGCAGACTTCTCGCGAGCTCGCGCGCCCAGTCCACGTGCTCCGCGAGCCGGCGCGTGAGGCGAACGGAGATCGCAGCGACCACGATACCGAGGGCGACCGACAGGGCGACGAGCGCGGGCCCCGGGATCAGCCCGAGCGCGGGCTCCGTGATCAACGGATTGTGTCCAAGCGCGATCCAGACGAGGCTCGCCACCACAGCCAGAAACGCGGCCGCTACATAGGTTCGCTTGGGATCGAGCGCCGGTTTGCCCATCGATGTCGAGCGACGCTAGTCAGCGCACGCGGCGCACGCAAGCCACGCAGGGCCACGCCGCGCCAGGCAAGGGAAGGCATACGTGGCTGTGGCAAAAGGGTTGTCGCCGCGCGGACACGCGAGGGCTACAATGACGCCGCGCGTCTTTTCTCCCACGAATCGCGCGGTTTGATTATGATCGTTCAGCAGCCTGTGACAGCACTCGAAGATCGCCCCCGCGTCCTTGTCGTGGACGACGAGAAGTTCATCCGCGACATCCTCGCGGACTTCCTCGGCATGGAAGGCTACGTCGTGCGCACGGCAGAGGACGGCGCGGCCGCCCTGAATGAGCTCAATCACGCGCACTACGATCTCATCATCAGTGATCTGAAGATGCCGCGCATGGGTGGCATCGAGCTGCTCGAGGCGATCAGCCATGCGGCGCCGCACGCGCTCACCGTCATCATGACCGGCTTCGGCACGGTCGAGACCGCGATCGACGCGATGAAGCGTGGCGCGTACGACTACATCCTGAAGCCGTTCAAGGTGGAGGAGGTCATCCATGTCGTGCAGCGCGGTCTGGAGAAGCAGCGCCTCTCCGCCGAGAACCTGCGCCTCAAGGAGGCCCTGTCCCTCTACAAGGTGAGCGAGGCCATCCAGGCGAGCCTGTCGCTGGACGAGGTCCTCGCGACCGTTGGCGAGACCGCGCTGAACGAGATCCACGGCGACCTCGTGTCCACCTGGCTCGACGACGGCGAGGGCGGCTACTTCGAGCGGCAGCACCTCATCAGCCCTGCTGGCCCCAAGAGAAAGATCGAGATCATCGGCGGTTCCGCTGGAGAAGGGCCACGGGTGAGCGCGTCCGACGCGCCGCGCGCGGACTACGGCGCGCTGGACCCGAAGGCCTTCATCTCGCATTTCGCGGCCGACACCATGCTCCTCGAGCACGGCCAGAAGAGCCTGCGCTTCTTCTCCCGCCCGCCAGAGGTCGACATCACTTCGCTGCTCTGCGTGCCGCTCCGCATGAAGGCGCGGCTGCTCGGATGGATCGGCGTCGCCAGCTTCGCGAAGCACAAGCGCTTCGACGAAGGGCAGCGCAAGATGCTCTCCATCGTCGCGTCACGCGCTGCCGCCGCGATCGAGAACGCGCGCCTCTACGAGGATCTGCGCGCAACGTTCCAGCAGACCATCCAGGGCCTTGCGTCCGCGATCGACAAGATGGATCGCTACACCGCCGGTCACTCCGAGCGCGTCGCCACGTACGCGATGTACCTCGCCGTCCGCCTTGGCCTCCCGGTCGACATGGTCGAGGTCGTGCGCCAGAGCGCGCTCATGCACGACATCGGCAAGATCGGCTGCGTGATGAACCTCAACAAGCCTGGCAAGCTCACCCAGGACGAGTACGAGATCTTCAAAGGCCACCCCGGCTTCGGGCGCGACATCCTCGAGCCCATCAAGTTCTTGAACCCGCTCGTCCCGGGAGTGCACTTGCACCACGAGCGCTGGGACGGCCGCGGCTACCCGCTGCAGCTGCGCGGCAACGACATCCCGATCATCGCGCGCATCATCGCGGTGGCCGACACCTACGACGCGATGACGAGCGACCGCGCATACCGCCGCGCGCTGCCTCACGAGGTAGCCGTGGCCGAGATCGAGCGCTGCTCGGCGACACAGTTCGACCCCGAGGTCGCCGCGAGCTTCAACGAAGGCCTCGACACCTACCGCGAAGAGCAAGCCGAAAAAGGCGCGAAGATCCCCGACTGAGCTCGCGGCATTTCGGCGGCATTTCGCTGCGGAGAGTTTAGCTCCTTTCGCCAAGGCCCGTAGACCAGCGGTTTTTTTGCGACTAGAAGGGGCTCGCAAGGAGTGTCCTATGGCCCTTGGTCCCCTTCGCGACTGCCTCACGTTCGACGACGTCCTTCTGGTTCCTGGTTACAGCGACGTCCTTCCACGTGACGTGAGCACGCGCTCACGCCTCTGTCGCGGGCTCGAGCTGGAGATCCCGCTGGTGAGCGCCGCAATGGACTCGGTGACCGAGGCCCGCGCCGCCGTCACGATGGCGCGGCTGGGTGGCCTGGGCATCATCCACAAGAACCTGTCCCCCGAGGTGCAGGCCCGCGAGGTGGAGAAGGTGAAGCGCGCGGAGAGCGGAATGGTCGCATCCCCCATCACCGTCCGCGCGACGACCCTGCTCCGCGACGCGCTCCACATCATGCACGAGCACGACATCAGCGGCGTGCCGGTGACGGACGGCGACAGGCCCGTGGGCATCCTCACCGCGCGCGACATTCGCTTCGAACAGAACCTGGATCAGCCAGTCTCCGCGCTGATGACGAAGGAGCTCATCACGGTGTCCCCCGGTGTGTCGAACGAGCGCAAGAAGGAGCTCCTCCACAAGCACCGCATCGAGAAGCTGCTCGTCATCGACGAAGGCGGACGTCTCGTCGGGCTCATCACCATCAAGGACATCCTGCAGGCGGACAAGAACCCGCTCGCCGTGAAGGACCAGCACGGGCGCCTCAAGGTCGGCGCAGCGGTCGGCCCGGGACCAGATCGGCAGGCGCGCGTGGATGCGCTCGTCGCGGCCGGCGTGGACGTGATCGTCGTGGACACGGCGCACGGTCACTCGCGCGGCGTACTGGACGCGGTCCGCCACACGAAGCACGAGCACCCGAAGGTGCCGATCATCGCTGGCAACGTCGCGACCGCAGAGGGTACGCGCGCGCTCATCGAGGCAGGCGCGGACGGCGTGAAGGTCGGCATCGGCCCTGGGTCGATCTGCACGACACGCGTGGTGGCAGGCGTTGGCGTACCGCAGATCACGGCCATCGCGGACTGCGTCGCCGCGGCCGACGCGCACGACGTGCCGATCATCGCCGACGGCGGCGTGAAGTTCTCGGGGGACGTCACGAAGGCGATCGCGGCGGGCGCAAGCTGCGTCATGATCGGCTCGCTCTTCGCTGGCACGGACGAGTCGCCCGGCGATCTGGTTCTCTACCAGGGTCGCAGCTACAAGGTGTACCGTGGCATGGGCTCGCTCGGCGCCATGAAGAAGGGCAGCAAGGATCGCTACGGTCAAGGCGGCACCGCGGACGAGAAGCTCGTGCCCGAAGGCATCGAGGGACGCGTTCCGCATCGCGGCTCGCTTGCGTCGATCATCCACCAGCTCGTCGGCGGCCTTCGCTCCGGCATGGGCTACACGGGCTCCACCACGATCGCGGAGCTCCGCAAGAACGCCACCTTCGTGAAGATCACCTCGCAAGGCCTGCGCGAGAGCCACGTGCACGACGTGATCATCACGGAAGAAGCGCCGAACTACCGTCCGAGCTGAGCACCAGCCAACACCAGATTTTGCGACGAACCATCCACACGTACGAGCTCGGCAAGGTGCGCTATGCACGCGCCCACGAGCTGCAAGAGCGCCTCCAGAAGGCCCGCATCGACGGGGAGATCGGCGACACGCTGCTGCTCCTGGAGCACGACGCGGTGATCACGCTCGGTCGCGGGGCCGACAGCGGGCACGTCCTCGTCGACGAGGCGGAGCGCGCCCTTCTGGGCGTGGATCTCCACGAGACCGGACGCGGTGGCGACGTGACGTATCACGGCCCTGGTCAGCTGGTGGTCTACCCCATCCTGGATCTGTCACCGGACCGCCGCGACGTGCGCAAGTACGTGCGCGATCTGGCAGAGGTGATGATCAGGGTCGCCGCGAAGTACGGCCTGTCCGCCGGCGTGATCCCGGGCGATCCGCTCTACATCGGTGTGTGGGTCGACGAGAGCAATCCAACGGCTTGGGACGAACGCGCGGCGCGTGTGATGCTCGGCCTCATCAAGGACGGAGACGAAGACGATCTCATGGGCCATCTCAGGGCTCCGGTGCTCGGGAAGCTCGGCGCGATCGGTGTGCGCCTCTCACGTTGGGTGACGATGCACGGCTTCGCGCTCAACGTTCGTACGGACCTCGCCGGGTTCTCGCGCATCGTGCCGTGCGGCATCACGAAGGTGGGTGTGACGTCGCTCGAGCGGCTCGGCGTGTCTCCGCTGCCCTCGCGCGAAGAGGCGGGCCTCGCCGCGACGAATGCGTTCGCAGAGGTGTTCGATGCAGACCTCGTTACGGGCGATCCGGCCACGCTGCCATGGCCCGTCACTTAGGTACGCTGTTGATCGTCCCCGTTCCGAAGTTCACCCAGAACACATGGGTCGAGTTCACGGCGACGCTGGTCGGATAAGCCTGACCCGCAGCGAGCGCGACGGGCGCGCCGCCGCCGATGGGCACGCGCATGACGTGCCCGCCGCCGCCCTGGCCCACGGTGAAGAACACGTCCTTGGCGTCCGCGGCGATGGCGTTCGGATAGAACTGGTTGCGCGCGAGCGTGATGGCGGGGCCGCCCTTCGTCTGTCCCTGGAAGACCGCGCCGTTGTCCAGGCCGGACGTCCAGAACACGTGCGTGCTGTCCGCCGTGATCGCATATGCATACTGCTGCGACGCGTACGTGTGGGTGTTGCCGGACGCGACCGAGAACACGTCGGTCGCATCCGCGAAGTAGACGGACGTCGCGTTCGCGCTGACGGCGCGCGGCTGGTCGAGATTGTCCGCGAGGATCTTCTGGCTGCCGCCCGTGAGAGGGAGCGCGATGAGCGATCCCTTGTCCATCGGCGAGTACCCCGCGAGCGACACGTACACCTGGCTCTTGTCCACTGCGATGCCAGCGGGGCTGCCCATGATGTTGCCGAGCGTCTTCACGCTGCCACCGCCGACGGGCGCCGACATGACCGCGTCGATCGTTGCCCAGTACACGTTCTGCGCGTCCACCGTGATGGCGGCAGGATACGAGAGCCCTTGCGCGACCGGGATCGGATCGCCTGCGCCGCTGAGCGGCAGCTTCATCACCGCGCCGTCTCCTCCGGTGCCCTCCACGATCCAGTACACGTAGGTCTCGTCCACAGCCACCGCGTATGCGTCTACCTGCGCGGTTGCCAGCACCACGTTCTCGCAGATGCCCTTGCTGCACGCGGCGCTGCCGCAGTCGTGGCCGCAGTAGCCGCAGTTCTTGGCGTCGGACTGGGTGTCGCCGCACGCGCAGCATCCGGTGTCGCACGCCGAATACCCTGGATTGCATGCCGTCGAGCACGCGCCCGCGTTGCACGTTGGCGTGCCGTTGGCGACGCTGGCGCACGCCTTACACGTGCCGCACCCATGATTCGGATCTTCGGCGGATACACACGCGCCGCCGCACATCGTGGAGCACGCAGCACCCGCGTCGCTCGTGCCGCTGCCGCCGTCGCGCACGGGCGGCGGTGTCGGAATACCACCGTCACCGATGGGCCCCGCACCACCTTCGGGAATGCAGTGCGCGCCGACGCAGCCACCGGCGTCGTCGATGGTGGCATCGTCGCCAGTCGACTGTTTTCCGCCGCATGCGACGAGCGAGATCATCGCGAGCGCGCCCGACGCTCCCAGGAGGGCTCTTCCGAGTTGCATGCTGCACCGTTCAGCAAGCGTCGTGCCTCACGGGCGCAAGCGCGACGTTCGCGCGGAAATTAGCGCCTGGAACGCGATCGCCTGAACTACGGGCTTGCCCGCGACGTTCGGGCGCACGTCACCATTTGCACGCCGGGGAGACGAGCACGGGCGTCACGACCCTAACCACGCGGTCTGATCAGAGGTCGCCCGGGGGCGGCTGCGACTTCTGTCGCTCGACCATCCGCAGGTACATCTTCGCCTGCGAGTTCTCCGGCTCCACGGTCAGCACCTCGAGCCACGCCTCCGTCGCGCCGAGCGCGTTGCCCAGCGAGAGCAGCGTGACACCGAGCTGGATGCGCGCGGGCACGTAGTTCGGGCGAGCGGCGAGCGCCGCTTCGTAGCGGGCCTTGGCGCCCGCGAGATCGCTCTGCTGGCGAAGCAGGGTGCCGAGCTTGGTCTGCAGATCCGCGAACTGCGGGCAGAGCGCGGTTGCCTTCTCGAGCTCGTGGATCGCCTCCGCGGCGAGCCCTGCGTCGGCATACGCCTGACCGAGCTCCGCGTGCATGTTTGCGATCTTGCCGCGCGCGAACGGGTCGAGGCCCTGATCGGGGCCCGTCTGGCTGACGCGGATGCGCGCGTAGACCTCGCGCGCCTTCTCGTACTTGCCGCGATCGTTGTACGTGACCGCCAGGTTCAGCGCGGCCTCCGTGTAGCTCGCGTTGAGCTCCAGCGCGCGCTCGAAATGGTGCTCGGCCTGAACGAAGTTGCCACGGCCATGACAGATGACGCCGAGCATGTTGTGGACGTCGGCGTACCGATCCGCGTCGCTCAGGACCTCGCGCAGGAGCTGCTCGGCCTGATCGAACTCGCGCTTCTCGTAGTGCTCGCGCCCCAACAAAAGTAGCTGTTTGATTCGCTCGTTCACCCGAAAAACTCCCGCCTCGGCGCGTCTTTGCACGGCCCGTGTTTCGCTACGGAGGCGCGAGCCTCGGGGCGGCAGCCTAGTCACTTTCCGGCGCAAGGTCGAGGGGCGTATATTTCGCGGCAATCCTACGGATGTGCTTGAGTTTTCTGGCGAGGAAGCACGGCGGTCTTCATGCTAACGTTTTCGTCATCATGGGCAGCTTGTTCAGCCTTGGTGCGGTGCTGGAAGGCCGCTTTCATCTGATATCGACGCTCGGCGAGGGCTCGATGGGCGCGGTGTGGCTGGCCCGCGACAACAAGCTCGGGATCGACGTCGCCGTGAAGGTGATGCGGTCGGCGCTGTCGCCTGACCCGGCTCGTCGAGCCGCGTTCGAGCGTGAAGCCGAGCTCTGCGCGCGCATGCTGAGCCCGCACATCGTCCGCGTCCTCTCGTACGGCATCCTCTCCTCGAACAACGTCCCGTACATCGTGTACGAGGCGCTCGAAGGGGAGGCGCTGGACCGACGCATCCACGGAGACGGCGCCGAGCGTGGCACGCAACGGAAGACGCTCGGCCTCGACGAGACCGAGGAGATCGTCGTGCACGTCGCGCGTGCGCTGGCGCGAGCGCACTCCATGGGAGTCGTGCACAAGGACATCAAGCCGGCCAATGTCTTCCTCACGAAGGACGATCGCGGGCGCACGCTCGCGAAGGTGCTGGACTTCGGGATCGCGGAGGTCGTGCAGGCGCACCCGACCGAGGTCGGCATGATCGCGGGAACGCACGAGTACATGCCTCTCGAGGTATTTCGTGGCGCGTCGCCGGACGCGCGCGCCGACCTGTTCGCGCTCGCGGTCCTGGCCTACGAGTGCCTCACGGGCGCGGTGCCGTACGTGGGCGAGTCGGTCATGGACGCGATCGACGCGCTGAGCGGCCCGCCGCCATCGCTCACGCGAACGTTCTCCGAGGAGGCGGCCTATCCGCTCGACGCGTGGATGCGACGCGGCCTCGCGCCGGATGCGGGCTTGCGGTTTCAATCCGCGCGCGATCTCGCGGAGACGTTCCACGTCGCGATCAAGCAGGCAAAGGGCGCGCTCGGACTCATTCCACCAGCGTCCGCGCGCAAGCTCGGCGCGGAGCGCGTGGTGCCGGAGAACAACGTGGACACCGTGACGCAGGCCACGCTGCCGTCGCCTCCGCCTCCGAGAAAGCCGCCGCCGGTGCCCGTGAAGAAGGCGCCGCCGGTGCCGACGAAGACGCCCACGCCGACACCAGCGAAGAGCGCGCCCGCAGCCGTCCTCGCCGGCAACCTACCGCCGATGCGACCGCGCTTCGAGAGCTTCGTCTTCGACGACGACATGGTTCCGCCGCCGCGCGATCAGCGGCGCGAGTAGATCCAGCGAGATTCAGCGCTCCGCGGACGGCCCACACGCGAGCGCCCTGGATCGTGGCCACGGCCGCGCCGAAGGCGAACGAGCGCGCCGAAAATCGCGCGCGGTTGCGGATCGCACCCGTTCCCGCTAAAGGCGGCTCCCCGTGGGTGAAGGCGCGCGTGAAACGGACGGGACCGCCGCCCCGGGCGAGGAGCCCAAGGCGGGGGCTGACGTCGAGAAGAACGGCGAGCCCGGCATGAAGGTCGAGCCCGACAAGAACGTCGAGGCGAAGGGCGACAAGGACAGCGACGTCGACCAAAACAACGACGTCGACATCGACACCGACACCGACACCGACACCGACACCGACACCGACAAGGACAAGGACACGGAGGGGGGCACGGAGAAGGACAAGGACATTGACCTTGGCTCGGACCCTCACCTCCACCCCGACCCTTCACCTTCCTCTTCTCCCTCCCCCTCCCTTCTCGAACGGCTTCCTCCTTCGCTTCGCACGCGGCGTGCTGGGATCGTTGCGGCGGTCGCGGGGCTCGCGCTTCTGGGGATCGTGTTCTTCTTCATCGGCGAGCGGATGCGTGGGACGGCGGCGACGACGAATGCGTCCGTGGCGGACGCGGGGCTCACCCTTGCTACCCTCGGGGATGGCGGCGCGCTCGATGCGGGCGCCGATGCCGAGTCCCTCGATGCGGGGCCGCCGCCGCCGCCTGCGTATCGAATTCGCGCGCAGAAGGACGACAAGTCGCTCGAGTACATCGAAGGCAAGATCGGCAAGCGGCCGTTCGGCGCAGCCATGGCGCACGTTCCGCTGACGCGTCCCGAGATCGCGCGCCTGCTCAAGGCGTTCGACGGCGTGCACGAGTTCGCGCGCTGTCAGCCGAAGGACAGCTTCGCGCTCGCGAAGAACCGCGCCACCGGCAAGGTCGTCGCGTTCGAGTTCTGGGCCACGCCCGAGGAGCTGTTCCAGGCCACGGAAGAGGACGGCATCCTCAAGGGCAAGAAGATCCAGCTGCGCTTGGAGCACAGGCTGCGCACCGCGTCGTTCATCGTGAAGGAGGACTACAAGAAGTCTCTCGCAGAGGCGGGCTTCGCGGACGACATGGTGCAGTGGACGAGCGACGCACTCGAGGGCCACCTCGAGGTCTCGGACATCCACGTGGGCGCGCGCATCCGCCTCATCGCGAAGGAAGAGTTCATCGAGGGAGAGCGCACGCGCACGAGCGAGCTGTCCGCGATGGAGTTCGAGACCGAGCACGCGCAGGGCGACCCGCTTCGCGTCTACCACTACGACCGCGCGCACGAGCCACCGAAGGAAGGCGAGCACATCCGCGCGAAGGACAAGCACTCGGGCTTCTACGACGCCAAAGGCCAGCGTCCCTTTCGCGGCGGCTATCGTTCGCCCGTGCCGTCCGCGCACATCACGTCGCGCTTCAATCCTCACCGCATGCATCCGGTGCTGCACGTCGTGATGCCCCACAACGGCATCGACTTCGCCGCGCAGACAGGAACGCCGATCTACGCGGCGGCGGCGGGCACCGTGAAGAGCGCGGGCGACTCGGGACCGTGCGGCAACATGGTCCAGATCGAGCACGCGTCCGGAATCGTCACTGCGTACTGTCACATGTCGAAGTTCGCGGCAGGTGTCCACGCGGGCGCGAAGGTCGAGACCAGGCAGCTGATCGGCTACGCTGGTGCGACCGGCCGCGTGACAGGACCACACCTCCACTTCGCAGCGAAGCGGGGCGACATCTTCATCGACCCGCAGGCCCTTCGGCTCGACGGTGTGCGCGTCATCCCACCCCAGGACCGCGACGCGTTCCTCGTGAGGCGCACCGACCTCGACAAGCAGCTCGACGCGATGCCGCCGCCCGGCGGAGTCTCCACGGCGAAGGATGGCGGCCCGGCTGCCGAAGACGACGACGGCGGCCCGGACGACGACAGCATCATGGACACCGTAGACCTCCCCGACGCCGGCTAGCCTCCTATGACATTGGTGCCGCACTTCACAACGGCGGCTCCGTGGCTAACAAGAGAGGATGGATGCCCCGACCGGCCCCTCGGACCAGACACCCACGCCGCCCAAGACCGAGGAAGCAGCGCCTGCTGCAGCGCCGGTTCCCACGCCCGCCGCCGCGCCTAGCACCCCCGCAAAGCCGCCGATCCTCTGCCGCGTGAAGGCACGCGCCATCACACGAAAGTATGCGGCGTTCGGCACCGCGTTCTCCGCGCTCCCGCTTCCACCAGGCACCAGCGCTGCGCTCGCCGCGCTGGAGACGCACCTCATCTACTATGTGGCAAAGGTGTACGGCGAGGACCTCTCACACGCGGAGACCATGATCGTCGCGTCCACGCTCAATGTCGCCGGCATGGCGCTCAGGACCCTCGCGCGGGAGGGCGTGGGGTTGATTCCAGTCATTGGCTGGGGGGTGCGCGCGGTCATCGCGGGCTCCGGCATCATGGGTGTGGGTGAGCTCGCCATCAGGCACTTCGAGATGAAGTACCCGGACAAGATGACGACGCTGTAGAAACGCCGTGATTCTTCGCCAGTCCTGAACTAGCGTACCGTGAGTTCTAGATGGCGCAAAAGCTGACGCAAGCAGCCAAGGTGGGCGTCTTCCTCGTGGTGATGGGGGGCGCGGGATACCTCGTCTATCGGACGATCGGCCCGCAGACGGGACGCAGCGGCAGCTACCACGTGCATGCGTACCTCGACGACGCGACCGGTCTCGTGCCGAACTCACGCGTCACGATGTCGGGCATCGCCATTGGCACCGTCGAGAAGATCTCGCTCGAGGGCCAGAACGCGCGCATCGACATCGCGATCGACAAGAACGTGAAGCTCCACAAGACCGCGATGGCGGGCATCAAGAGCGCATCGCTGCTCGGTGAGAACATCATCTTCGTCACGCCGGGGCTCGGCGATCCCGACAAGGTCGACGGCGACCTCATCGAAACGGTGCCCTCCGCGCGCAGCTTCGACTCGCTGAAGGACCAGCTCGGACGGATCGCGGATCTCATCGAGAAGGTCGCCACGCAGATCGCCGCCACCCTCGGCTCCGACGAAGGCCGCAAGCAGATGCAGGCGATCCTGAAGAACGTGAGCGAAGCGACCGAGTCCATCAACCTGATGGTGAAGGAGAACCGCATCGCGGTCCGCGACACGCTCGCGAACATCGACAAGATCACGTCGCAGGGCGGACCCGAGGTCCAGCAGATCCTCAAGAACGTCCGCGTGGTCACGGAGGACGTGCGGGTCTTGATGGCGCGCCAGGACGCGACGGGCGTGGATGGCGGGGTGGGCGAGCTCCAGTCCACCATCGAGCGGGTGAACCGTGCGTCAAAGAGCCTCGAAAACACGCTCGAGCACGCGGACCACATCTCGGAGCGCATCGACAAAGGCGAAGGCACCATCGGCAGGCTGACCAAGGACGATGCGCTCATCAACGAGGTGCAGGGCGTCGCGGAGGGCGTGAACGATTACGTCGATCGCCTCACGCGCCTGCAGACCGTCGTTGGCCTCCGCTCGGACTACAACTTCCTCGCCAGCACGATCAAGAGCTACGTCTCCATCCGGCTGCAACCGCGCGAGGACAAGTATTACATCATCGAGCTCATCGACGACCCGCGCGGCCGCACCAGCTACACCCAGACCGACGTCGACACGACGAACCCGAACGAGCCGTCGCACTACCGCACGGTCACCACGACGACGCAGGACGCGTTCCGCTTCACGCTCCAGTTCGCGCGCAAGCTGGGCCCGTTCACGGGGCGCTTCGGCATCAAGGAGTCCACCGGCGGCATCGGCATGGACCTGCACCTCTTGTCGAACCGCTTCGAGGTCACGAACGACTTCTTCGGCTTCGGCGAGTACATCAAGCCTCGCTACCGCGTGTACCTCGGCTACGAGTTCATCAAGCGCCTCTGGCTCCTCGGCGGCGTGGACCACGTGTTCCTGCCGGATCAGCGCGACTACTTCCTCGGTCTCCAGCTTCGCTTCACGGACGACGACTTGAAGACGATCCTTCCGTACGCCGGCGGCCTGGGCGCAGCCCGGTAGCGACTACTCCCCACGCGGGTCCGAGAAGCGCTAGGCTGCGCGCATGGCAACGTCCTTCGACACCGCAAAAATCAGCCGTTCCGCGCGGCGCTTCGGCCTTCTTGGCGTCATCGCCATCGCGATCTGGATTGCTGGCTGCACGTGCACCACGCGCATCGACGCAGGACACGTCGGCATCCGCGTGAAGCTCGCCGGCTCCGACCGCGGCGTTCAGGACATGGAGGTGAAGACCGGCTGGTTCGCGTACAACCCCGCGCTCGAGCAGGTCGTGATCTTCCCGACCAGCGTGCAGAACGTGGTCTGGACCGCGAGTCCGCACGAGGGCAAGGCGATCGACGAGTCGATAACGTTCTCCTCGAGCGAGGGCGTGAACGTCAACGCCGACATCGGTCTGTCGTTCCACATCGAGCCCACGCTCGCGCCAAAGCTGTATGCGCGATTCCGCCAGAACGACATGCAGGCGCTCGCGAACGGGTACATGCGCAACGTCATCCGCGAGTCCTTCAACGAGGTCGCGTCCAAGATGCCCGTGCAGGACATCTACGGCGCCGGCAAGAGCAAGATGATCCTCGACGTGACCGCGCGCGTGCGCGACCAGCTCGGCAAGGATGGCGTCGTGATCGATCAGCTCACCATCAACGGCGCGGTGCGCCTGCCGCAGAACGTGGCCGACGCGATCAACCGCGCGATGGAGGCCACGCAGAACTCCATCCAGAGCGAGAATCGCGTGCGCCAGGTGCGCGCGGAGGCGGACCAGGCCGTCACGCAGGCCACCGGCGGCGCGGAGGCCACGCGTCAGAAGGCGCAAGGCGACGCCGACGCGATCCTGATCCGCGCGCGCGCGGAGGCACAAGCGAACGAGATCATCCGGCTCTCGGTGTCGCCCGCCGTGTTGCAGTACCGCGCGCTCGAACACTGGGACGGGAAGCTGCCGACCTACAACGCAGGCGGCCAGCTGCCGCTGCTCACCTTCGACGCGTCGAAGCTCGCGGGCGGTATGGACGAGACCGCGCGCGAGAAGCGCCTCACCGAGCTACTGAAGGACAGCGCGCCAAAGGCGAAAGAACCAGCGCCAGTGAACCCCATCCCGCAGCAGACGGGGCAGCAAGCGATCCCCGTCGTCCCCCCCGCCCCAAAGGCACCCTAATCATGATTCGTCGGATCTTCGATCCGCGTTGAACGTGAACCGTAAATCGCGTTTGGCGGTGAGCGCCCGCATGTCCGGCCTGTGGCCGCAGCGCGTCGTCCGCAGCCGTGGACTCGATCGGGGGCGCGACGGCTGGCGATGTTGGTTCGACCCGATGACGCCGCTCCGACTTTGTCCGAGCTCGCCCCCACGCGTGGACTCCTTCGCGACGCCGCGCCGCGCCACCCGGCCGAACATCGCGGGCACTCACCACCCTCTCGTGTTCACCGCCCCCAAAAGCCAGGACGATCTCCGTTCTCGTTTCTACGTAAACAGCGTCGCATGGCGCGAGAGCCGCCCGTCAGGCAAGGCTTCGAGCGAGCACGGAGCGGAACGTACTCTTGTACGTGAGCACCGCGCGCAGCTCGAAACGAAGCCTGGCGGGATGGATCTCGCGCCAGGCGATGCTGTTTGCAGTGGCCCCGATTGCGGGCGACACTGATTGGATATGCGCAACCGGAAGCACGCACTCGGCCTGGCGATCTCGCTGACGCTCGCCGCGATTCCGTGCGTCGCCTCCGCAGACGATCTCCCACAGCTACCGGCGCCCGATCCGTCTTCGACCCCGACCTCGACCCCGACCTCGACCCCGACCTCGACCCCGACCTCGACCCCGACCTCGACCCCGACCTCCAGCTCGCCGCTCGACTTCCCCCCTCCCCCTTCGCCTCCGCGGCCTCCCGTGAAGGTCTGGTACGGAATGCCAATCCTCGCCATCGACGTCTCGGCCGTGGTGCTCGCGCACGTCGGGCTCTTCGCGAAGGCACCCGAGCTCGTCTTCGTCGGTGGTGGCGCGTATCTCGCGGGTGGTCCGATCGTGCATGTGGTGCACGGAAACGGATTGCGGGCGCTCGGCTCGTTCGGTCTCCGCGCGGCGTTACCGACCGGGCTCGCTCTCGTCGGCGCCCTCATCGGCTTCGAGCTCTTCGGCGGCAGCAACAACAACAGCGACGGGTACGGACCGCTCATCGGCCTGGTGCTCGGCGGATACGCCGGCGGGATGGCGGGGATCCTCGGCGCATCGTCGATCGACATCGCCGTGCTCGCGAACGACGAGGTCGCGACGCCACCCCGGAGCACCTGGACGCTCCACCCGAACACGAGCTTCGTGCGCGACGCCCAGAATTCGCGGACGCCCGTGCTGGGCGTGTCCGGATCGTTCTAGCCTCGTTCTAGCCTCGTTTCAGGCCCATTTTTGCAGTTTTTCTGGGTCGTGATTTCGTCGTTTGACCTGCGCGCGCGGGCGGACTACTGTCCGGTTTCCGAGATGGGATGAGTGCGGGTCCAGAGTGACCGGCTCAGTCTCTCGGACAACGAAAAAGAGAACCTCTCTGATCAGCGGGCGAGCCAGGGCGATAACGCCCCCATCGTGCACGCTGCGGAAGGTCTCCCCACAAAGCCCTCAAAGGGCAGCCGAATAGGCGGCGAGAGAGCCGCGAGAGAACCAGAATGACATTCACCGAAGCCGCGGAAGAAGTCCTCCGAATTGCGGGCAAGCCGCTCCACTACAAGGAGATAACGGAGCTTGCGATCGAGAAGAACCTCCTCTCCCACGTGGGCAAGAGCCCCGAAGTGACGATGGGCTCGCGGCTCGCCGCGCTCATCAAGAAGGACGACAAAGAGAACCCGATCGTCCGCATCAAGCCGGGCGTCTTCGGCCTCAGCAACTGGACCAAGAAGGGCAAGGCCGCAGCGGCCAAGGCCGCCAAGGATGCCGAGAGCGCGGATGGCGCGGACGACAACGGCGAGGGCACCGACGTGAACGCGCTCGAGGTCGAGGCCGCCCAGCGCAACAACGACGTCGTCATCGAGGACGCCGACTCCGACGAGGACGACGTGGAGGTCTCCGGTGAGGACGCGCTCCGGCGCGATCTCGCGGCCAGCGGCGCCGAGCTCTTCGACGACGAAGACGATGACGATCAGCCGATCCTCGGCGGACCGTCGTCTTCTCCGAGCGTCGCCGGCGCAGCCGCCGGTACCGCGGGTGGGACCGGCGTGGTTGGCGAGGATGGCGGTCGTCGCCGTCGTCGTCGCCGTCGTCGTCGTGGGCGTGGTGGCGAGCCGGGCTTCACCGAAGGTGGAGTCGCGACTGGCGTGCCGGGCGACCGTGGAAGCCCCGAGCGCTCAGCCGGCGGAGAGCGCGCCGAACGCGGTGATCGCGGCGGACGCAATCATTCGAACAACGGTGACGTGATCCAGCCGCAGGCGATCGTCCTGGTCGAGAGCGACAGCGCGATCGACAGCACGCGCGATCCGCTCGCGCCTGCGCCGCGTCCGATGATCCGCGATCGTCAGCAGATCATGGCTGGCGGTGCGCCCACCGGCATCGAGGTCCCCGCAGGCGAGGTCGAAGATCTCTCCGGCCGTGATCTCGCCGATGCCGCGCTCGTCGTGATGAGCGGGCTCGACAAGAACCAGGGCGCGGTGCCCATGCGCACCGTCGTTGAAGGCCTGATGCGTCGGGGCCGCATGAGCGGCGACTTCGCAGCAGCGGTCTCGCAGCTCTCTGCTTCGCTGCGCGCCGACGGGCTGCGTCGTCAGACCACCGGGCTGCGCCCGCGCTTCCGCTTCGTGGCGGGTCAACGCGTCGCGCTCACCGACTGGCTCCTCTCCGGAGACCTCGTCCGCCTCGAGCAAGACGCGAACGCGGCGCTCGAGCGCTACCGCGAGGCAGCTCGTCGCCTCACGCTCCGCAAAGTGCAGGAGCTCCCGGGCCACGCGTTTGTCGAGCTCGCGCTCGTCGCGCTGGAACGCGCAGGCCTCACCAACGTCCGCGGCATCCGTCGCGCCGGCTCCCCTGGCGGCGAGGTCCACTTCGCGGGCACGCACCGCTCCCAAACCGACGAGGTCAAGGTGGCGATCGTCATCCGCAAGGACGGCCGCGAGATCGGCCGCGAGCGCGTGAGCGATCTCCGTGGCGCTCTCCACCACTACGGCCCCGCAACCGCCGGCTGGCTCATCACCACCGGGCAAGTCCTGTCCGGCGCACGCGAAGAGGCGCAGGCGCAGAACGCACCGCCCGTCGCCCTCTACGACGGCGCGGTCTTTTGCAAGCTCATGGAGGACCAGGAGGTCGGCGTGCTGACCACCCGCTTCACCACGGCCCTCCCCGATCTCGAGCTCTTCGAGACCCTCCGCGGAGCCTGAATTTAGGGCGGATTCGTACGGGCACGCGCTCTCGCGAGGGGAGTGAGTCGTGCCCGTTTCTTTTGATGCGACCAATGTAGGTGCTGGCGCGTATGTGGGTTGGAGAGGGCGTGGCTTTGGCTCGGCACGATTGCCGGGAACGGCGCTACTATCCATCCGGAGGGCGATGGACCACACGCAGAAGCTCCCGCGCGCCACCGAGGATGTGGTCACTGTTGCCAGTCCGTCAGCGCAGCCGCTCCCGAGCGCGCCGATCCCCCAAATCGATTCGCTGACAGCACCGCGCGTCGCAGGGTACGAGCTCACGCGCATCCTTGGACGCGGTGGAATGGGCGTCGTCTGGCAAGCCACGGAGCAGCGCTTCGATCGCACGGTCGCACTGAAGGTCCACGGCTCCACGGCTAGCGACGAAGAGGTCGCGCAGCTCTGGTCGGAGGCGCACCTGGCCGCGAAGATCCAGGACCCTGGCATCGTCCGCGTGCACGACGTCGGCTTCACGCTCGAAGGTCGCCCGTACTACGCGATGGACCTGGTGGAGGGCACCGACCTCGCCGCGCTCGTCGCAGACGGCTCGCTGACACCGCCTCGTGCGCTGGGTATCGCCGCGGACATCGCGCGCGCAGCCGGTGCCGCTCACGCGAACGGCATCATCCATCGCGATCTCAAGCCCCGCAACGTGATCGTGGACTCGAGCGGGCGCGCGCGCGTGCTGGACTTCGGCATCGCGGTGAACACGCGGTCCGGTGAGGACCTCTTCGCGGGGCTGATGGCGGGCTCGCCTCCTTACATGGCGCCCGAGCAGATCACGGGTGCGAAGGTCGGCCCGCAGACCGACGTCTACGCGATCGGCGTCATGCTCTACGAGCTCCTCGTGGGCGTGCGGCCGTTCGTGCGCCCCACCGTGAACGAGCTGCTGCTCGCGGTCGCAACGGAAGCGCCCGTGCCACCGCGCAAGAAGAACCCGGACGTCCATCCGGACGTCGAGGAGATCATCCTTCGCTGCCTCGAGAAGGAGATGGAGAAGCGCTTCCCCAACGGTCGCGCGCTCCACGAGGCGCTGTCTGCAGTGATCGAAGGTCGCTCGCTCGACGGAGTCGCCCCGCGCTCGTCTGGCTGGGTGCCGCGCGCGAAGAGCTCCGCGCCGCCGCCGGACCGCCCGAAGCGCGAGGACGCGACGAAGCACTTCATCTGGAAGTGGACGCTGAAGACTCCCCCCGAGAAACTATGGCCTTACGTATCGAACACGGACCGCCTGAACCGCGCGTTCGGCCTGTCGCCCGTAGACTTCACCGACACGGAGAAGGCAGAGGGGTCGACGGAGCGCACCGGACGCATGAGCGCGCTCGGCATGGCGATCGAGTGGCAAGAGTTTCCGTTCGAGTGGGTGAAGAACAAGGAGCACAGCGTGTTCCGCTGGTACCGCAGCGGCCCCATTTCTGCGCTGTGGAACCGTGTCACGCTCGAGCAAGCGCCTGAGGAGAGCGGTGGCGGCACGCTGCTCACGCACGAGATCTGGATCCTTCCCCGTGGCATCCTCGGGCAGGTCGCTGCATTCCTGGAGATCAACCAGAAGGCGGCGCGCGGCATCGATCGCAGCTACCGTCACCTGGATACCGTACTGCAGAGCGGCAAGGACGAGGATCCGTTCGAGGCCCCGCACGTGCCGAAGGACGAGGATCGCCGCCACCTCACGGACGCGCTCCTGCGCATCGCGCGGGAGCTCGGCGCGAAGGAGGCTCTCGGATTGCGCCTCGCGGAGCACCTGCTCGCGGCCCCCGCACAGGCGCTCGCGCGCATCCGTCCATTCGAGCTCGCGGATGCATGGCACGAGAACCGTCACGAGATGCTCGACCTCTGCCTGCACGCAGCCGGCGCGGGTCTTCTCGAGCCGTCGTGGGACACTATCTGTCCAAAGTGCCTGCTCGCGCACGACTCGGTCACCACGCTCGAGCACCTGACGAGCGTGGGACACTGCAAGGCGTGCTCGAGCTCGTACGAGCGCGATCTCGCAGAGTCCGTGGAGCTGGTCTTCCGCCCGCACCCGCGCGTTCGGCCCACGCACAAGGAGACCTATTGCGCCGGCGCGCCAGCGCTCCGGCCTCACGTCCTCTGCCAGCAGATCCTGTACCCCGGCGAGATGCGCACCATTCAGATCGAGGTGCCGCGTGGCACGTATCGCGTGACGGGAACCACGGTGGCATCCGGCTGGGAGCTGACGGCGAGCGCTGCCGGCTACGAGTCGAGCGCGCTCGTGATCATCGGTGAGCGCGTCGAAGGCCGGCCCAGCATCGTGCGCGCCGGTCACCTCACCCTCACCCTGGTGAACGACTCGGAGTACGAGCAGACCATGCGACTCGAGATCCCGGGCGCGCGCGAGGACGGCGTACCCGCTTCGTCCGCCATGACGCATCCAACGTTCCGCGAGCTGTTCGCGGGCGACCTGCTCGCGTATGGGCAGCACCTCTCGGTGAGCCGCATGGCGTTCCTGTTCGCCAGCATGAGTGGGCGCGACGCGATGTATCAGGAGCTCAGCGACATGCGCGCGGTCGAGGCGTTCACACGCCTGGACGAGGCCGTGCAGAAGGCCGTCGCAGAGGAGGAGGGCTCTCTGGTCCCCGCGTCGCTCGACCTCATCGTGGCGGCGTTCCCGTCGGGGACACGGGCGACCCGGGCGGCGATCTCACTCGCGCGTGCGGTGCGCGCCGCGGGGCTGGGAGCCAAGATCCAGATCGCGTGTCACGAGGGCAAGTGCGTGGCGCTGACCCGCGGTGACAAGGCGGAGTACTTCGGGCAGACGTTGCACCGAGGCTCATCGCTGCTGCTGGATGCGCCGCCCGCGGGGATCGTGCTGTCCGCTTCGCTGGCGTCGGATCGCGCAGTGGCATCGCTCATTCATCACGAGAACATGGAACTGTCGATCCGGAGATCGGAGGCGGGACCCTACAAGGGCCGGCCCGTGGTGATCGTGACCGACACGCCAGCCGCGAGAGCGAGCATGAGACTAGCGGCCGGCTGAGTGATCAAACCGGGATGATTCCGCGCTTCTTCTCGGGTCTCTCGACCTTCTTGTGGCGCGCTAGCTCGAGGCCCCACGCAAGGACTCGGCGCGTGTCTCTCGGATCGATCACCTCGTCGATGAGGCCCCAGCCCGCCACCTTGTAGACGTCGATGTTCTTCTGGATCATGTCGACGATGCCCTTCTTCACCTCGGGCGGCGGGTCGCCTCCGGGGAAGAGCTTCTTAGCGGCGATGCCGACCATGCCTTCGGCTCCCATGACGCTGATCTCGGAGCCGGGCCAGCCGACGATGAGATCGGGCTCGTACGCGCGGCCGCACATCACGTAGTAGCCCGCGCCGTACGCCTTGCGCACCACGACCGTGAGCTTCGGCACGGTGGCGGCGCTCATCACGTGGAGCATCTTCGCGCCGTGGCGGATGATGCCCGCGTGCTCGACCTTGGAGCCGACCATGAAGCCCGGCACGTCCTGGAAGAACACGAGCGGCACGTTGAACGCGTCGCACACCTGGATGAAGCGCGCGGCCTTGTCGGCGGAGTCCACGTCGAGAATGCCGCCGAGCCAGTTCGGCTGATTGGCGACGATCCCCACGGATTTCCCGCCGATCCGCGCGAAGCACGTGATGACGCTCTTCGCGAACTTGGGCTTGATGTCGAGCAGGTCGCCATGATCTACGACTGCGCGAATGAGCTTGTACATGTCGTACGGCTTGCGCGTGGTCTCGGGCAGGAGGTCGAGCAGCAGGTCCTCGCGGCGATCGATCGGATCGGTGACGGGGAGATCCGGCGGGAGCTCGTCGCAGTTGGACGGGAAGTACGAGAGGTATTTCTTCACGGCCTGGATGCACGCGTCATCCGTCTCGAACTCGCCATCGCCGACGCCGGACGTCTCCGAATGGACCTTGGAGCCGCCGAGCTCTTGCTCACCGATCTCCTGGCCCGTGACGGCCTTCACCAGCGCAGGGCCGCCGAGCGCGAGCGAGCCCACGTTCTTCACCATGGGCACGTAGTCGGCGAGACCAGGAATGTATGCGGTGCCGGCCGCGCCGGGGCCGACCATCGCAGCGACCTGCGGCACGACGCCGCTCATCGTGACCTGCTCGCGGAACAGGTGTCCGGAGCCCGCGAACATCGAGAGCATGTCCGGGTGTGACGAGCCGGGATCGATGCGTGCGCCACCCGAGTCGATGAACCACGTGATGGGCCAGCGACCGCGCAGCGCCATCTGACGAAGGCGCGTGACCTTCTCTTCGCCAGTCTGACCGATGCTGCCGCCCTTCACGGTGAAGTCGTATGCGGCGGAGCAGACCATGCGACCGTCGACCTTGCCGAAGCCCGTGATCACGCCGTCCGCGGCCGGCTTGTCGTCGCCGCCGGCGCCCGCGGACATTCCCATTTGCGTGCCGTGCAGGCCGATCTCGAAGAAGACGCCGTCGTCGAAGAACTTCGCGAAGCGCTCGCGCGCAGTCAGCTTGCCGCGGGCGTGCTGCTTCTCGACCTTGTCCGGGCCGCCCATCTCGCGCACCTTCTTCTGGCGCGCCTCGAGGTCTTTGACGAGCTCTCTCATGTTCGGCATGGGCTTCTACTTCCCTTTCCAGTGAGGCTGGCGCTTCTCGAGGAACGCCATGAGACCTTCGCGTGCGTCGTCCGTTGCGAGGCAGTTTCCGAGCTCGGTTCGAAGGAGCGGCAAGGCCGCTTCGAGCGACAGATCGGCTTGCTTCGCGAATGCCCGAAGCCCGAGGCCGATGATCGCGGGGCTCTTCTTCGCGATCTTCGCGCAGTAGTCGGCGTGGATGACCGCATCCAGCGACTCCGCGGAAACGACCTTGTTCAAGAGACCCGCCGCGAGCGCGTCCTCCGCCGACATCTTTTCGCCGAAGAGCATCATCTCCAGCAGGCGACGCTTCGGGACCACGCGCCCCAGCACCGCCATGATCATCATCGGGAAGAGGCCCACGTTGATCTCGGGCGTGCCGAGGACAGCGTCGCTCTGGGCGACCGCAAACGTGCTCGCGGCGACGAGCCCGAGGCCGCCGCCCATGGCGACGCCGTTCACGCGCGCGATGATGGGCTTCTCCGACCGCACCATCGCGAGCATGAGATCCGTGTAGTCACCGCTGGGCGGAAGCTCCTCCGAGTCCGCGCCAGAGGTCATCTGCGCGAAGTCCCCACCGGCGCAGAACGCATGGCCTTCCCCGGTGAGGATGATCGAGCGCACCGCTGCGTCCTCGTGCGCGTCCGCGAGCGCAAATAGAAGCTCGCTTATCATCTGCGGCCCGATCGCGTTCTTGCGCGCCGGGTTGTGCAGCGTGATCGTGTGGACGGTCTCGTGGCTTGCGACCTTGATCTTCGAGTATGCGCGTGCGGTCATCGGCGCTTCTCAGTTCGTGGGTTGCGCGGCAGGCGCGGCCTGGGCCTTGCCCTCTGCATCTGCGGGCTGGAACTGGTCCAGACTGAGGATCTTGCGGGCCTCGTCGACGGTGGCGACCTTGCGGCCGGTATCGCGTACGAGGCGTGCACACACGTCGATGAGGTCGCCGTTGCCGCGCGCCATTTTTCCGTCGGGCAGGTAGAGGTTGTCCTCCAGGCCCGCACGGATGTTGCCGCCCAGCACCAGCGCGGAGGCGATCATGCGCCAGCCGCACTTCGAGATGCCGATGACCTCCCATTCACTGCCGGGAGGCATGATCTTCGTCTGT
This sequence comes from Myxococcales bacterium, assembly GCA_025355005.1. Lineage (GTDB taxonomy): Bacteria > Myxococcota_A > Polyangia > Polyangiales > Polyangiaceae > JANXLV01. Next base: position 29,076 of record JANXLV010000338.1, on the reverse strand, counting down.
AGCTGCAGGCTCTCGACGTGCGGGGGAATGCCGCCGAGCACGTTCATGATGAACGAGAACTGCAGCGGCTTCTTCAGAATGCCCATGTCGAGCAGCGGCCAGATGCCGTGCGTGTGTCCGGTGTCGAAGCACTCGAGCTCTGGCTTCACGCCGGCCTCGTTCATGGCCTCGAGCATCTTGATGATCTTCCCGTACGTGTTCGGGAACACCATGTCGAAGACGAAGTTCTTCCGGGTCTCGGAGTACTTCGAATAGTTCATCGTGCCCATGTTGAGCGCGGCGATCGCCGGGCGGCACTCCTTGATGTACGTGCACTGCTCCGTGACGTCTTCGAGGATGGTGCCCGTGGAGAAGTTCAGGATGATCGGGCAGCGCTTCTGGATCTCTTCCTTGATCTTCGCGAACGTCGCCGGCGCGAAGGTGGGCGTGCCGTCGTCCTGGCGCGCATGGATGTGGAGCACGCTCGCGCCCGCGTCGTAGGCGCGCTTCGCCTCCTCGCCGATCTCTACGGGTGTGTACGGGATTCCCGGACACTGCTTGCGGTTGGCGAGCACGCCAGTGACGGCGCAGGTGATGACGCAGAGGTCGGGATCGCGACGGGCGTCCTGGGCGCTGGGATTCGGCTTGTTCTCTTCGCTCATGGCTGACTCACTTCCTTGCGTACGATCGATTTGACCTTTCGCGACACCTTGAGAAGAATCTTGAGGAGGTCCTGCATCTCGTCCTTGCTGAGCGCCTCGAGGGCGCTGCGGAAGATGACCATGGGCTCGACGGGGACGTCGCGCGCCAGGTCCAGGCCCTTCGGTGTGAGGCGGATCTTCACCACGCGGCGGTCTTCCGTGCTGCGCTCGCGCACCACCAGGTCCTCGCGCTCCATGCGATCGATGATGCCGGTGACGGTGCTGTTCTGCGCGCGGATCTTCTCGGACAGCTCGGTGAGCGAGAGCTCGCCGATGGTCTCGAGGATCTTCACTACCGTGAGCTGCGGCCCCGTGAGCTGCGCGCGCTTGGCGAGCTCCTTCGTGATGCGGCGGCTCTCCGTGTAGAGGTAGATGATGGTCTCGATGATCTGACCGACGTCGTCGCGGAGCTCGGGCTCTAGGGGCAAGGTGCTTCTCCCTTCGGATGCGGTCGCGCTCGGGCCGCGCTGGGTCTTTGCCGTCGCAATGTTTCGCATGCGAAGTAATTTCTAGAGCACGCCGCGCGGTGCGTCAACTGGGCTCTCACTTCGGGCGCTGGAAGTCGGTTGGACTGGGGATACGATGGGCCCGTGCCTGATTCCGCGCTCCTCACGCCGAGGCTCACGCTGGTGCCGATCACGCTCGAGATCGTCGAGGCGGTGTTCACGGGTGATCGCGCAATGGTCGAGCGCGCGGTGGAGGCGAGCGTGCCCGAGGCCTGGCCGGGCCGCGCGCTGGTCGAGCGGGCGTTCAGCGCGTCGCTCGATCGCATCCGCGAAAACCCGGACGTGCGCCTCTGGGGTGACCGCCTCATGATCATGCGCGAGGGCCCGCGCAGGATCATCGGCAGCGTGATCTTCCACGGCCAACCGGGTGAGGATGGCGTCGCCGAGGTCGGCTACGGCGTGGAGGCAGAGTCGCAGGGTCTCGGCATCGCGACGGAAGGGACGCGGGCCTCCGTGGACTGGGCGCTCGCGCAGCCTGGCGTCCGCATCGTCCGCGCGACCACGCCGCCGTGGCATCGCGCCAGCATCCGCGTGCTGGAGAAATCCGGATTCACGTGCGCCGGCACCGAAGAGCACGAGGCGCTCGGCGAGGTCAGCGTGTTCGAGCGGCGCACGTGAGCCACACGTGAGCCGGACTTGAGCCATCGGAGAGCAGGGGCAGCGCTGGCTCTTGCCGTCCTTGCCCTCCTGCTCCTCGTGCGGGCGCCCATCGCGGAGGACTGGGATGGGCTCGGCTTCGTCTCGTCCGTGAAGACGTTCGATCTTGCCGCGTTCTCCCCTCACCCGCCCGGCTACCCCGTGTACGTCGCGCTGCTCCGGCTCGTTGCGCTGGTCGTGCGGGACGCTGCGCTGGCGGGAGCCGTGGTCTCCGCGGCCTCCGGCGCACTGTGTGCATACTACACCTTTCAGATGCTGGCCCCGCGCGTTGGCCGGCTCCCTGCCCTCTCTGGCGCATGTTCTGGCGCGGTCGGCTCGCTCGTTCTGCGCGCGTCGTCGCAGGTCGGCACGGAGGCGCTCGGCCTCGCGTTCTTGCTCGGTGCGCTGCACGTCGCGCTGGCGGAGCCCGGGGAGCCCGGGGAGAGCGGGGAGAGCGGGGACATGGGGCCGGATCGCGGAGCCCCGCTTCGCGCTGGGCTCTCTGTCGGGCTCTCGTGTGGCCTCGCGCTGGGGGTGCGACTGTCGTGGTGGCCGCTCTACCTCGGACTGCTAGCGCTCGTGGCCAATCGCGCGCGCATCCGGGCTCTCGTGAGCCTGGGCGTCGGCGTGCTCGTGTGGGCGATCCCTCTCGCGCTGTTCGTGGGCCCGCGCAAGCTTGCGGCGCTCTTCGCGGCGCACGGGGAAGGGCACGCGCACCGCTTCGGGCGCACACTGCTACAGGACGGTGACGTGGGTGGGCACCTCGCCGCGCTCGCGCGCGATCTGACGGCTGACGGCCTCGGGTTGGATGGCACCGGCCTCGGCGTCGTGCTCTCCGTCGTCGCGGCACTCGGCTTCGCGCGCTTCGTGTCGCTGTGGGCAAACGGAGCTCTATCGCCAAGGACCGCGATCCCGATCTCGCTGCTCGCGTATGCGGTGTTCGTGACCTTGTTCCAGAACGTGATCGAGTCGCCGCGCCACGTCGTGCCCATCGTGTACGCGGGCTCCGTGGCGACGGGTGTTGCGCTCGCGACGCCGTGGCCGCGCCTGTCCGGCAAGCTTGCGAACCTACCGTCGCTCGCGGCGCTGGTCTTCGCGCTCATGCTGGCGGCGCGCGGAGCGAACGACGCTCTCGACAGAACGGCGCATCCACCGCTCGGCGCGCAGCTCGTGGATCGTGCGCATGAGGAGCCGGGTTTGTCCGCGGGGGCCGTGGCGATCTTCGGAGGCGACTCGGCGCGGTTCGCGATCATGGCGAATATCCCCGGAGGCTATGCGGAGAATCTGGGCGACGTACATCTGGCGCTGGGCGCCATGCGGCGTCTGCCGACCGTTGCGTACGTCACGGGCGAGGTGTCGCTCGGAGGGCCGGGCGCCGCGCTACCGCATGGGTCAGTCGTGTGCCGACCGGTGCGCCTGGATCGCAAGCACGCCTGCATGCCGTTCTACCGGCTCGAACCATAGGCCTATTTCGCGTGAAACCGGACGGCGCCGGCGAGCACGCTGGAGGTCTTCGCGTCGTCGATCTCGAGTACGCAGTCGCCGTCGCGATCGGACGACAGGCCGCTGGTGTCCAGACCGAGCTCGCCCGTGAGCGGCTGCTCACCTAGCTGCATGCGCGCACCCAGGCACTCGCCCGGTGTCACCACCTGATCGCCGTCCAGGTCGTCCCAGCCGTTCAGATACAGCTTGATCGAGCGTGCGATGCGGTCCGCGAGCACCGAGCGATCGAGCACCGGATCGCCCTCGACGTAGAGGACCTTGTAGGACTCGCGCATGGCAGAGAGCAACCATCCGAAGCGGAACGGCGTCATGCGCACGTCGGTGGGTCCGCCGGCGACGCCACGATGCATGCGCGCTGCCCTGTCGTAGAAGACCACGTCCAGCCGGGACGCGACCGCACGCGCGCGCGTGCGAAGGGTCTCGTCGCGGGTGACCAGGAAGCCGTCCGTGAGCGCGCGCACCGCGGCCGCTTGCGACTCCAGCGTGGAGGGAGCGCCATCCGCGGTGGCCACGCCAAGTCCGACGCTCGCGAAGTTGCGCACGGTGCCGTCGGGTGTGGTGAGCACGTCGCGCACGAAGGCGGCGTTCTCGGTGATCAGCCTGCGCACGCGACCGCTCATGGTCTCCGTGCCATCACGGGGGTGGAACGGGATCCCGTTCAGGATGCCGTCGTTGTCGGCGTCGAGGCTGGGATCCGCTGCGCCGTACTGGGTGATCTTGCCGTTCAGCGAGAGCAGCGTCTGCCGCAAGGCGATGATCGCGTGCGCGAGCTCCGTAACGGACGCCTTCCCGCCGCGCGTCACCGCGCCAGTGGAGTCGATGGCGGCGGTGTCGTGGAAGACGTGGACCGCAGGGTCGCGGTGGATGCGATCAAGGTCGATGAAGGCTACACGCATCACGGCGAGCGCGCGGTCGTGCGGCGTGTCCTCACCATCGGGGAGACCGTTGTCCTTCGGGAAAGGCGTGCCGTCGAACGCGAGCCGGAGCCCGAGCCGCTGGCCCACGCCCACGTTGCGTGCGTCCGTCATGCCGAAGAACATCGAGTGGCCCAGCAGCAGCGCGGAGAGATCGCGCGTGCGTGAGCTTCCGTCCGTGATCTTCGTGCTGACGATGGCCGGGAATGGATCGCCGTTCGTGGGATCCTTCACGCCAGCGTCCGGACCGCCGTACGTCAGCTTCGTTCCGTCTTCGGTGACCGCGGTGGCTGCGGGGAACCACGTCAGTGGCGTGACGTAGTCGTAGGCTAGCGCGTTCGCGCGCGACGCGAACGGAGACACGAGCGTCTTTCCGTCGGTGGTGAGCAGCGACGTGAGCAGGTACTCCGCCGCGTTGTCCATGTTCGCCACCATCATCATGCCCCACGCGCCCTCGAGGGGAGACGAGCCGATGAACGTACCGATCTCTGCGTTGATGGGGTCTGTTGCGAGCACGGCGTTGCCGAAGATACCGACCTGCGCGAGATCCGCCGCCGCCACGTCGTTGACCGGGTTGCTCCCGGCGTCGTGCAGGCGGCTCACGAAGTCGATGCTCCAGAGCGCCTGCTTCCACGTGGCGAAGCCGATGGTGCTGGGCACAAGCGTCTTCTCGACCTGCGCGTCGCGGTCGGCGAGGTGCATCGGATCGTAGCTGCACTCGTATTCGGGCACGCTGTTGCCGATGGTGGGGATGCCGCCGTAGCCGCCGGAGAACGTGCACGAGCGCACCACCTGCCCGTCCGCGGCGATCGTCGGCTCCATGCTCTTGTAGGGAAGGAACGACGGCCACATGCCGCGGAAGCCGAAGTAGTTGAGCAGGTTCGCGGTGGGCGGTGGCACCGTGGCAAGACCCGCGAGGTCGGCGCCCGCGCTGCCGAGGATCAGCGCGCCCTGGTTGCGCATGCGCTCCAGCACATCCGCGCCGGGCAGCTTCGCGACGAGCGGCCCGCGTGCGAGTGACACGCCGGCCGTGGACTGCAGCGACACCTGGAGCATGTGGTACTTCGAGTACTCGTACGACTCGACCGCGGTGGCGTAGCCAAAGAGATCGGTGATCTGCTCCTCCTCTTCCGTGCCTGGCCGCACGATGTAGAGGTTGGGCGGGAGCGCGGTTCGATCGTAGCCGCCGAGATCGCGACCCGCGAAGCCCTCCGCGAAAGGCTCACCGGAGATCTGCATCTCACCCGCGGCGAACATCAGCTCCTCGATCGGGACCGTGCGCGACTCCGTCTCCGCGAAGACCTTCACGCGCGCGCCGTTCGACACGGTGCCGCCGTCGAACGCAGGGAGCACGCGGTCCGGCTTCGGCACGTCCGCGCTCGCGTCGACGGCTGCGTCGGGCCCGTCTGCATACGTCGTGCTGCCGCACGCCGCCGCGAGCGCGAGGAGCGTCGCGAGGCCGGACATCGAGCCGTACACCAGCAGCTTCCGCATCGCAGCGAATCCTAGCGAAGATCCCGACTCGCCGCACTCCATTATGGTAGTCAACGTTACCGATGCGCTCGTGGGTTCTCATCTTCGCATTGTCCGCTGCGGTGGTGGTCTTCGCATGCGAGGAGCACTTCCCGAAGGAGACAGTCCCGGGCACGGCCGTCGACACGTCCGACCAGCCGCTCGAGGCAAAGCCGCCCGCGCTGATCGCGCCAGACGCGCGCAAGAGCGTGTCGTCGTCGAACGTCGCCTTCGATCGCCTGCGCGGAACGGCGTGGGTCGGGAACGGGGACGTGGGGACCCTCACGGAGGTGGATATCGACGCCGGCAAGGTGAAGGCTGAGCTCGCGATCGGCATCGACGTCGGCGACATATGCATCGCGCCCGACGGCGCGTTCGTCGCGGCAGTGGATCGCATGGGCGGCGCAGTCACGCTGGTATACCCGGACACGCACAAGGTGGCGCGGCGCATCGTGCTGGGGACCCGCCCGCGCGGCTGCGTGTTCAACACCGGTGATCCGCGATGGTTGTATATTGCAACTGAAGAGGGCATCGCGACAGTGGACCGAACGCTGGGGACGCGCACGAGCGTCACCCCCGCAGGCAGGTTGCCCACCGGCCTCGCGATGACGAAAGGCGCGCCCACCCTGCTGGTCTCGCATCGCATCGACGCGAAGCTCTCCATCCTCGACATGTCGGCGCCCGCGCCCGCTGCGCCCACCGTGGCCGACGTCGCGCTGGCGGACGAGCCGCGCACGGATGATCCGAAGGTGCCGAACGGGCGACCGTTCGCGTTCGAGGGCATCGCCGTCACCGCCACGGATGACGGCGTGTGGCTGCCGCACCAGCTCCTTGCGCCCACTCACCCGTTCCAGTTCCAGAGCGTCGTCTTTCCTGCCGTCAGCGTCGTGGACCTCACAATGCGCGCAGAGGTGCAAACCGATCCGACGACCGGTCTGATCGACGGCCGCAAGAACCTGTTCGATGCGATCAACGTGCTCGAGCCCACCGGCGACACGATGGTCTTCTCGCAGCCATGCGCCGCGGCGCTGCACCCGAACGGTGACGTGGGCTACGTCCTCGCGTGCGGAAGCGAGGACCTGCTCACCTTCGATCTGGTCCGCGGCATCGTCACGGGCGCGCTGCGAGCGCTGCCCGGAGATCACCCGTCCGGCCTCGCGCTCGATGGAACCGGCGCCCGCGCGCTGGTGTACGCCAGCGAATCCCACGAGCTCTCCGTCATCGACACGCGCGCCGGCAGCCTGGTGGACGCGGCTCGCGTGTTCGGCGCGCCCATCAAGACCGTCGCGAAGGATCCGGTGGCTCCCACGCTCCGCCTCGGCAAGACGCTCTTCTTCCGCGCCAACTCCCGCAAGGGCGACACCGCGGTCACCGGCAACAACTGGATGTCGTGCAACGCGTGCCACCTGGACGGCTTCCGCCAGACAAACAGCGTGTTCTTCGACGCACTGACGCCGGAGGAGTCCAAGGACGCCGCCCGCGGTCACGCTGGCCTGCGCGATCTCTTCGCCTCCGTCCCGGAGTACCCGAAGCCGACCGGCTTCGACCCTCACGACATCCTGGTGGCGCTCTCGGAGCAAGGCGGCCTCGCGCCCGACAGGTTGGGACTGGACAGGACCGGCGCGGTCGATCCAGAAAAGCCAACCGACGCTGCGAAGACCATGGCCACGGCGCTCGCGGCGGTGGTCGCGCGTGACCTTCCGCTAGGCCCCACGTGGCTGCTCGGCGACGCCACGAAGTACGATCCGTACAACGACGGAGCCTGGTGCGGCGGCTGCCACAAGCCGGAGTACGAGGCGTGGAAAAAGAGCGTCCACTCGCGCGCCGGCTCCGACAAGATGGTGTCGTACTGCGCGCGCCTCGAGGGCTCCCTGGTCGGCGGCGCATTCCCGCGGCTCTGCGAAGGCTGCCACACACCGAAGCAGGTCGGAAGCGGCGCGCTCGCGAAGAGCACGGGTGACGGCGTGACGTGCCGCGGCTGCCACGACACGACCGCGCTCACACACGCAGGTGGAAACGCCGACATCGTCTCGGGCTCCGTCATCGACTGGACGCAGGACCACAAGGCCGAGGGCATCAAGAGCCTCGCGCTGCTTCGTCAGCCGGAGTTCTGCGCGGGCTGCCACCAGCAGTTCGTGCCCGGCGTTGGCGTCACCGGCATCGACACCTACGGCGAGTACGCGCGCAGCCCGTACGTGGGCAAGGCCACATGCGCCGACTGCCACATGCACAAGACCGATGGCATCGCCGACCACGCGGCGCTGGGCGGAAACGTGTATCTTGCAACCAACGACTCCACGGCGAAGGCAGTGCTGAACGCGAGGCTTTCTGGCACGGTCACGCTGACGGCCACCCGAGGCGCGGATGGCGCGGTCCACGTCGTGGCGAAGAACGTCACGGCGGCGCACTCGTTCCCGACTGGCGTTGCCGACGTGAAGGAGACGTGGGTCGAGATGCAGGCCGTGGACGCGCAGCACAACGTGATCGCGCGGTATGGATCGCCGCTGAGCGGGGCGCTCACGCCCGTGCCGGGGCGCCTCGGGCTGGACTTCAACGACGACGACGGCCTCGCGCTCCAGTTCCACGAGCTCTCCCGTGCGCGCTCCATCCGCTTCGACCGCCGCATCCCGGCGCAGGGCTCGCTGGAGCTCGTGCTGAGCGCGCCTTCGGTCCTGCCCGCGGGCGCGACGGAGCTCGACGCCGTCCTCTACTACCGGAACATCAAGGCGATCTACGCGGCCGCCGCGGGCGGCACCGAGCCGCCGCTGATAGAGATGACGCGCGCCCGGCTCCAGTAGCGTCCGCTGCCAGACGCTGCCAGACGCTGCCAGGCCACCGTCGCTCAGCCCAGCAGCGCGGCGACCTCGAGCGGGACACTTGCGCGGACGCGCGGGCGTTCCGTGCAGTTTGCACGCATCTGTCCGGACGCGATGGCGCGCGCCGCGTCGTCGCCCATCTGCATGGCGCGGTCGAGGAACACGTAGCGGAACAGGCCCTGTCGCCCTCCCACGACCAGGTTGGGGACGTCGCACAGATGGTCGAGCACGCGCGCGCGGTCTGCCTCGTGCGAGAGATGATAGACGGGGTAGCCGGCTTCGACGCGCACCGTGAACGACGACACGACGCGCGGACGCACGCCCAGGCCCAAAGCGTCGAGCTCCGCAAGACCGACCTCGAGCAGCGCGTCGTCGGGCATGCTCCACAGGGCGTCGCCGGGCTCGCACGGGATCTCGAGCATCAGTGAGCCCATCCCGGGCGGCACCATGAAGGGGCTTCGCTTCGCGGGCTCCTGGATGCGGGAGATGCGGCGCGTGCCGTCCGCGACGTACACCCAGGTGTACGCCTGCACGCCCTCACCGCGCAGACACACGTTGAGGAAGCGGAGACCACGAAATCGCAGGCGCGATGCGGCGGCCGAGACCTCCGCGGGCGGCGCGCTCACGGCGAACAGCTGTCGTGCGATCTCCGGCAGCGCGCTGGTCGCGTAGACGGCGTCCGCGGCGAACGTGACGCGTCCACCCTGTGCGCGCTCCCCGTGCACGCCAACGATGCGCGTGCCCTCACGCTCGAACCCCGTGACGCGCATGCCGAGCTCGATGCGCGCGCCGTGCTCCGTCGCATCCTCCGCGATGCGGTCGAACAGCTGCCCCATGCCGAGGCGCGGATACTCGTACCTTCGTGCGTACGTGCGAATGGGCGTCGCGCGCAGGCCGACCAAGCGCAGCGCCGCGTCCCCGAGGTGCAGCAGGCCGATGCGCTCCTCCGCCCAGTCCGCGGAGATCTCGCGCGCAGGGCGACCCCACAGCTTCTCGGTGTATGGACCGAAGAATGTATCATACAAGTAATCGCCGAACCGCCGGCGTACCCATGACTCGAAGTCGCGGTCGGGCGCGGAGCGGGCTAGACGTGGCCTCATGTAGTCCAGCGCTGCGCGCGCATTCTCGCGGACGCCCAGCGAGCGAACGAGGTCCCGCGCGTCCAGCGGATACTGGAAGTAGCGTCCGTCGTGCAGCACCGCGCTGCGCCTTTCCTGCACGAGCAGCTCCGGGCCCATCCATGCACGCACCTTCCGCGCGAGCGCGGCGTCGCCCGAGATGAAGCGATGTCCACCGAGGTCGAAGCGGAAGCCGTCCTTCTCGTACGTGGCGCAGAGGCCCCCGGGCCGGTCCTCCGCCTCCAGCACAGTGACCGCAATGCCCTCCTGCGCGAGGCGATGCGCGCACGCAAGCCCCGAGGGCCCACCACCGATGACGACGACCTTCCGCACCTCTGTCAGCGGCCGCGAACGGCGGCTTCGATCGCCTGCGATGCGGCTTCGGGTGTCTGGCCCTCGATCTCGATCACGACGCGGCGGATCTTCTCGCCAGCGATGTCGAGCCCGATGGTCTTCTCCGGATCGTGCAGCTCGTAGAAGGCCCAGCCGCGGCCCTTGTCGGCGGGGTCGACGCCCGCGGCCTGCGCGGCGGCGCGCATGGACTCGGTCGCGCGCGTGATGTGCTCGAGCGCCTTGTCGCGATGGCTCGGCTCGCGTGGCGTGGCGTCGCCCTGTGGCCACGCCGAGATCGCATGCTCTGCCTGCTCGAGGCTCGCAAACACGGCCGCCGCGTTTGGACCGACGCCGTTCGACATGTAGTAATAGCCCGCGAGCACGTATCCAGGTACGTACGAGCCCACGCGGACTGCGCCTTTCATGTTGGAGACGTGGGCGTCCTTGGGCCTCACCTCCACCTTGGTCACATGCGCGAGGGGGATCGACAACGAGCTCCTGAGGGCCCAGAACTTGTCCATGCCGTGCATCTCGATCACGAGCTCGTCCTTGGTCACGCGAATGGTCGCCATGTCGAAACCTCCGATGTCGCGATGAGAACCCATTCACGATTCACGAGCAAGGCACCACGCGCGCTCTGCGCATGGAGCGTGCTCGTCGCATTTTTCGCCCTCGCCGCGTGCAAGAAGGAAGAGGCCGCGTTGGTTGTGGAGGGAGGAGCAGACGCCGCAGACGCCGCAGCGTCGACCCCGAGCGCGACGCCGAGCTCCGCTCCGCCGCCCAAGGTCATCGACAGCAGCGCGCCCGACGCGGGGGCCGCGCTCGCGTGGGTGCTTCCGAACAAGCTCGGACGATTCATCGGCGGCCCTGTGGAGGTCGGCAGCTACTACATCCGTCGCCCGTACGCGGACACGCGCGCGCAGATGGAGGTGACCATCTCGGACTCGCGAAGCACCAGCCTCAAGCTCTCGCCGCGCGGCGAGCCGTCACAGTTCTTCCTCCGCGAGTCCGCCGCGTATCCGCAGATCGCGCTCGACCTACCCAAGGGCACAGGCAGCGGCTTCTACGACTGCGTCGAGCTGCCCACGGGTCAACGCTGCAGCGGCTACATCATGCTCTTCGATGGCTTTCACGTGGAGGTCCTCAACGGCGACGCCACGAGGGCAGACATCGACGCGATCATCGCCGCGCTGCCGCTCAAGATGCTAGCAACGCTCCGCTGACCCATCTCATTCGACGGTCGTCACAAACCTTAGAATACTGGCGCGCCGGGACACGTCTGGTATGTGGGTCTTATGTCGTCGCGTCGCACCGCCCTCGCCCTGACCGCAGCCATCGCGCTGCTAGCGCCCATCGCGCTCGCCGAGAACGCGCCGACCTCGACCCCGGGCTCTACGGTCGGTGGCTCTGCCCCCGACGCCCCCGTTTCGCCGCCGCTCGCTGCGCGCCCAGCGTCTCAGACCTCGACCTCGACCCCGACCGAAACACCTGCTGGACCTACGGTCACCATCACGTTGGCCGACGGCGCGACGCTCCGTTGCAAGGAGCAGGCTGCGCAGCCGTTTCTCATCCGCGGCAACTGGTTCAAGGGCGACCCGGCCCTCGGGCGCAAGATGCTCGAGGACGCGATCAAGTACCGCACGAAGGAGTATGGCTACTTCGAGGGCTTCGGCAATCCCGCATGGAACAAGCACCCGCCGCGCTTCTACGCGAAGGGGATGAGCTTCATGGGCCTCGGCGTGCAGATCAACGAGAAGGTGATCCCCGCGCTGAAATGCGTCGAGGCCGCGCTCAAGGCCGCGCACGTGGACACGGCGTACCACCCGACGAGCGCTGGGGGCATTCGCTTCTCCAACACCTACCGCGGCTTCGAGGTCTCGAACCACGTCTACGGCATCGCGCTCGACATCGAGCCCAGCAAGAACTCCTGCTGCGGCTGCGTCGCGCCGTGGCCCGATCACCCCCTCTGCAAGAACAAGAAGCTCACCGTGTACGAGCGCATGGCGATGCCGAAATCGTGGGTCGAGGTCTTCGAGCGCTACGGCTTCTACTGGCTCGGACACGACGTCCTTCAGGACACGATGCACTTCGAGTTCCTCGGCGATCCGGCGCAGGTAACGGAGCCCGCCACCGCGGGAGGCGCCCAGACCGCATCTGCGCCCTGAACCGCTTCCCCGCTTCCCCCGGGGCCCCCGCCGCTCCCCGCGCTTCACGAGCCGCCGCGAGCCTGGTAGGTAGGGCCGTTCACGCATGGCACACGAATTCGAAGTTCCCGGGAGCGATCTCGACATAGGCGGCAAATCCAAGGAGTTCGTCGTTCGCGCGGCGTGGGTGCGCGGCATCCTCGAAGGCACGGACGCCACCACCGACGGAAAGGACGGCTCGCTCAACGTGCGGCTCTCGAAGAGCGACACGGACGTCGTCGCCCACGGAGATCTCGCGGTCGGCCTGACCATGGAGTGCGCGCGCTGCACCAAGCCGGTCGCGCTCACGGTTCACAACCAGGTCACCGCGCTCTACGTCCCGGCCGTGAAGCTGCCGAAACCGGGAGGGGCTGGTGGAAAAGACGCCCCGGACGAGTACGAGTTCACCTCGGATGAGGCCGACACCCTGCCCTACGACGGCGATACTGTGGTGCTGGACGACCTCGTTCGCGACGAGCTTCTGCTCGAAATCCCGATGATCCCCTTGTGCTCGGAGGATTGCCCGGGTATAGCCCATTCCCCCCAAGGCCCCACGGACCCGCCCGGCGAACGCCCGGTGGATCCCAGGTTTGCAGTCCTCAAGGACATCGTGCTCGACCAGAAGTCGACCACCACGCCCAAAAAGGACAGCGCTCCGAACAAGCCCGCGGCCAGACCAAGCAAACCAAGCAAGTGATCTCACGTCTGCGGCTTTGCCCGCAGCAGCGGCGATCAAAAACAGAAGGAGCCCCGCCGTGGCGGTCCCCAAGCGACGAACGACCCGATCCAAGCGCAACATGCGCCGCGCCAACCACGACAAGGTGGTCGCTCCCCAGCTGATCGCCTGTGCGAACTGCGGTGAGCCCTCCGTTCCGCACCGGGCGTGCGCGTCCTGTGGCCACTACAAGGGTCGCGAAGTTCGAGCGAAAACCAAGGCCTGATCCGGCGCTCGTGACAGAAGCGTGATAAGGCGTAAGCCGTAATCATGGCGCTTCCCGCCGATCAAGTCCTCGTCACAGTCGGCACAGGCGCGAGCTTGTCTGCCGTGGGCAGCACCGAGACACACCGCGCGCTTGCGTGCGGGAGCTCGGACGTTCTCGGCTTCGCCGCGTTCGACGCTGGCCTCCTCGACATCACGGGGGATGCCGCCAGTCCGGTCTTTCGAGACCCGGCTGGCGATGCGCTTTCCATGGACGACATTCGCGCGCGCTTCGGAGAGAAGCTCAGCGCGAACATGGGCATTCGCGCGCTGCCGCGGGAGCACGTCGCGGCGCACGTGCTCGCGGACATCGCGGCGCTGTTGCCGCACGACCTCGAGGACGCAGGCCTGCGCCGTCAGGCCGGCATCACGTTCGACGAGATCCGCCACAGCCCGTTCAAGGACATGTTCGGCCTCTTCTCGGATGACCCGCGCCTCGGGCCGTCGCTCCAGAGCCAGCTGTTCATGTTCGCGGGGCTCTCCGCGCTGGCTGCGCTTCCGCGTCCGCTCTCGGAGCTCATGCCGCTGCCGCACCGCTTCCGCATCGCCGCGGCCTGCGCCTTCCCGGGCCTCGAGGCGCTGGATGCGCTCTCGCTAGGCATGCAGCCGAAGCTCGAACGCGTGGCCGACAAGGCGAACGACAAGCTCGCATACAGGCTCGCCACGTCGCTCGCCACGCACGGGCCGGCGCTCATCAACGCGCTCCTCTCGCCAGGCTACAACCTGTCGAAGGTGATGCGTGATCCGTCGCTGCTCTCCGGACTGCGCCGCGAGGGTGACGACTTCGCGCGCGTGCCTCAGGCGCCGCTGGTCTCCATGGGTGCGTGCGCCAGCGCGCTCGTTTCGCTGTGCGACGTCGCCGCGAACATGGTGCTCCGCTATCCGGGGCACGTGTCGCCGGAGCTCGTGATGCTGGTCGCGGCGGACGCGTCGCTGCGTCGTGATGCGCGTGTGCTCGAGGGCTTTGGTGTGGGCGCCCTCATGAGCCAGGACAAGCTCGAAGCGATGAACAAGGACCGCGCGGTGGAAGAGCGGCGCCACGTGCGCGACTCGCTCGCGCCGTTCGACGCGGACGCACACGGCACCGTCGTGGGTCACGGCGGCAGCGCCATCGTGATCACCACCCTCGCGTTCGCGTTGAAGAACCAGCTCGACATCACCTCCATCATCGCGGGCTGGGGACAGAGCGGCGAGACGGGCGGAAAAGGGCATTTCGCGGGGGTCGGCTTCGGTGGCGAGAACGCGATCATCCACGCGCTGCGCATGGCGCACGAGGCGCACGGCTACGGCGCGGCCGACTTCGGGCACCTCGTCGCCCACGCCACGGGCACGCGCACGAACTCGCGCACGGACCTCTCCACGGCGCGCGCAGGCATGGCGGCAGCCGCCACCCAGCAAGCTCATGGCGGCATGCTCCGCAAGATGCCCGCCATGACGGTGAGCGCACCGAAGTCCCTCGGCGACGGCCACACCATGGGCGAGACCGGCCTCAAGGCTCTGTGCGAGGCCGTCCGGTACGTGCTTGGCGAGCGCACGATGGGCATTCCAACGTTGCGCCACGCAGACCCCGAGCTCGGCGACCTGCCCGATCACTTCATCCTCTCGCGCGAGCCCGTCGCCGGCAACGCGGACGGCGGTGCGCTGGTGGCGACACAGGGCTTCGGCGGCTTCGACGGCGCGGTGGCAGTTCGCAGCGCCACGAGGGACGCGATCGCGCGCTACGGGTTCGACGCCGCCGGCAAGGCAGACCTCGCCGCTTACCTGGACGCGTGGCCGGCCATCCGCGAGGCACGCCAGCGCGAGGAAGCGCTCGCGCGGAGGCTTCGCGGCAGCCCGCTGGCCCTGGCCGCGCGACATCGCTGGCCGGGCGCCCGCGACTGACGTATGCTCGTTTGATGCTCGATCGAGCTCGCGTAGCCGGCATCTTCTGGGGGGCTCTGCTGTTCGCATCACCTGTTCTCTCCGTGGCGTGCACGGCCACCGCCAACGTCGACGACGCGTACATGGCGCTCGACGGATCTGGCGACCGCAGGCGGAACATCTTCTTCACGGACACGGCGCAGATCTACTGCGTGGCGGAGTTCGCCTCTGTCCGGAAGGACGTGACGCTGAACATCAAGCTGCACCAGGTATCTCGCTACGACTACGTGCAGAACCAGCTCGTCGCGTACGACTCATACCCGACCGAGGTCGAGATCGCCCCAGGCCCGTCCGGGCGCGGACTGCAGTCGCTGCTGCTGCTCAAGGAAGACGCCAAGGGCGCGCAGACCGACGGTCTCCCGTACCAGGTTGGTGATTACGAGTGCCAGATCTCACTGGACGGGCAGAAGCAGAAGACGGTCAAGTTCAGCATCCAGTTCCCGCCTTGCCCGGACGCGCAGATCCTCGGCAACGCGACGTGCTTCGGCTTCTATCGCTTCGGCGACAAATGCCCCGAGCTCGGCGCAGCAAGCCAGCAGCAGCTCTTCTGCACGTGCCAGGTGCCCTGCACCAGTGACCTCGTGAACTCTCCGAACAGCGTGGACTCATACGCGCCCGTGGGCGCCGCCTGCCCCACCAACCGCGGTGGTGGTGAGACCGCGCAGGGCGAAACGAACCTCACGGGAGGCGACTGGAAATGCGACTCGCTCCAATGAACATCCCGCAAGACAAGAGCGCCACGGCCCGCAAGCGCGTTCGCCGCGCGTCCATGCTGCTCCTGCTGCTCGTCGCCGCTGCGCCCGCATGCATCTTCGAGGAAGGCACCTATCAGGGCGGCGGACGTGTCGGGACCGGCGCCGCGACTGGCGGTACCGGTGCTGCGAGTGGCAGCGGCTCTGCGACCGCGACGGCCACCGACACCGCAGGCACCGACGCGGGCACCGCGGGAGCCACGGACTCCGGCGGCGGCGGCTGACAGGGCAAGACCACGCGCGGCGGTTTTTTTTGGCATTGCTCGTAGAAGAGCCTCCGCTATGGTCGCGCGCATGCAATTGGCGTGGCTGTTTCCCGGGCAGGGCTCGCAGTTCGTGGGCATGGGCAAGGAGCTCGTAGGCTCGTCGAAGGCGGCCCGCGAGATCTTCGATCGGGCGGACGCTGCGCTGGGTGAGAAGCTCTCCACCCTCATCTTCGAGGGGCCGGAGGAGCAGCTGACGCTCACGGCGAACGCACAGCCGGCGATCGTCACGACCAGCATCGCCGCGCTCGAAGCGTTACGCGAGGTGTTCCCCGCACTTCCACCGCCGCGGTTCGCCGCCGGTCACTCGCTGGGCGAGTATTCCGCGCTCGTCGCGGCAGGCGCGCTCTCGCTCGAGGACGCAGTGCGCCTCGTGCGTGCGCGTGGGGAGGCCATGCAGGCCGCCGTCCCAGCAGGAACGGGCGCGATGGCCGCCGTGATGGGCGTCGACGCGGACAAGCTCACCGCGCTCTGCGCGCAGGCCGAGAAAGAGGTGCCGGGCGAGGTCGTCTCTCCGGCGAACTTCAATGCACCAGGCCAGATCGTCATCGCAGGACACGCCGCCGCGGTCGAGCGCGCGAGCAAGCTGATCTCGGAGGAGAAAGGGAAGGTGATCCCGCTCAAGGTCAGTGCGCCGTTCCACTCCGCATTGATGGCGCCAGCCGCGCGCATCGTGGACGCGCGTCTGGGCGCGGTGACCGTGAATGCGCCTACTTTTCCGGTGATCGCGAACTTCGACGCGAAGCCGAACCAGGACGCCGCGCGCGTGCGTCCGCTGCTCGTGTCGCAGGTGGACGGCCCCGTTCGCTGGGAAGAGAGCGTGACGCTGATGGCAAGAGAGGGCGTGACTGCCGCCCTCGAGATCGGGCCTGGCAAGGTGCTCGCGGGCCTGTGCCGCCGCATCGCCAAAGACATCAAGGTCGTGGGCGTGAGCGACAAAGCGTCGCTCGATGCGGCGCACGCCTTTCTCACGCAAAGCTAGAACAAGGAGACCCCATGTTTCGACTCGACGGAAAAGTAGCGCTGGTGACCGGTGGTTCGCGCGGGATCGGACGGGCATGCGCGGAGGCGCTCGCGGAGAGCGGCGCGCACGTGATCATCAACTACGTGAAGGGCGAGGCGGCCGCGAAGGAGGTCGCCGACGGCATCATCGCGAAGGGCGGCAAGGCAGAGATCGTCGGCTTCGACGTGGCGGACTCGAAGGCCGTGGAGACCGCGATCGAGGGCCTGATCGAGAAGCATAAGCGCATGGACATCCTCGTTGCCAACGCGGGCATCGCCATCGACGGGCTGCTCCTTCGCCTGAAGGAAGAGGATCTGGACCGTCTCTTCGCGGTGAACGTGAAGGGCGCCATCGCAGCCACGAAGGCCGCCACGCGCGCCATGATGAAGGCGCGCTCGGGCCGCGTGATCTACCTGGGTAGCGTCGTAGGAGAGATGGGCAACGCCGGCCAGACCGCGTACGCCGCCACCAAGGCCGCCCTCATGGGCGTGGCCAAGTCCGTGGCCCGCGAGTACGCCTCGCGCGGCATCACGGCGAACGTCATCGCGCCGGGCTACATCGACACCGACATGACGACCGGCATCACCGACGCGATGAAGGAGCAGCTGAACAAGCTGATCCCGCTCGGTCGCACCGGCGCCGCGAAGGACATCGCCGCCGCCTGCGTGTATCTGGCAAGCGACGAAGCCAACTACGTCACGGGCCAGGTGCTGCGCGTCAACGGTGGCATGCACATGTAACACGGCGTCGCACGGCCGAGATCGTGGCCGCCAGCTCGTCTGATAGCGGGCTTTCGGCCATGTCGTGTGCGCTCGTGCGCAGCACGCGCGAATCGCTGTACGCGGTGAAGCATGACGTTCGCGCAAAATAACGATGCCTGAGGCTTTTTTCGGTTCCCCCGCCCTCTGCGAATCGGCTATGACCACGCCCATGGCTCAGGACATTCCCAGCGAAGTCAAGCGCATCATCAAAGAGCAGCTCGACGTCGACGAAAAAGACATCAAGCCCGAGTCCACGTTCATCGAGGACCTCGGAGCCGACTCGCTCGGACTCGTCGAGCTCGTCCTCGCGTTCGAGGAAGCGTTCGAGATCGACATCCCGGACGAGGACACGGAGAAGATCCGCACCGTCCAGGACGCGATCGATTACATCGAGCGCAACGCGAAGAAGTAGCGGCACGCGCCGCAAGAGCGTCCAGCGGCACGCGCCGCAAGAGCGTCGGAGAGATCTCTGCATGGAGCGAGTAGTCGTTACGGGGATCGGAATCGTGAGCCCGGTGGGAACTGGGACTCGCGAGTCGTGGTCTGCGTTGCTGGAGGGAAAGTCTGGCGTCGCGCCGATCACCCTCTTCGACACCACTCAGTTCCGCGTGAAGATCGCAGCCGAGGTGAAGAACTGGGATGTGTCCCCGTTCGTCGAGAAGAAGAAGCAGAAGGAGCTCGATCGCTTCGACGAGTTCGCGATGGGCGCGGCCAAGTTCGCGTTCGACGACGCGAAGATCGAGCTCACCGACGAAGAGCGCGATGAGACCGGCTGCTTCATCGGCGTCGGTCTCGGCGGCCTTGCCTCCCTGGAGAAGACCAAAGAGGTCATTCTCACGAAGGGCCCTGGCAAGGTCAGCCCCTACTCGATCCCGACGATCATCTCGAACCTCGCGGCCGGGCAGATCAGCATGAAGTACGGCCTGCGCGGGCCGAGCTACTGCACCACCAGCGCCTGCTCCTCCTCGGCGCACGCGCTCGGCGAAGCCGCGGAGTGGATCCGTCGCGGCAGGTGCCAGGTCATGGTCGCGGGCGGCGCAGAGGCCACGGTCACGCCCGTCGGCATCGGCGGCTTCGAGGCCATGTTCGCGCTCTCCAAGCGCAACGACGACCCGCTCCACGCCAGCCGCCCGTTCGACAAGGGGCGTGACGGCTTCGTCTGCGGCGAAGGCGCTGCGGTGCTGATCCTGGAGTCGCTCACGCACGCGCGGAAACGCGGCGCTCGCATCTACTGCGAGATCACCGGCTATGGCGCCACCAGCGACGCCTACCACCTGACGCAGCCTGCCCCGCGCGGCGAAGGCGCGCAGCGGTCGATGAAGATGGCGCTCAAGGACGCGCACATCAATCCGACAGATGTAGATTACATCAATATGCACGGCACCTCGACGCCCGCGGGCGACGTGGCCGAGTCGCAGGCCATCGAGGCCGTCTTCGGCGAATGGGCCACCAAGATCGGGAGCGGCGCCGCGACCACCGCCATCGATCACGTGTGGACCAGCAGCACAAAGTCGATGATGGGGCACCTGCTCGGCGCTGCCGGGGCGGTCGAGAGCGCCGTGTGCGCGCTTGCCATCGCGGAGGGGCGGATCCCGCCCACCATGAACCTCGTGGACCAGGATCCGGAGTGCAAGCTGGACTACATCCCCAACGTGGCCCGCGAGCGCCGCATCCGCCACGCCGTGAACAACTCGTTCGGCTTCGGCGGCACCAACTGCTCGCTCGTGCTCTCGAGATTCGAAGGCTGAGCCATGAAGATCATCGCGGCTGCGGACCATGGCGGTTACAACCTGAAGAACGTGCTGGTCGAGCGCCTGCGGAAGGCCGGCCACGAGGTCACCGACATCGGGACGCAGTCCGGGGACAGCACTGACTATCCGGATTACGCCCACAAGGTCGCGACCGCGGTCGCGGCGGGTACGGCGGAGCGCGGGCTCCTCGTCTGCGGCACCGGCGTCGGAATGGCGATCGCAGCGAACCGTCACAAGGGCGTACGCGCAGTGAACTGCTCCGACACGTTCACGGCGCGCTACTCGCGCATGCACAACGACGCGAACGTGCTCACGCTCGGGGAGCGCGTGGTCGGCTCGGGCCTCGCCGCGGACATCGTGGACTGGTGGATCGCGACGCCCTACTCCAAGGACGAGAGCCGCCACGCCACCCGAGTAGCCAAAATCGAACTGTAACCGACGGCTCCTCGCGGGACGGTGGAGAAGGAGCATTCTCGGAGAGGACGGCACTCTGCCTGGGCGGTTTTCGTCGAGAGCGAGCGATGGGCGTGCTTTCTTCCGAGCACGGACCAGAACGCACCTTCGTGCGTGACGACCGCGCGGAGGAAAAAGCGCGGCCAGCGCGAAGCTATCGGCGAAAAACGCGGCCAGCGCGAAGCTATCGGCGAAAAACGTCGCGGTTCCTGCTAATGCAGCCCCGTCGTGAAGTGCCCCTTCTGCGGCTTCGAAGAAAGCAAAGTGACGGACTCGCGAGCCTCCACGGCCGGCGACGTGATTCGTCGGCGCCGCGAGTGCGAGAAATGCGCCCGCAGGTTCACGACCTACGAGCGCGTCGAGGAGACGCTGCCCATGGTCATCAAGAAGGATGGCCGTCGTGAGCTCTTCGATCGCAAGAAGGTCCTCTCGGGCATCCGACGCGCCTGCGAGAAACGCCCGGTGACACTCGACGCGATGGAGGGCCTCGTGGACTCGATCGAGCGCGAGCTGGTCGAGTCGCAGGACAAAGAGGTCCCGGGAACACGCATCGGCGAGATGGTGATGTCGCGTCTGCGCTCGCTCGACGAGGTCGCATACGTGCGCTTCGCGAGCGTGTACCGGTCCTTCCGGGACGTGTCGGAGTTCCGCGCGGAGCTAGACCTGCTGGCGCGCGAAAACGGTGCTAACAAGCTCGACGAGAAGGTCCCCGGTTCATGAGCGACAAGAGCGCTGACAAGGGCGACAAGGTCGCCGACAAGAGCCCAGAGGTGGTACGCGACGAGAAGTGGATGGCGGTCGCGCTCGATCATGCGCGGACGGGTCGTCCCTCGCCGAACCCGCACGTGGGCGCCGCGATCGTCTCTGCCACGTCGGATGAGCTCATCTCCACGGGGCATCACGAGCGCGCCGGCGGCGATCACGCGGAGGTCATGGCGTTCAAGCTCGCCGGCGATCTCACGAAGGGCGCGACGCTGTACGTGACACTGGAGCCCTGCAACCACACGGGCCGCACGCCGCCGTGCACGGACGCGATCATCAAGGCCGGAATCAAGCGCGTGGTCATCGGCTGCAAGGACCCCAACCCACACGTGGCTGGCGGCGGCGCAGAGAAGCTACGCGCGTCCGGCGTCCTCGTGACCATCGGCGTGCGCGAAGAAGAGGCGACGCAGGTCATCGCGCCCTGGGTGAAGTTCGTCACGCTGGGGTTGCCGTACGTGACTCTGAAGCTGGCGCTCAGCCTGGATGGTCGCATTGCCACGCGGACGGGCGCCTCCAAGTGGGTCACGGGCCAGGACGCGCGCGCGCGCGTGCACTCACTGCGCGCCAAACACGACGCCGTGGGCGTGGGCATCGGCACCGCGCTCGCTGACGATCCGCGGCTCACCGTGCGCGACGCGCCGGGCCTCACGCCGCTGCGCGTGATCTTCGACACGAAGCTCCGCGTGTCCACCGAGTCACGTCTGGTGAAGACAGCATCTCAGTTCCCCACGTGGGTCCTCTGCGGAGAGGACGCGCCCGCGCCGAACGAGTCCTTGCTCACCGCGCTGGGTGTGGGCGTGCTGCGCTGCCCGCACTCGGCAGAGGGACGTATCGAGGTCGCTGCGGCCCTCCGCATGCTCTGTGAGCGCGGCATCGTGAGCCTGATGGTGGAGGGCGGTGCGGAGCTCGCTGGTAGCTTCCTGGCGGCGCGCCTCGCGGACGAGCTGCATGCCTTCGTGGCGCCCATCCTGCTCGGCCCACGCGGCCGTCCCGGCGCGGTCGACTGGGCCGGTCCAGATGCACCCACGAACGCGCCGCGCATCGGCAGGCCCAAGTGGGAGCTCTGCGGGGAGGACGCCTACGTCCACGGCCGCCTCATGTTTCCCGAGGGGTAACGATTAG
The DNA here is from genome assembly GCA_025355005.1 of Myxococcales bacterium. Taxonomy (GTDB): domain Bacteria; phylum Myxococcota_A; class Polyangia; order Polyangiales; family Polyangiaceae; genus JANXLV01. The sequence goes on along the minus strand of JANXLV010000338.1, from coordinate 7,109 downwards.
TTACGTCAGCTCCTTTGGCAATCGTGAAAGAAGGATTAACCTAGAAGAGAGCGCATGGTTCGCACGATCCTCCACTATCCGGATGAGCGTCTTCGTCAGGTCGGCAAGAAGGTCGACAAGGTGACGAAGGAAATCCAGGCGTTGGTCGATGACATGGCCGAGACCATGTACGCGGCGCCTGGTGTCGGGCTCGCGGCGACGCAGATCGGCGAGGCCGTCGCCATCTTCGTGATCGACATCGCTGAGGCGGACGCGCCGAGCGACCTGCGTGTCTTCATCAACCCCGAGATCGTGGAGCGCGCCGACGAGATCACGTGGACGGAGGGCTGCCTCAGCTTTCCGGGCGTGACGGAGGACGTCGACCGCGCGGCGAAGGTGAAGGTCAAGGCGATGGACCGCCAGGGCAAGGCCTTCGAGCTCGACGCCGAGGGCCTCCTCGCCGTGGCCATCCAGCACGAGCTCGATCACCTCAACGGCGTCCTCATGATCGACCATCTCGGCCCGCTGAAGAAGCGCCTGGTGCATCGCAAGATGCAGAAGCGCCAGGACGCCCAGGCGCTCTAGTCCGCCGCTGCCGCTACGACAGACGAGCCCCGCTACTACTTGCGCTTGAAGATGCTGGTGTCGAGCTTCGCGCCGCGGGCGGTGAGCTCGCCGGCTAGCTTCGGCGTGACGCCCGTTGCCGTGAAGTCGCCGTCGCCAGTGCTCGCGAAGATGTCGCGGAGGACGACGCCCTTCGGGTCCGTGCCGTTCAGCTCTGCGACGCGCGTGATCTTGGCGACGCCGTCGGGGCCGACCTGGACCTCGACGCCGATGTCGAACGCCTCGGCGACGAGCTCGCGCGAGCCGTCCTGCGAGAGCCCTGGACGCGCAAGAAGGAGCTGCGCGGTGAGGCGGGAGACGGCCTGGCGGAGCGACGGCGCAGACATGCCCGCGTAGACGCCCTGCGCGCCTTCTGCGATTGCCTCGAGCAGGGGGGCGCTGACGCCAAAGCCCATCTCGGTCACGATGACGCGTGCAGACTGCATCTTTCGGGTCGCCTGGACGACGTCGGCGGCGTGACGTCGATCGCTGCCGATCGCGAGCGAGACGACGTGGGCCTGCGGTGCATGCACCTCGTCCGTGTCGTAGATGACCGCCAGACGCTCGCCGGCAGGTGCAGCGCCCGCGAGCGCAGCGAGAATGGAAGACACTGACGACGTCGCGAGCCCCGTGACGAGGATGTTGGCGCGGCCGTGCACGCAAGCGTCGAAGAACGCGGCGATGGGCTTGGAGAGCCGTCCCTGGCGGAGCAGATCATCGAGCTTGTCATCCACACGACGACGCTTCTTGATGCTCAGCACGCTTGCGGCGGACGTGGGTGGGAGCACGGCGATGACGCTCCCACGCGCGTGGCGACGCTCGATGATGGTCTCGCCTTCCTTGACGGGATGCGAGGTCTGCGCGGCGATGCGACGGATGGCGCGGGCGAGCGCCTCGTCGCTGGTGAACGCGAGCTCGGCGGGGCTCAGCGCATGGCCGCGAACGGCGAAGACCTGATCGAAGCGGGGAATGTGGATCTCGGTGACGGAGTCGTCGTCGAGCAACGTGGAGACGATGCCGAGCTGCGTGAGCTCGAGGTGCGCATCGCGCGCGAGCATGTCGAGATCGATGCCCTCGGGAGCCTCGCCCTCGTCGCGCATCGCGGCGGCTTGTTCCTTGGCCGTGCGCTCGAGCTCCTGGGAGAACGCGTCGGCGACGATGGCGCTCTGTCCGAGGCGCACGAGATCCGTTGCGTCACCGATGCGCCCGAGCAACATCTGCAGAGCGAGCCGGCGACCCGCTTGCTCCTTCGAGGATGCAGTCGGCGCGCGCGGCGGAGGCGGCGGAGGCGAGGTCTGCATGCTGCTCACGGGAGGCGGAGGCGGCGGAGGGGCTGTCTCCCTGGGCGCCGACTCACGGCCGGCCTCGCGGGCGGGCTCACGCTCGCGCACCTCCCTGGATTCACGAGTCGCCTCGCGGGCGGGAGCTTCACGCACGACCGGATCGCGCGAGGGCTCACGCGGCGGAGGCGCAGCCGCTGGCGGAGGGCCAGGCACCGGAGGAATGGTCGCTCGCACCGGGGCGTTTGGCGCGCCGATCCGCGGCGGCATGCCCTGCAACGGCATCGTGTGGGGCCGAGCCGGACGCTCGGGTGCGGCGACACCTGCGGGACGTGGCGGATCTTGCGGTGGCGCGACGGAAGCGCGCGGCGGTGCGGGCGGTGCCGGCTTCGGCTGCGGCGTGCCGTCTTCTTCGGCTGCGTCCGGCATCTTGTCGAGCTCGTACGCGGGGCTCGAGTCTTCCTGGTCAACGGCGGCGGGAGGCGGCGACGGCGAGGGCGGAGGAGTCGGCTCGCGCTGCGGAGGCTCGGGCGCGCGCTGTGGAGCCGCGGTGGTGACGACGGCGTTCATGGGCTTCGCCATCGGAATGGGCGCGCCGGGCGGATGCGTTGGCGCCTTCAGCGTGACGGCGGGAACACCAGGACGCAGCTGGACCTGATCGCGTTCACGCGCGAGCGTGCGGATGGACTCGTCCTCGATCCCGGCAGCGGCCTCCGCGGGCGCATCCCCTGCTTGCCCTTCGAGACGAATGACGAAGTCACCAATGTAGATCTTGTCGCCCTCGCGGACGATCGTCGCCTGCGCGATCTTGCGACCGTTGACGTACGTGCCGTTCGTGCTCTTGAGGTCGGTGACGATGAAGCGGCCATCTCGATAGAGGAGACGAGCATGGTGTTTCGACACGTTGCCCTTGGGCAGCATGAGGTCGTTACCCTGCACGCGCCCAACATTGATCTCGTTCTTGTCGAAGGACTCGCGACGTTCTGCGCCGCCCTTTTCGCTGATGATGATCGAGAACATAGTCCCTCGAGAAGCCGCGGCGGCCAGCCTACATCAGCTTGGGCGCGCCGGGTTGACCTGACGTCAATCCTTCTTCTCGAATTGTCGAATTATCCGCTCGCAAGTGTCAATCTTGTCGGCACGATTCACGGGACACTTAAACAAGCATGTCCGGAAGCATGTCGGGACAGCCAGCCCGCCAGCCCAGGCGACAACGAAGCGCGCAACGCCTTACGCGGCGTCGATCCAGCGCCATCCGTGCAGAAGTTCCCTTGGGGGCGCTGGGGGGTTCCCGACGGAGCCCTCAGGCGGGCTTAGCCCTTGCGGGACTCGCGGCTGCCCTTCACATCCGAGGCCACCATGCCGAGCAGCTCGCTGGCCAGCACCATCACCTCACGCGCGCCATAACCGCTGGAGCGAAGCTCGCGATAAATGGTCTTCGCGAGGATGGAGAGTGCGCGGGGATCGCGCGAGCCGTTCGCTTCTTCGAAGGGTAGTGCCATGGTGTGTGTGGGGAGCAGAGTGCCGTAGCACCGAGTTGGGGTGCGTCCAGCCGTTGCTACCGGACCGGGTCTCTTCAAGTCACGTGCCATTCCTTTGACGGCGGTTTTTGGCTCGAATTCGGCGCAAATGCTCTCGCCGCAACGCGTAAAACACTGCACGTTCGCACACGATCCGCGAAACAGTCTTCGCACCGTCGTTGTCGACTCACACCCCGCCGGACGCGGGGTCAGCCACGATCAAAGATGCTAGGGTCTCGTGCTCACGATGGCCGAGGCGGACGAGCCTGAGACCGAACCTGGAGAGCCAGCCCCCGAGCCGGCCCCCGAGCCAAAGGCCCCCCAGCCGAAGGCGGAGAGCCCACCCAAGGCTTCGGTGCCGTGGATGACGCGGGACACGCGAAAGCGACGCCTGCTGGTCGCCGCGGCGATCTACTTGCTCACGGTGATCGTGTTCGCGGTCGTCGCGGGCCCGGACCGAATGGGAACGCACACCGCGTTCAATCACTACGCGCACCTCGCGGACGCGTGGCTGCACGGCAAGCACTACATCATCCGCGGCGGCCCCGGGTACGCTGGCGGAAACGACTTCGCCGACTTCCAGGGCAAGACGTACATCAGCTTTCCACCCATGCCTGCGGTGCTGATGGTCCCGCTCGTCTGGCTCGCCGGCTCACCCGAGAACTTCCGCGATGGGCAGTTCATCGTGTGGCTCGCGGGCCTCGGCCCCGCGGTCCTCTTCCTCGTCCTCGAGAAGCTGCGCCGCACCGGCCGAACCGAGCGCGTCGAGTGGGAGAACGTCGCGCTCTCCATCGCATTCGCGTTCGGCAGCGTCTACTTCTTCACGGCCGTGCAGGGCACCGTCTGGTTCGCGGCGCATGTCGTCGGCGTCGGCGCGCTCGCGTGCTTCCTCCTGTTCTCGCTCGATGCGGAGCGCCCAGTGCTCGCGGGTATCGCGCTCGCCTGCGCATGGACGTCGCGCCCGCTCATGCTGACGGTGGCCGTGTTCTTCGTCATCGAGGCGATACGTGCATCATGCAAAGATCTCGAGAACATCGAGGGCGGCCTGTTTGCCCGCATCGAGACCACGCTCCGCCGCGTAGACAAGGTCGCGCTGAGCAAGCTCCTCGCGCTGTTCGGCGCGCCGCTCATCGTGTCATTCGCGCTCGCATCGGCCTACAACCAGGCGCGCTTCGGCGATCCGCGGCCGTTCGCGTTCGGGCACGAGTACCTCCCGTGGGTGCGCGGCTCGCGCCTCGCCGCGTGGGGGCTCTTCTCGTATCACTACCTCGCGAAGAACCTGGGCTGCGTCGTGACCAGCCTGCCCTACCTGGCTCCCAAGGGCGGCGATCTGCGCGGCGCTCCGTTCCAGATCAACGCGCACGGCCTTGCGCTGTGGTTCGTGACGCCGCTGTACCTGCTGCTCCTGTGGCCGAAGAAGCGCGGCGGTCTGCACCTCACGCTGTGGGTGTCCGCGTTCGGATGCATCGCTGGCAACCTGCTCTACCAGAACACGGGCTGGGCGCAGTTCGGCTATCGCTTCTCGAACGACTACGCGCTCATCTTCTTCATGCTGCTCGCGGTCGGCGCTCGCCCGGTGCGCAAGCTCTTCTTCGTGCTTCTGGCATGGGGCATCGTGTGGAACGCGTTCGGCGCCGTCAGCTTCGACCGCCAGGACTTCGCCAGCTACTACTTCAGCGCGCGGGATATCATCTATCAGCCGGACTGAACCATGCACGTCTTCGCCCGCCCACTAGCCCTCGCGCTGCTCCTCATGTCGGAGAGCGGCTGCCAGAAGACCGGCAGCAGCATCACGCCACGCGTCGCGCCGGGCCACACGCTGGAGTCCATCACCGTCACGTCACACGCGTTCGGCGGCGGCGCGCGCGTCCCGATCGACTACACGTGCGACGGCCGCGACGTCATCCCGGACCTCACATTCAGCGCGCCTCCGCCGGGCACTCAGTCGATCGTCCTCATCATCGACGATCCCGACGCGCCCTCCGGTGTCTTCACGCACATGCTGGCGTACAACCTGAGCGCTGACTTCCACGCCGTCGCCGACGGCACGGACCTCGCCGCGTCGGCAGGCGCACGCTTCGGCAAGAACGACTTCGGCAACCTCCGCTACAACGGCCCGTGCCCACCCAAGCAGGAAGTGCACCGCTACCGGTTCACGGCGGTCGCGGTGGATCGCTCGACGGACCTACGAGAGGGACTGACGCGGCCGGAGCTCGACAACGAGCTCGACGGACACCTGCTGGCCGAGGGGACTCTGACGGGGACGTTCTCGCACTGACAGTCGGGGGGGCGACGGCCACGGCCACGGCCACGGCGCTACTTCTTTTCGGGGGCTCGTTTTTCTCGGGCGATGGTGACGGTCTTGATGGTGACTGGCGTGAGCGGCCTGTCCATCATTCCCGTCTTCACGGAGGCGATGTCGTGGATGGTCTGCTCGGGGGCGCACTCACCGAAGATCGTGTAGCTCTTGTCCAGGTGCGGGGCCGTAGCGTCCGTGATGAAGAACTGCGCTCCGTTCGTGTTCGGGCCGCTGTTCGCCATGCAGAGAAGGCCCGCCCTGTTGTGCTTCGCGCCCTCCCACACCTCGTCCCGGATGGTGTAGCCGGGCTCACCGGAGCCGTTGCCCTTCGGATCGCCGCCCTGGATCATGAAGCCCTTGATGATGCGGTGGAAGCCCGTGTCGTTGTAGGCGGGCTTCGTCACCCATGAGTCGCCGTTCCTCCACGGGCGCTTCCCCGTCGCGAGGCCCACGAAGTTCGCGACGGTGGTGGGCGCCTTGTCCTCCAGCAGCTTGCACTCGATCGCGCCCATCGTCGTGTCGATCTTCGCGACGAGCGCGCCGCTGCCCGAGATCCCCTTGAGGGCGTCGGCCAGCGTGAAGTGCCCATCGAGCGGATCGCCGCTCGTATTGCTCCGCGGTGCCGTGTCATCCGCCCCTGCGCTCTTGTTGCCGTTGGTGTCGGACGCGCTTGTCTGTGTGCTCTGCTCGGGATCCGCCTTCACCGGCTCCGGCGTCTTGCCGCAGCCAGCGAGCAGCGTGGTTCCCACGATCGACAGGAAGAGCGTCTGCGTGTTCATGGCCGCGGACACTAGTCCGAAATCGGCATGCGGCCAAAGCTACGACGGGGGCAGCGTCGCGTGCTGGCCGGCGCGGACGTTGTGGCGCCGGCTGTACCCCGCGTTGAGCTCGAGCACGAACGACGAGCGACACGGCACGCTCCGCTCTTCGTCGTTCAATGTCGGTGCGTTCTCCACGATGCCGACGATGGTGCCATCATCATCGATGAAGAGAAGGTCGAGCGGGATGCATGTATTGTGCATCCAGAAGCGATGCACGCTGCGATCGCCGAGCCGGAAGAGCATCCCGCCGTCCTCCGCCATCTGCGTCCGGAACATGAGGCCCTTCTCCAGGTCGCGCGGCGCCCGCGCGATCTCCGCGCGCACGACGGTGTGCGCGTCGTCGAGCGAAACGGACTGCACGGGGAGCATCGACGGCCCGTCCGGATCCCTCGGACACGACAGGGCAGGCCTGGGCACGGGGCCAGGCGCGGCGTCCGGTGTCGGGGCGATGCACCCCGCGTTCTTCTTCACCGACGGCTGCGCGCTCGGGGCCGGCGCGACGGGCCGAGCCTCCGTGAGCGCCGCGCTCGATGACGCGAGCGGCACCTCGACGACCGAACCGGCTGGCTTGGTCGGCGGCTCCTCGGGCGTCCGCTGACACCCGACG
>JANXLV010000334.1 GCA_025355005.1 Myxococcales bacterium | reverse complement strand
CGAGCTTGTTGATGTCACGCAGAACGCCGGGGACGTTCTTGTGGATGTTGAGCACGCGGTGCGTACCCTCGAGCGGCGCGAGCTCGAGCTGCGGGAAGTTCACGGCGCCGATGGTCGCGCCGGTGTTCGTGAACTTGATGAGCGAGCTCGCGACCTCGCGACCGATCGACTCCTGCGCCTCGAGCGTCGAGCCGCCGATGTGCGGCGTGAGGACGACGTTGGGGAGTCCTCGCATCACGCTCGTGAAGTCGTCGGAGTTGGTAGTCGCGCGGCGAGAGGTACACGACGCAACCGAGGCCGCCCTCGTATCGTCGCGCTTCCGCCGCGTCGCCGATGAGCTCTTCGACCGAGTAAGGCCTTCCCTTCACGGTGAAGGTCCGGTTCATGTCCACCGGGCCCATGCTCTCCACGCGGCCGTCCGCTGGACAGAGGATGGTCTCCGCGCCGCCGAGCGGGCGCGCGCCATCCTTCAGGTTCCGGGTGAAGAACGAATCGAAGTTCGAGAACTCGGAGCCAACGCACTCACCCAGCGACACGTCGTACGCGCGACAGTAGACGTTCACCACGGCCTTCCCGACCTTGGGATGCCAATGGGCGTCCGCGAGATGTCCCAGAACGCGCCCGATCTGCGCACGTGGAAGAACTCGAAGGATCTGGGCGGTAGCGAAGGTAATCGCGTTCATGCGCAGGAGACGGCAGGCCAGGAAGCCCGGGGCCTTGAGAGTGCGTCTTCGAATGCTATCCGTTGCACAATCCCGGGGTCAATCGTCTCTTCAGGGCACAAAATTCCACAAGCGCGCGGCCTGACAAAGCGCTTCCGTTGAAGGGTCGAGGATAGGCGCGGGGCTTGCCGGGGCGGGTTCTGGTGCCGACAATGACGACGGCGGCGCGGTCCTGCACGCGGACATGACGCCGAAGGGATCCTGCGCCACGGCCTCCGCGAACGATGGCTCCGACGTGTCCAGCGCCCCGCCCTGCGTTGCAGCTCCGCGCTGGATGACGCCGCGAACGGCCCACCACGGTCCGTATCCAGCGATGACATCCTTGGGATCGTTCACGTCCGCGAGCGCCTGGTCCTTCTTGTCGGCCGCAAGGAACACGCGTGCGCGTAGCGCGCGGAGCTCCGGGACCGCGAACGTCTCTTCCTTGATCTTCGCGAGCTCGATCAGCGCCGCATCCGGATGATTGCGCTCGAGCAGGAGCTCCGCGAGCCGTGCGTGATCGCGCGTCTGCGCCAGGTCCTTCTCGCCGCCGTGATCGTCATTCAGACCGAAGTACGACGGGAGCTGGCCCTTCGGCTGCTCTGTGAGCCACGTTCGCCACGCCTTGTCCCACGCAGCCAGATCCTGGCCCGTGGTCTTCTGGAGTGCCTGACTCGCATCCGTCGTGTGCGCCATCTCCGCGAGGAGCTTCTTCAACGTGTCAGGGCCTTGCGCGTCCAGCCTGCGCACGAAGCTCGTCACCTCGGAGTAGGCGACCATGGCAGCCTCGGGGCTGGGCAGCATCGCCAGCGACATGCCCAGCTTGTCGAGCGGCAGATCCAGCTTCTTCTCGATACCGCGCAGGACGATCGCCTCGGGCGTGGGCTTTTCGTCGAACGGCCCGGCGGGACGCCAGCGCGACTCCTCGTGCTTTGCGAGGCCCTCTTGCAGCCACAACGGCGCGTGATCGTGCGTGATGCGCGTGACGGCCAGGTGCGTGAGCTCGTGGGCCAGCGTGTCCTTCCACGGATACCCGTGGTGGCCCGCTCGCGGCGAGATCATGGTGACGCGTCCCCACTTCGCGACGGCCACGGTGCCTGTGGTCTGCGCGGCAGAGTACGGAAGGCCGGTCATCACGCTCAGCGTGAGCGAGTCACGCACGACGACGATGCGGGTGGGCCTGGGGAAGTCGGTGCCGAGGTCACGCGAGATCGCCTCGCGCGCCTTCACGACGGTGTCGACCATGCCCGGAAAGAGCGCCCGGTCGTTCTCGTCCTGGAAGCGCACCTCCACGCCGGCGGTGTCGTCCTTCTCCAGGATGGTGGCCGCTGTGGCGCGGGCGCAGCCCTTCGCGATGCCGGAGACCTCTTCGGCGCGCTCCACCTTCGCGATCGCCGGGCGCATGAGCATGGCCGCGGCAGAGTCGCAGTTGCCCTTGTGCAGCTCTATGCGCGCGCGCTCCACGACCACGTCCGGATCGTCAGGTGCTCCCGCCAGATCGAGCTCGCGCGATGCAGCGTCGTACTCGAACGAGCGCGTCAGCTCCTCCGCTACGAGCACGCGCGTGTTGATCTCCGCGGCACGCACGTCCTGCCCGCCCGCGAAGAGCGCGAACGCACCGACTCCGATCAGCGCGTAGAACGGCCTCTTTTTCGGGGAAATTCGATTCATTTGAGGAGACCCTCCGCGTACCTGAGGACGGCGTCCTTCTCCTTGCTGGGCCCAGGCATCGCGAGGCCCTTCATCACGCGACGGCGGAACTCCTCCGGCCCCTTGTGCGCATCGGCGGGCGGAATGTCCGCGTGCTCGCCGCCGGGCATGCGGCTGTCGCCCTCGTCCTTGTTGCCCGTGTCGGAGTCGTCGCCCACGTTGCGCTGCGCGTCCTCGAGCTTCTTCTGCGCGTCCTTCTGCTTCTCCTTGCCGCGCTTCATGTCGCCCTGCTTGAAGGCGTTGGCTGCCTGCTTCGCGGCGTCGTGCGCGTCCTCGAGGTCGCGAAGCGCCTGGTCCGGCAGCGATTTTTCGCGACCACGCTCACCGAGCTCTTTCATGCGATCGGAGAGCTTCTGTTCGGCGTCGCCGTGCTTGCCGAGGTCGCGTGCGGCGCGCTGCTCCGCCTTCTTGCGCAGCTCGTCCAGCATTCGCTGCGTGGCCTTGACCTCCGGCTCCAGCTTTGCGACTGCGTCCTCGAGCTTCTTCTCGGTCGCCGGATCGCCGCCCCACATGCGCTCGCGCTCCGCGGCGCGCTTCGCCTCGTCCAGGCGGTTCATCGCGCTCTTGCCGGCGTTCACAGCGTCGCTCACGTTCTCTTCCTCGAGCGACTTCGCCATCTGCTCGGCCTGCTCGCGGGCGCCGCGCGCCTTCTCGCCGGTCGACTCGGGACTGCCAGAGACCTCCGGCAGGCCCTTCACGGCCTTGCGGATGCGGTCGGCGCGCTCCTTGAGATCCTTGCCGAGCTCCTTCATGTCCTCTGGCGAGTTCTGACCGCTCTCGCGTTCGACGTTGCCCATCTCCTCCGCATGATCCATCGCGAGCTGGTTGAGATCGCGTGCCGCCTCGTCGAAGGCCTGCGCCACGTCGTCGCCCGGCGATTCGGATGGATCGTCGGCTCCCGAGCCACCACCGGACTCCGAGCCAGGACGACCGCCCTTGCCGTGCGAACCGAGCGAGGGATCAGGCACCGCGAGGCGCGCGGCCAGATCGCGGGCGGCCAGCGCCGCATGCAGGTTGTCCTGCGCCTTGTCCGCACGATCGATGCGGAGCAGGTACGCCTGCGTGATCTCGCCCAGGTCATGACCGAGGAAGCCCAGGTGGGAGAGCGCGGCGCCGCCCTCAGCCAGCACCGAGTGTGCCGCCGACACGCGCGGACGTCCCTCTGGTGACCCGGCCTCGAGACCGAAGAAACCCGTGGCCATGTCGTCCGCAACGTCCGCGAGCTCCTTCGCCGAGGAGCGCGCGTCCTTCTGTGCGAGCCCGGCGATCACCGCGTCCAGCACGCTCACGAATTTCTCGGTGGTCGCGACGACATTGTCGAAGCCCTTCTGCGATGGCGCGCGCGAGAACGCGTTCAGGGCCTTGTCGATCTTCGCGGCGTGCGTGAGGAGCAGCGCGGTCAGCCGCTTGGGAACGGAGAGGCCGATATACGAGGAGCGAACGGCGGTATCGAGCTGCTCGCGCCCGTTCTCGGAGCTGTGCGTCTCCGTCTCCGCGAGCTCGTGTCGCTCCTTGTCACTCTTCGGCAGCGAGACCATGAGCCTGCGCGCAAGCGCGTCCACGTAGTGATCGCGAACCTTCATGAGCGCGGCCAGCCGCAGTGCTTCTGCCTCCGCGACGCTCGGCGGGATGAGGACGATCGCCTCGCTTTTGCCCCACTTGGGGCCCGTGACGGCGTCGTTGTCTTTTGCCTCCACGGTCACGAACACCGGCACGTGGCTCTTCTTCACGAACGGATCGGTCACGCGCAACGTGCTGCCCCCGCGGTCCACGCGCGTCTCGCCGTCCAGCTTGGCGAGCATGCGGCGCTCTTCCTTCGCGCCTGCGCGCAGCACCAGGTGCACCTCGCGCATGCCGTGATCGTCCGTGGCCTCGTAGCGGAGCGGGATCTCCGTGACGTCCGTGTCCACCGCGAGCTTCACCTCGCGCGGTGCGGACTCCAGCACGACGCGCGGCGGGTCGTCCGCGATCGACTGCACGTGCGTGGAGAGCGGCTCCTCGATGACGACGTCGCCGAAGATCGCCGCGACGCGCAGGTCCACAGTCGCGGTGAGCGGCCAGCGGGCGATCAGCTTGCCACTGCCCTCGTCGAAGAACGGAACGCGCGCGCTGCCGTCGGTCAGCACGAGCGTCCGCCCGTCGTGCACGGGACGACCACGCACGGTGAGCAGGGTGCCGTTCGGGAGCATGAGATCGCCATAGACCGCGTTGCGGTGCTCGGGCTCGTGCAGGTACTCCGGCGGGCGCGCGACCAGCTCGGGCTCGGTCAGATAGCCGAGCTCGATGGGCGCGCGGCCAGAACGCGAAAGGAGAATGTCCGCGCCCTCGACCACGCCGAAGCCACGCAGCGCGCACGTTCCAACCGACGCGGAAGACAGGACGAGCGCCGCGGCACCGAACAGGAACGCAGATCGCTTGGCGCCGCTCTTCACCTGCTCCTCCGGCAGCGCGGAGAGCGCGCGCGAGAGATGCAGACGCGCGAGCGCCTCGCTGGTGCCGTCGGGCGGCTGATAGGAGAGCAACAGCGCGCGCTGGGCGCGAGACGCGAGCTCCGGTTCGGTCTTGCCGAAGAGCCGCGCGATGATGCGGCGCGCGTCCGAGAACGTGCGGCGCTCGAGCCGCGCTGCGATCACGGTGAGCGCGACGCCAAGAGAGAGCAGCACGAACGCGACGAGCCGGGCCCTCGGCGTGCCCACGCGCGCAAGCAGCATCGTGGCGAAGACGAAGAGCACCCATGCAGAGACCCACGCGCGAAGGCGGGGCAAGCGCACGGCCTCACGCCACGCGGTCGCGATCCTGGAGAGGCCTTCGGGCACCTCGGGGGTCGTCTTTGCTTTCTTCACGGAACCACCCCAGGCACCGGCTGCGTCGGCACGGGCTGACCCGGCTGCGGTGCTTGCGGCGGCACGCCGAACGGCGGGAACGCGGTGGGGAAGCCCGACGGCATCTGGAACGGCGGCATGGTCCCGTTCGAGGGAATGGGGAACGGAAACGCGGACGGGAACGCGAGCGGGTTGATGCTCGCCGGAGGGGCCGCGGAAGGAACGCCAGGTCCCGGCGGAGGCGCGACGTGCGGGCCGGGCCCGATGGCGGGCGTGAGCGGAGGCGTCAGCGGAGGCGTCGCGGTCGGAGCAGTCGGACTCACCGCAGGTCCGGACGGTCCGGATGGAGCGGTGCTCGGCGGCGTGGGGTTCTGGTTCAAGTTGGTCGTGGGAGCGACGAGCGGTACGGGCGTCGGCGTGGCGGGGTAGTTATTCGTGTAGAATACATATCCACCAACTGCGCCGGCACCCACGAGCAGCGACACCAGCACGTAGACCCAGTTGCCTCCGCGCCACCGACGTCGGGGCTGCTCCGCTTCCTCTTCGTCTGCCTCGTGTCCGCGCATCTGCGTCTGATGTGGCGCGCCTCTTGCGGCGGCCTCATAGACGGGCCGCAGAGGCGCAGCCATCTGTGTCCCTGCCTTCGGTGCTTCCGGCGGCGGGCTCTCGACCGGCTCCTTCACGCGTGCGGCTACCTGAGGCTGCGCTGCGGCCCCGGCCAGTGGTGTGGTGTCCTGCTTCCGTGGGCCCGCCAGACCAGACAGCGCAGCGAGCGCCTCCATCATCTCGGTTGCGGACGGGAAACGTAGATCGGGATGTGAAGAGATCGCGCGATGCACCAGGCCCGCGAGCTCGGGCCGCACGCCCGGCGCGGCGTGCACGAGGGGCGTGACCTCGCCGCGCTCGACCTTGATGGCGATGATGCGCGCGTCGTCACCGGAGACGGGTCGCTTCCCTGCGAGCATCTCGTAGAGCATGACGCCCACGGAGTAGATGTCCGCGCGCGCGTCCACCTCGGCCGCGGAGTAGGCCTGCTCGGGCGCCATGTACTCGGCCGTGCCCATCATGACGCCGGCCGCGGTGAGGTTCTTCTGCGCGGGCGCGTGCAGCGGATCGTGGCGGAGCTTGGCGATGCCGAAGTCGATCACCTTCACGAATGGACGCGAGCGACCCTGCGTGAGAAAGACGTTCTCGGGCTTGAGGTCGCGGTGGACCACGCCCATCTGGTGCGCGGCAGACAGCGCCTCCAGGATCTGGCTCGTGATGTCGCACGCCATCGCCTCGTCGAGGCGCCTCTCGCGATCGAGGCGCGAAGAGAGCGGCTCGCCCTCGAGTAGCTCCATGACGAGGAATGCCTCGCCGTCGGCCGTGCGATCGACGTCGTGGACGCCCACCACGTGTGGGCTCTTGATCTGGGCGGAGACGCGGGCCTCCTGCATGAACCGCTCGGCAAGGCCGGCTCTGCGCGCGAGCTCTGGGTGAAGCACCTTGATAGCGACGTGCGTGCCGAGCAAAAGGTGCTCCGCTTCGTACACGGAGCCCATGCCGCCATCCCCGACCAGCCGGACGAGGCGGTACTTCTCGCTCAGAACCTGTCCAACCGCAATCACGAGTCGGCCTGCATCATAACGCGCGCGAGGCTCACTGAGCGAAGCGAAACGAGGCCGAACTCACGGTGGGGGTGGGGGAACCCCACGTTGAGGCTGTTTTCATTGCGTCATTTCAGAGGCTCACCGGCATGTTCACGCGGCGTCACGCATCGCGGGGGTCTTCTCGCTCTTCGTGGCGAGCAGGTCGTGGACACTGTCCGCATCCTCGATGGCGCTGAAGACGGGCCGGAGCAGGCCACCGTCGTCCCCGCCGAACGCGCCAGACAGCGCAAGGGCGCGCGCATGCGGGCCATCCAGCACCAGGAACACGTCGCCGAGCTTCTTCGCCTTCGTGGCGATCACGTAGGCGATACGCGAGCGGTCCAGATGCAGCTCCTCGTCGTCACGGGCGATGAGCACGCGCTTGTTGGTGACGAAGTAGCGTGTGCGTTGCTTCTTCTTCCACGGCAGCACCAGCGCCGACCACCCCACCGCGAACGCAGACACCAGAAGGACCACAGCGACGACAGCGACGGCGCCGAGCATCAACCCGAACGTCCAGCCGGGCAGCGCATGCGCGTGGAGTAGCTTCGTCAGGCTGGGCACCGCGCGGAGCAGCATGCGCACCAGCGACAGCGCGAGGCCCACCGAGATCATCGCGCGCAGACCGCGCCGCAACGTCCACGGCGAGGCGAGCGGCATGGCGGACCAGAGCACGCGCTCGCCCGGATCCAGCCGCTGCGCGAGGGGGCGTGCCCCAGCCCCAGCGCCAGCATGAATCGCACCGAGCGGAGCCCCTCGCACGAGCGAGAAGACGTGGTCCGGCGCCTTCACGGCCGTGAGCGTGAGGCTCAGCGTGCGACGCAGCGCGCCCGTGGGGACCGCGCGCGTGAGGAGCAGATCGCCGATGCCCGCCTCGCGGTCGGTCCAGCGGAGCACCGCATAGCTGACGCCGGTTCGCTCTATCGCGCGACGCAGACGGCCCCGTCGCCACACGATGTGCTTGTCAGTCACCTGATACGTCACGCCCGCGAGCCAGATTTGCGGCCCCTTCCACGCGGCGAGCGCGAGGGTCGCGCACCATGCAGACACGAGCAGCATGGAACCGATGGGGCGATGGATGGCCGAAGCCACGACGACGGCAAACGCAACGCTGGTGACGCTCATGACGGCAGCGATCGCGGAGACGACGCGCCACAAGAGTGGTGTGCGAATCACCTCCGGCTTGCCGGTCCACAGAATGGTCTCGTTGTAGAAGGAGTCCCGCGCCATCGTTCGAAAAAAGCTTCCTCCTACAAGGATTGCGTCGACGACTCCCTCACGCAAGACGCGGCGGACGCAAGAGTGCGCTCGTAGGCGCGCATGTAGGCCTGAGCGCCGATGATTGGACGCGCCCCGAACACGTTCCTTGGGCGGGCTTCCTTGGGTCAGGTTGGGAGCGGACGCGCTTCGTTTCGGCGGGTCGGGCCGCGCTTCCAGGCAGCGATGACCAGGTGATCACACAGCTCGACCATGGGCATTCCGCTGATGGCCGCGGCCTCGGGAAAGAGGCTCGTGCCCGTGAAGCCGGGCAGCGTGTTCACCTCGAGCAGGACCACGCGCTCGTCCGAGACGACGAAGTCGGCGCGTGAGAGATCGCGGCAGCCGAGCGCCCGATGCGCGCGGATCGCGATCTCCTGGACCAGCGCGACGTTCGCTCCGAGCTCCGCGGGGCAGATGTGCTGGCTGCGGCCGGGGACATACCGCGCCTCATAGGTGTAGAATGCATCTTGTTCGGACCGGATCTCCGTGGGCGGAAGCGCAGTGGGGACGCCGTCGCGCTCGATCACTCCGCAGGTCACTTCCCTGCCTGCGCAGAGCTCCTCCACCAGCGCGCCGTCGCCCAGCCGGAACGTCTCCGCGAGCGCGGCCGCGATCTTGTCGTCGGGGTCGTCCGCGCCGAACCGATGCACGCCGATGGCCGACCCGCTGGCCGTGGGCTTGACGACGAGCGCACTCCCGATCTGCGCGCGCAGGCGCTTCGCGAGCGAAAGGGGAGCGCCGTCGCTCTCGCGCACCGCCTGCCCCTTCGCGAGCGGCAGCCCGCGCGAATGGAACACGAGCTTCGCGGTCGGCTTGTCCATCGCGACGGCGCTCGCGAGCACACCCGACCCGACGTACGCGACGCCGAGCACCTCGAGCATGCCTTGAAGCCCACCGTCCTCGCCCACGGCGCCGTGCGTTATCGGGAACACCACGTCGAAGCCGCCCTCGCGAATGGACTCGGGCGTGAATGCGTCGAGCTCGATGCGCGCGACGGTGTGCCCCTTCTCCGCGAGCGCAGCGGCGATCCCCTTGCCCGACGCGCGGCTCACCTCTGCCTCGGAGGACGGGCCTCCGACGATCACCGCGACATTAAGTCGCCGCGCTGCGCTACCCCCGACGGGGACCATCAGGCGCGAGGCTCCGCCGTGGCCTTCTTCTTCGCGGCGACGTACTCGGACAGATCCGCGAGCTCGATGCCGAGGCGCGTGGAGAACTCGAAGATGCGCTGGTCGCGGTAGAACTCACCGAAGACGATGCGCACGAGGCCTGCGTTCGCGATGAGCCGGAAGCACTGCCAGCACGGCGACGCCGTCACGTAGATGCTCGCGCCCTCGATACCCATGCCGTGCTTCGCTGCCTGGACGATCGCGTTCGCCTCCGCGTGGACGGTCCGTACGCAGTGCCCCTCCTCCATGAGGTGGCCCTCCTCGTCGCAGTGGCCCAGGCCGCGGATCGAGCCGTTGTAGCCCGTGGCGAGGATCGACTTGTCGCGGACGACCACGGCCCCGACATGCTTCCGATCGCAGGTGGCGCGCGTGGCGACCTCGGTTGCGATGTTCATGAAGTACTGGTCCCAGCTCGCGCGCTCCCTCGCCATGGGTAGACCCTCCGCCGTCACGTGTTAGCGCGTTTTCTCCTTTCCGGATATGCTCGGGCGCATGAGTTCCCTGCCCCGAAGGCGCCTGCGCGCCGCGATGCTTCGGCTCCTGTCGCTGGGCCTCTTTGCCCTCCTCCTCGGGAGCTTCGGGACTGCGTGGGGAGCGCCGCCCAAGAAGGAGCCGCCGCCTCCCCCGCCGGCGGATGCGGACACGGCGGAGCAGCTCTACGCAAAGCTGGATTTCGAGGGCGCAAACGGCGTCGCCGAGCGCGTCATCAAGAAGACCGGGCTGTCACACCAAGATCTCGTGCGCGTCTATCGCGTGCTCGCCATCACGTACGCCGTGCTCGACAAGGAGGACCAGTCGCGCGAGGCCTTTCAGCAGCTGCTCGCATACGATCCCGAGTTCACGGTCGACGCGAACCTCGGGCCCAAGGTGTCCACGCCGTTCTCGGAGGCGCGTGGCTACTGGCGGGCGTTGCCGCAGAAGCCAGGCATCGAGACGGCTGTTGCCGTGCGCGTGGGCGAAGCGGGCACCATTCGGGTGACCACGCGCGACCCAAGCAAGATGGTCAAGAAGGTGAACGTCGGTCAGCGCTGGGCATCATCCGGCGACTACCAGACCAGCACGATCGCCGTGGGCGACGGCGTGCAGGTGGAGGTCCCCGCCGCGCCAGCCGGCAAGACCCGCCTCGACTACTACGTGCAGGCGCTGGACGAGCGTGAGGACGTCGTCCTCGAGGCTGGCTCCAAGGACGTCCCGAAGACGGCCTTCGCGGAGGCCAAGGGGTATGGCGACAAGCCGAAGGAGAAGGGCGGCTTCCTCGGAAGCACCACCTTCTGGGTCATCGCGGGAGCGGTCGTGATCGCAGGCGCAGCGACCGGCGGCTACTTCGCGTTCCGCCCGCACGACGCGCCCACGTCGGCCGCGCTCAGCCCCGCGGTCCGCTGCGCTGGCGACCTCTGCAACTGAAGCGCAACTGACGCTCGAGCTGGTTTTCTACTTGCACGCCTGGGAGCAGAAGTCGCTGAGCTTGGTGCACGTCGTCGCCTTCACGGACGTCTTCGTGCTCACGATTCCCAGCGAGACCGATATCGGAAGGTTGCCTGTGCCGACGGTCTCTTGCACGCAGCCCGCAAGCAGCGTGACGCCGCCGGACTGGCCGAGCGCGACGATCGCCTTCTCGCCGTAAGGGATCGTGATGGCCTTCGCGCCAGCGGCAAGGTCGCACGGCGCAACCGCGGGACCGGTCAGGATGCTGGGACCCAGGTCCTGTTTGCTCTTCACCTTCAGCATCAGCTCCGAGCAGACGCTGTTCGGGTCTTGCCCCTTGGCGTCAAACACGAAGAGCTGGACGGTGTCCGTGGCGACCGCGGCCGCGACGGATGGAAAGTTCACCGTGTAGCTACCGGTCGACGGCGTCGCCTCGGCGCTGCACGCCACGACGAGCGCTGCGCCGATGACGCTGGTCACGAGCGCGAAGGCCTTTGTAGCGAGCGGCTGGGCGGGCGTGTTCTCGTGCATCACAGGCCCTGCGCGTTGATCCGTCCAAGGGTCACGAACTTCCCGTTCGTCACCTTCCAGACAATGTAGTTGCTGACGACGTTGCCGTTGTCGTCGATGTCGACGGGGCCGCTGGCGCCCTTGTAGTCGATGTTGACGCCAGCGCGGATCGCCTGGAGCGCCTCGCCGAGCTCACCCGGGCCGTAGACCTTGCCGGCCTTGGAGACGTCGTAGAGCGAATCGCGGATCTTCACGTGGTCCGTGACGGTGCCCGCCTGCTCGATCGCGAGCGCCACCAGAATGGCTGCATCATACATGTTTGCGGTGAACGGGTCGGGCTCGCCGCCGGGGAAGTACGCCTGGTAGATCGTGCGGAAGTCGCCGTACTCGGACGTAGGCGGGTTCGTGTCCGGGTTCGTGCCGTACACACCCTCTGCGACGGTGGGCGTGGTCGGGTCGTTCTTGTTCACGCGCCCGTTGTTGATGAAGTCGCCGGTGTAGACGCCGTCCGTACCGATGACGAAGAACGACGCCGGGAACGCGCCAGGGTTGTCTGCCTTGTACTGGACCAGGTCCGTCATCAGCTGGTCGGCGTTGGGCTCGTACGTAATGACCGCCATGCAGTCGGGCTTGAAGGCCGCGATGGTAGCGAGCTCCGTCTTGTAGTCGGGCTTCACGTCCACGTCGACCGGGACGTCCTTCAGCTGCACGCTGGGTAGCTTCTGCGGGAAGTAGGACTGGATGACAGTGCTCATCCCGTTGCCGTACGCGTTGTTGATGTGGAAGATGGCCATCTTCGAGCACGCGTTGGTCGCGCCGGCGTCGCCTGCGATCCCTGCGGGGCCGACCATGGCGAACTTCACGACGGCGCGCGCCTGCAGATCGTCCGCGGGCGTGGTGCGGAACAGATAGCGATCGTGAACGGGCTGCGCTGCGGCGAGGTTTGGCGACGTGGCGTTCGACACCAGCTGGATGATCTGCTTGCCGTGCGTGATGTTCTGCATCGCCAGCACCTGCGAGCTGCCGACGGGTCCAAGGAACGCGACCACGCCCTGGTCGACGAGCTTCTGCGCGGTGGTCTGGATGACGCTGCCAGGTGTCGCGGTCTCGTCGCTGGTGTCGTCGAGGATGATGAACTGGACGGGACGACCGAGCAGACCGCCGTTCGCATTGATCTGTCCCTCTGCCGCCCTGATCGCGTTCTTGAGCGGCGCGCCGGAGCCGGCGAGCGCATTCGTGAGCGAGATGGACGCGCCGATCTTCACCGGCTCGGGCGCCTTCGCGGGCGCGCCCGACGGCGTGGAGCACGCCTCCGTTCCGAGGAAGAGCGTCCCGATGACGGTGAGCGCGACGGCTCCCGCGCACGCCGCCGCGACTCCCCTGATGCGACCACTTCCCACCATAGGGGCGATGATAGTGGATCGCGGGGCGGAAGGGCCTATTTCAGGCTCAAATTCTTCGTGGTGGTGTCGCCGCTCTTGATCGTGATGGGCATCGTCTGCTTGATGCCCTGATCTGGGTTCTCGAGCACGGCGTTGTAGTTGCCAGGCGGGAGCGCGACCTTGTTGAAAGGCGTCGTGAGCGTCTTGCCGCCGATGGTCACGCGCGTCCATGGATACGTGACCATCGTGAGGAAGCCCGGATCATCCGTCGCGACTGGCGCGGTCACCACCGGCTGCGCCGACGGTGTGGGCTGCACGCGCGGCTGCGGACGCGTGCCTGGATTGGGGCGGCCCGTGTTCGTGACGCCAGTCGGCGGCGGACGCGCGACCTCGACGGAGCTGGCGACGGTGGGATTTCCAGTGCTCACGGTGCCGCCGGTGCCGCCGGTGCCAGTGTTGACGGTGTTCCCGGTGGTGCCGGTGGTCGTGCCGCCGTTCCCGTTGGCGGTTCCGAGGAGCGCGACCGCGCTCGGGTCCGTCCCCCCCCCTTGCGGCACCGACGGGCGCAGCTTGACGAACGCAAACGCACCAAGGCCGAGCGCGATCACGAAGAGGAGGCCGGCGATGATGAGGAGCAGCGCGGACCTGCTGCCTTGCGGCGGAGGCATCTGAGCAGACATGGCGGACTGCTGCGGCTCGTACGGAGGCGGGTAGTTGGAGACGATGCCGCTCCCGCTGCCGCTGTTGTTCCCGAGCTTCAGGAGCGAGCCGCTGACGTTCGCACCGGAGTTCTCGAGCCGCTTCAGCGACTGCGCGTTCAGGTGCTGGAGCTCCTGCGTGCTATTCGCGCGGGTGATGGTCGACATGTGCTTCTGCACCTGCCGCTGCACCTCTTCTTTGATCTTGCCGAACAGCCGCAGCATGAGGCGGCTCACGTCGTCCTGGCGCGCGGCCATGCCAGTGCTGCCGATGTACGCCTCGAGCGCGTCGCGCATCTCTGCGGCGCTCTGGAAGCGCAGGCCCGGATCCTTCTGCAGCGAGCGCGCGACGATCTCGTCGAGCATGGGATCGACGTCGGGCATGACCGAGGACACGCGCGGGATCTCCATGTTCATCAGGCGATGCAGCGTCTGCGCGGCAGAGTCCCCGACCATCAGCCGCTTGCCCGTGAGCATCTCCCACAGCACGATCCCCATCGGGAAGATGTCTGCGCGGCAGTCGATGTGCCCAGCGGCTGCTTGCTCCGGGGACATGTACGCGACCTTGCCCTTGAGCACGCCGACCTCGGTCTCCGTCGACGAGAGCGCGGCCTTCGCGATGCCGAAGTCCACCATCTTGGTGTGGCCGTCGTACGTCACGAAGATGTTGTGCGGAGACACGTCGCGATGGATGACCGTGAGCGGACGCCCGTCGTAGTCGCGGAGCTCGTGCGCATAGTGGAGCCCGGAGAGCGCCTCGGCGACGACCCGCGCACAGAGCGTGGGCGGGATGCTCTCGCGCCGCTTGCTCGCCTCCTTGATCACCTTGTTGAGGGACTGGCCCTCCAGGAACTCCATCGCGATGAAGTAGGCACCGTTGTGCTCACCGACCTCGTAGGTGTGGACGATGTTCGGGTGGTTCAGGCGCGCGGCCAGGCGGGCCTCGTCCAGGAACATGGTGCGGAAGCCGACCTCCTCCGCGAGGGCCTGTCGCAAGCGCTTGACGACCGCGAGCTTGTTGAAGCCCATCGGCCCCCGTGCGACCGTGAGGAACACGTCGGCCATGCCACCGCGTCCGAGCGTGGCGAACGGCTGGTATTTTCCGAACGAAAGGGCGCCGCCGTCAGCGATGCCCTCGACGTCGGTAGGCTCATTGGGAGCGCCCATCATGGGTCCCGCCTATTGTCGCACGTTGGACGCATGGAGGCGACCGGAAAACATTACGGGGCCGTTAACTGGCGCCAGGGCCAGCGGCCCCGAGGTGCTCCTGCTCACTTCGGCGCGGGAGCCGTGCTGGCCTGCGTCGCCGCGTCTGCCGACCACTGGAACTTGTCGATGAGGACGGTCGAGTCGAGCGCGCCGTCGCCGGAGTCCCAGATGGCGAAGCGGAGGGTGATCTCGTCGCCGGGCTTCACGGGGGCCTGCGTCTGGAGCCAGCCCGTGGCCGCATGGCCGGTGAAGCCGGTGCCCGAGAGCGTGCTGTTGCCGAGCGGGCACGGGAACGCCTTCCCGCCTGCGCTCTGCGGCGAACAGACCTGGAGCAGGCTGTTGTTCACGCTGATCGGGTTGTTGTTCTGATCGAACGCGATGTTGCCGTCGGCCAGACCCGTGGGCGTGGGGGTGAGCATGGCGACGAAGAAGTCGTTGTACGTGCTGCAGATGTAGACCGGGAACTCGGTCGTGAAGAAGTTCTCCTGGTAGGAGAACGACTTCGCGTTGGTCGGCACGCGGATCACGAGCTCGAGTGCCTCGCCGTCGTTCGGGGTGCCCGTCTTCGTGCCAGGGCACGCGGGTGACTCCTTCGGGTAACCGGCCGGCGCGCCGCTGGTGTAGCCCTTCACGAGCGCCGGGTTCGTGCCCTGTGCGTTGCCCGAGGAGAGCGACAGCATCGCCTTGCCGTCCTTCGGGTTGTTGACGCCGAGCGACGCCAGCAGGCCATGGCCCTTCGGCTCCTTCTCGTTCGCGCCGTCGGGCAGCATGTACTTGGCGGAGATGACACCCCAGGTCTTCGCCTTGCCGGTGGCGCCAGCCGTGGCGGTGCGGCAGAGGCCGATCGCCTTCGCGCCGTCCATCGCGGCGGCGGAGCCAACAGCGAGACCAACGTCACAGTTCGTGGGCTCGTCGTCGGCTGCGCCGTTGCAGTCCTCGTCGACCATGTTGCCGGCGACGTCGAGCGCGCCGGGGTTTGCGTTCGCGTCGCAATCGTTGCAATCGCCGTCGTTGAAGGAGTAGCCGTCGCCGTCGTGGTCGGTGGCATCCTGGAACATGCAGTAGCCCTGCTTGGGGCCTGCGTCCGCGCCGCCGGTGCCGAAGCCGGGGGATGCGCCGCCCGCTCCGGACGTGCCGTCCCCGCTTGCTGCCCGGGTCGGTACCGTTCGTCTCCTGCGCGGCGTCGAAACCGCTGGTGCGTCCTGGGGAGGAGCAGGCCATGACCACAGCACCAAGAGCGAGGAACCCGACGAGCGCGGCGTTTTTCATCGTGGCCGTGGATGTGCCATCCCTGGTGCGGTGGAGCGAGTGGTAACGACGCGTGAGACACGAACGAAAGGAGTGATTATCCCACCTTCCAGCACTTCTTTTATGTAGCTATACAGTGCACCGAGATGAGCATGCCCCACGCCCCACCCCTGCCACGCAGGCCACGTAGCCTCGCCACCGCCCGTGCACGCGCCCTGCTCGGCGTGATCGTGCTGGCGGCTTCGCTGGCGCTGCTGGTGGCGTTCGCGGCGTCGGGAGCCGCGCAGGCATCGGACCGTCAGCCGCCCGAGGTACGCCTCGGCGCGCTCGACACGGACGTGGCGCACGCCGTGATCACCTCCGAGGCGCGCGACAAGGCACGCGCGGCGATCGAGCGGAGCAAGCGTTTTCGGGCCGCGGGGGACGAGGTGCACGCGAAGCTGTCGGACCGCGCGGCTGCGGCGTGGCTCGCAGCGGCAGAGGATCTCGTGAAGACGTCGGATCAAGAAGCGATCGCGGACGATCGTCGGCGTGCAGCGCTCGACGCGGGGGTGCAAGCGGATCGTGAGCGCGCTCTCGTCGAGGAGACGATGCTGCAGAACGGGCGTCTTCGCGCGGAGCTCGAGCAGCTCGAACGTGAGTCCAAGGATCCGTCAGCCAAGCTCCATGCGTTGGATGGTGGCGCGCGGGCACAGAGAGCACCGCTAGCGCCCGCCGCGCCCCCGGCTCCGAAGGCGAAGAAGGACGGAGGTGCCCCGTGAGAAACTTCGCGATCGCGCTCCTCGGTTCCACGATGCTGCTCGCGGCATGCGTGACCCACGCGCCTCCCGCGAAGGACGTGACCACGGATGCACGCCGCATCCGCGACGGCGCCGACATGGCAGATGCAAAGGCCCAGGCGCCGCAGATCTTTGCCCAAGGCGACGAAGAGATCGCACGTGCGCGCGCTCAGATCGCCGAGGGCGACGAGACCGGCGCGAGCATCCACGCAGAGACCGCGCAGGCCTTGTTTTACCGGGCGCGCGTGCAGGCGAGGCTCGCGCGTGCGCAGGCCAACGTGCTGGACGCGGACCGCCAGGCCACGAACGCGCAGACGGAGCGCGAGTCGCTGGAGAAGACGCGGCGCGATCTGACGCGCACGTCCGAAGAGCTCGACGTGAAGCTGCGCATCGCACGCGAGAAGGCGTTCCCGGCGCCGAGCGGCCCTGCGTCTCCGGAGCGAGATCAGGCGCGACGTGCTGCAGCGAAGTCGCTCGAGGCGGAGGCGCGGCTCCTGTGCACGGCAGCGCGGCTCATCGGAGCAACGGATGACGAGGCCACGCAGGCGGAGGCCGACATCACCTCGCTCGAACGCGAAGCGAGCGGGACGGGAGCGCAGGCGCTGGCCGCCGGTCAGGAGCTCGACAAGGCCGCGCGCGTCCGCGTTCGCTGCCTCTCCGTGCTGGAGCACGCGCGCAAGGACGAGGTACGCGCGGGCAGCGCCAATGACGCGCTCTTGACCAGCCTGGGCGCCGCAGGCTTCGCGCCGAGCCGCGCCGAGCAAGGCGTGGCGGTCACGCTGACTGGTGCCTTCGAAGGCGCGCGTCTCGGCGCCGCCGCGAGCCAGAAGCTCACGGAGCTGGGACGCATCGCGCGCGAGGAGAAGGTCGGAGTGGAGCTGGTCATCCACGACGACAAGGACCCCGCGAGCGCCGACGCCGACAAGGCGAAGGGAGAGCTCGCTGTGGCCGCGCTGGTCTCGGGAGGAGCGGAGCGCGCGAAGGTGAAGCTGGAGCTCGCGCTCGCGAGGCTGCCGCTGTTCGATCAGAAGGACGCGGCGAGAAGAGCGAAGAACGCGCGCGTGGAAGTCATCTTCGTGAGGTGACGGAGGCGACCTGAGGCCTCAGACGACTAGCTTGTATCCGAAGCCGTACACCGTGAGGATGTGGGCTGGCTTGTCCGGGGCTTTTTCGATTTTCTTTCGCAGCTTCACGATGAAGTTGTCGACCGTGCGGTTCGTCGGGTTTGCCTCGAGGCCCCATACCTTCTGGAGGATCTCGTCGCGGCTCACGGGCTGGCCGGCTCGCTCGTGGAGGAGGCGGAGTAGCTCCACCTCGTAGAAGGAGAGCTGGTGCTCCTGACCCAGCGCGGCCACGGTGTGCGCGCCGAAGTTCACCTTCACCTCTCCGAACTCCACGAGCTCGGGGCTCACGCCTGCTCGTGTGGCGCGACGGAAGATGGCTCGAATGCGGGCGATGAGCTCGCCCACGCTGAACGGTTTGGTGACGTAGTCGTCGGCGCCCGCGTCGAGCCCGCGGATCTTGTCGGTCTCCTGCGAGCGCGCGGTGAGCATGATGATGGGCACGAACGCGTTGAAGCGCCGGAGCTCCTCGCACACGGCGTAGCCGTTCATGTCTGGCAGCATCAGATCGAGGACGACCGCGTCCGGAACCTCTGCCTTGGCCACGGCAATCCCCTCGCGGCCCCTCGTGGCCGCGACCACGCGGAAGCCTTCGAACTCGAGCGCGTCGCGGAGCCCCATCACGATATGGGGCTCGTCGTCCACGACAAGGATCGTCTTCTTCGGCGTGGTCACGCGCGCGCGACGCCCATCAGGCGGTCTTCCTCGGTGGGCTCAGCCGCCGTCGGTGCCCGAGTTGTCGCCCGCAGCGGTTCCGCTACCGAACTGCTGGATGCACTGAAGGCTGTAGTTAGCGCCCTTGATCTGCTGATCGGTTCCGGACGTGAAGATGATGGCTTGCGGGCAGCGACCGGCCGGCGTGGCCGAGCCGCTGTTCTGCACGTAGCACCAACCAACGTCTGGCGTGGTCTTGCAGGTGTCACCCGGCTTGATCGGGATCTCGTCGAGCACGCAGACCGGGAACTTCAGGAGCGCACCGGCGTCGCCGCCTGCCTGCTCGACCTCCGCCTGCTGGAACTTGGTGAGGATCTCCGGCGACGGAACGGTGAGGCCCTTGATCTTCGTGCAGTCGCTCTCGGGACCGGCGTTGGGCAGCGTCGCGAGAATGAGGCACGGAGCCTTGAGCGTCGAGTCGAGCGTGAGCTGCTGCGGCAGGCACTGCTCCGTGAGCGCGTCCTTCAAGCGGTCGACGATCGACTTGACTGCGGGACGGTAGCCATAGAGCGGGTTGGGCGCGCCGTTGACGATCGCGTCCTCGAGCTCGGCGCCCTTCAGGCCCTTCGTGCGCGGGCAGAGCGACGCGGCGATGCCCTGATCGTTGAGCGAGTGCACCAGGGCGAGCTGACGGACCGTGGGGTATGCCTTCGCGCGGACCTGCTGGAGGTTGCTCGTGCCGCAGAGCGGCGGGTTCTTCGTGCCGTCGCAGTCGGCGCAGGTGGCGTCGCCTGCCTTCGCG
>JANXLV010000321.1 GCA_025355005.1 Myxococcales bacterium | reverse complement strand
ACAGCGCCGCCCGCACTCGCGAGGATGTCGCGCACAGCAGTGTCAAAGGCCGCCTCGACGACGCGGGGCCCATCGACGCGTCGAGCCGCTTCGTGGTCAAGGCCCAGACCTACGACGCGGCAGAGCTCCTCGGGAGCGCCGAGGAGGCCCGCTGGTTCGACGGCGGCCGCTACGCCGTGGTGTACCTCTCGCCGCGCGACTACCACCGGGTGCACTCGCCCGTGTCGGGCAAGATCACGCAGGTCCGCTCGATTCCCGGGGACTACTACCCCGTGAATTCGATCGGCCTTCGCCACGTGAAGAACCTGTTCGCGCGCAATCGGCGGGTCAGCATCGTGATCGACAACGAGGAAGGCCTCGGTCGCGTCACCGTCGTGATGGTCGCTGCGATGATCGTGGGTCGCATCACGGTGACGGGCGTGGAAGGCCGCGACGTTCCGTTCGGGGTTCACCACCCGACGGGGGCGCGCGGAGATGGCGCGGGCATCGCGCGCGGCGACGAGATCGGCGTGTTTCACCTGGGCTCGACTGCGGTCGTGTTCGTGGAGGAGAAGGTCCGCGGTCGCTTCGTCGTGGAGCCGGGCGCCGTTCGCATGGGCCAGACGCTCGTGGCCGGAGCACGGTCATGAGCGGCGGTCGCGTCGGCAAGGACTCGGAGCATCCGGGTCGCGTGCCGAACGAGCCGCTCGACGACATCATCCTTGGTGACGAGGAGACCACGGAGATCCCTCAGGCCGTCGCCGACCCCACACGTGCCGCGCGCAGCGAGCGCCCCAGCCGCGCCGCTCCTGCCGACGACAGCAGCCGCAAGAGCGTGCGGCAGAAGCTCCTTCGCATTCCCGACGACGAGGTGTCGCGCCCGCTGCACCAGCAGCTGGAGGAGTCCGCGCCTCCGCCGCCTCCGCCCCCCCCGCAGAAGAAGCCCATCCCGACGTTCGACCCCGAGTCGACCGTGAAGATGAACGCGCTGGATCTGGACTCCTCCGTCCAGCTCCCGCCGCTCGACTCCGGCCCTTCGCTCAACGATGACAGCTGGACTCCGCTGCAGCCGCCCGTCCACCCGAAGACGCGGCCCGAGCCGTGGAACCCGCGCGAAAGCGACGACGACCACCACGCGCCGCCCGAACAGCACGCCGACTATGGCGATCGTTCGCAGCTCCCGACGCCACCTCCCACCTCCGAGGAGATCCCGGTCGCGGTGGACGACCCCACCTCTTCCGATCGCATTCCGGCTGCGCATGACATGAGCGCGCGCGCCGCCGATCACGACGGGCCCAGCACCCCGCGAGACGGGCACGACGACGGGCGCGGTGACGAGGAGATCGAGCCCGCACCGGACTCCTCGCCGATCGGTCTCACGCAGCGCTCGGACCACCCGCCTGCGCGCGCCAGCGCCGCCCCGCCGCATGCAGCGCTCGATGGGGTCGCAAGTGACGGCGCTCGCGATCAGAACAAAGATCCCATGCGCGAGCCCGCGCGCACCGTGCTCGACACCGGTGAGCTCCAGAGCATCGACGTGAGCTTCCAGAGCACGCCCAACCTCGAGGTCGCGGACCCGATGGGAACGCCGCGCGCGCATCCCCCCACCGACCCGGTGCCAGGCAGTGGGAGCGGCGCGGACGCGCTCGAGCTCGCCGCCGACGACATCCAGCCGGTCGACTCGAAGCCGCCGAAGGCTCTCTCTGCGGGTGCTCAGCTGTCACACGCGCCGCAGGCCCCGCATTCCGCCCATTCCCCCCCGACGCAGGCTCCCCAGCCCCCCCCGCTGCGTCCGAAGGCCCAGAGCACGCCCAGCGTGCCGCCCTTGCCCCCCATGCGCTCGAAGGCCGCGAGCGGTCCCCCGCCGCCGCCACCGATGCGTCCGCGCTCGGAGAGCACACCCAGCGTGCCTCCGCACACGTCTGCGCCGAACATGTCAGTCGGAGCCGTCGCGCCGCCGCCCGTGCCGCCGCCCATGCGCCCGCGGAGCCACAGCGCTCCCAGCGTGCCTCCTCTCACGTCCGCGCCCGCAGTGCCCGCCAGTGCAGCCGCCTCCGTGCTGGGCCAGGCCTACACACCCCCGAGCCCCACACCGTCGAACGTGTCGCTCTCGCAGACCGGCCAGAACTCCGTCGCGCCGAAGCCGCCACCGCCCAAGGCCGCGGCGAGGAGCCAGCTCGTGATGGTGCCGTCGCTGCTGAACTCGGCGAACGGTCTCGCACCGCCGCCGATCGCGGACGCCGCGCATGGGCGGAACAAGAAGGTGCATCCCTGGTGGGAGGACCTCTTCAACGACGACTACATCCGCGCGATGGAGAAGCTGACGGACGGTCAGATCAAGCGCGAGGCGGACTTCATCGAGGACTCGCTCGGCGTCGCGCAGGGCGCCATGGTGCTGGATCTGGCGTGTGGCACTGGCCGCCATGCGATCGAGCTCTCACGCCGCGGCTACAACGTCGTGGGCTTCGATCTCTCTCTCGCCATGCTCGCCCGCGCAGCGGATGAGGCAGCGGAGCGCGCAGCGCAGCTCAACTTCGTGCAGGGCGACATGCGCGAGATGACCTTCGACGAGATGTTCGACGGTATCTACTGCTGGAGCACCAGCTTTGGTTTCTTCGAGGAAGAGAAGAACGCGAACGTCATCTCCCGCGTGCATCGCGCGCTCAAGAAGGGCGGACAGTTCCTGCTCGACGTGGTCAACCGTGACTACGTCGCGCGTCAGTCTCCGTCGCTCGTCTGGTTCGAGGGCGACGGCGCCATCTGCATGGACGAGATGCAGATCGACTGGATCACCAGTCGCATGAAGATCAAGCGGACCATGATGATCGACGACGGTCGCTCGCGCGAGATCGAGTTCTCGATGCGCCTCTACGCGCTGCACGAGCTCGGCAAGTTGCTGCATGATGCAGGTTTCCGCGTCGCAGAGATCAGCGGACGCGTGGCGACGCCCGGCGTCTTCTTCGGCGCCGACTCACCACGCACGATCATTCTCGCCGAGAAGCGCTGAACCTATTTCTTCGCTTCCGCTGCGAGCTTCTCTTTGTGCTTCTTCACCATCTCGTCCTGCTCCTGCTTCGGGACGGGGGCGTACTTGGAGAACTCCATGGTGAAGTTACCCTTGCCCTGCGTCGCCGAGCGGAGGTCGGTCGAGTAGCCGAACATCGTGTTCAGCGGAACGAGCGCGGTGACCGTGACGGTATCGCCGCTGATGGTGTCCAGGATGATGCCGCGGCGCTGGTTCACTTGACCAACAACGGAGCCCTGGAACTCGCTCGGGGCCTCGACCTCCACCTTCATGATGGGCTCGAGGACGATCGGCTTCGCGCCCTGGTACGCCTCGCGGAAGCCCTGGAGCGCCGCCGTCTTGAACGCCATTTCGGACGAGTCGACCGCGTGTGACGCGCCGTCGTTGATGATGGCGCGCACGCCGACGACCGGGAAGCCGATGAGGCCGCCCTTCTTGATGGCCTCGCGGAAGCCCTTGTCGCAGGCCGGGATGTACTCGCGCGGGATCGAGCCGCCGACGATGTCGTCCACGAACTCGTAGGTCTCGACGGAGTCCTCGGGCAGGGGCTCGAGCATGCCGGCGATCTTCGCGAACTGACCGGAGCCGCCCGTCTGCTTCTTGTGTGTGTACGCGAGCTCCGCGGCTTGCGTGATGGTCTCGCGGTACGCGACCTGCGGCTTGCCGGCGATGACGTCGCAAGCGTACTCGCGGCGCATGCGCTCCATGTAGATGTCGAGGTGGAGCTCGCCCATACCGCTGATGATGGTCTGCTGCGACTCTTCATCCTGGTGGACGCGGAAGGTGGGATCTTCTTTCGTGAAGCGGTTCAACGCCTTCGAGAAGTTCGTCTCCGCAGAACGATCCTTCGGCGCGACGGCGAGCGAGATGACGGCCGCAGGCACGTGCATCGACGTGAGCGTGACGTTCATCTTGCCGTCGGTGAAGGTCTCGCCGGAGCTCGCCTCGACGCCGTAGAACGCGACGATGTCACCGGACTCTGCCGACGGAACTTCCTCGCGGTCGTCCGAGTGCATGCGGAACATGCGGGGGACGCGGACCTTACGCATCTCGTTCGAGACGTTGTAGATGGTGTCGCCCGCGTTGACGCGGCCCTGATAGATGCGGAAGTACGTGAGCTGCCCGTACTTGTCCTGCTGGAGCTTGAACGCCAGACCGACGAACGGCTTCTCTGGGTCGGAGTGGATGATGACCTTCTCCTCGCCCTTGTCCTGGTCGTGCGCTTCGTTGACGACGTCCATTGGGTTCGGCAGGTAGTACGTGACCGCGTCGAGCAGGAGCTGAACGCCCTTGTTCTTGTACGCAGAGCCGCACATGACCGGCGTCATCTTCAGCGCGAGCGTCGCGCGACGAACGCCGGCACGCAGCTCCTCCGTCGTGACGGGGGTCTCGTTGAGGAACTTATCGGCCATCTCGTCGTCGACGTCGGCGAGCTGCTGGATGATCAGCTCACGCGCGGTCTTGGTGGCTGCCGCGTACTCGGCGGGGACATCTACCTCGCGGATGATCTCGCCGTCGTCGCCGTCGAAGAAGTACGCACGGTTCGTGATCGCGTCGATCAGACCGACGAACTTGTCCTCTGCGCCCATCGGCACCTGGAGCATGATCGGGTAGTGACCGAGCTTCTCCTTGAGCATGGCGGAGACGCGCTCGTAGTTCGCGCCCGGGTTGTCCATCTTGTTGACGAACGCGATCCGCGGCACGTGGTAGCGCTTCATCTGACGGTCGACGGTGATCGACTGGCTCTGCACGCCCTTGCCCGAGTCGAGCACGAGGACGGCGCCGTCGAGCACGCGGAGGGCGCGCTCGACTTCGATCGTGAAGTCGACGTGGCCTGGGGTGTCGATGATGTTGATGTTGTATTCGGGCAGCTGCTTCTGCGAACCGACCCACACGCAGTAGGTCGCGGCGGACTGGATCGTGATGCCCTTCTCGCGCTCGAGATCCATGGAGTCCATCTTGGCGCCGACGCCGTCCTTGCCGCGGACCTCGTGGATCTCGTGGATTCGGCCCGTATAGAACAAGATGCGCTCGGTGAGCGTCGTCTTGCCCGAGTCGATGTGGGCGCTGATGCCAATGTTGCGAATGCGGTCGAGGGGGATGCGAGCTGCCATTGGATGTGAGCAGGGCAGCTACCGAACCCTCGGCCAAAACGGAAGGGGAATCTTCCAAAAACCGCGAAAAAACCGAGGTCGAGGTGCGGTTCCGACCGAGGCCCGGACCGAAAAACGGCCCCTTATCCGCCGGTTTCGTCCTTGGGCTTCGGGCTGGGGGCGGGGTTCGAGCTCGGAAAGCTCACGTCGATCACGCTGCTCGGCTGGAGGACCGCATCGAAGATCGCGTCGAACGAGTCGACTGCCGCAGGCGTGCGGTTCGGTAGGTCGACGGGGAGGGGCATGTGGCCCGAGGACGACGGGCTGGGACTGCTCTCCGGCCCCGCGGGCTTCGAGACGCGGACCAGCGTGGGGATCTCGGAGGAGGTCGGCCCAACGCTTCCTGCGCTACCGGTGCTACCGGTCATCGAGCCCTCGGTGACCACGATGGACTCGCCGCTGAAGCTGGAGTCCTCGGCCACGATCTCCAGCTTGGGTCGCTGTGCTGCGGCATACTGCGCCTGCTGCTGTTGTCCCTGCGGGACGGGCTCGCGCTCGGGCACGAAGGTCGCGGATGCCTGCGCGGGCGGGTGCACGCTTCCGCTGCGCTGCTTTGCCTCCGCGACGAGCGCGGCGTAGGCGACGCGGATCGCCGTGCGCATCTCCGCGGCGTCTGCCCAGCGGTTCGATTTCTGGAATGCCAGCGCCGTGTCCACCACGTCGGCCACGTAGCTCGGCACGCCCGGCAGGTACTTCGCGAGCGGCGGGGCCGGGTCCTTCATGGCGTGCATGAGGCGCTCGATCGCCGTCTCTCCCCTGACAAACAGCTTGCCGGTCATCGCCTGGAACATGACGGCGCCCACCGCGAAGATGTCCGTGCGCGCGTCGATCTCGTCGCTCTTTCCCTGGGCCTGCTCCGGCGGCATGTACGCCACAGTGCCGAGCACGATGCCCGCGCCCGTGGGTGCGTGGTTCGACACGCGCGGATCACGGAGGCGCGCGAGCCCGAAATCGAGGACCTTCACGATGCCTTCGCGCGTGATGAACAAGTTCGCGGGCTTGATGTCGCGATGAATGACCTTCGCCTGGTGGAACGCATGCAGGACGTCGAGCACCTGGTCGGCCACGCCGAGCACCTCGTGCGCGGGCACACGACCGCCGGGGGCGCGCGCCATCCACTTCTCGAGCGACTCGCCGTCGAGGAGCTCCATCACGATGAACGCCGCGCCGTCGGGCGTGGTGTCGTCGTCCAGGACCTGCACGGCGCCGCGGTGCTCCACCACGTTCGCCACATAGCCCTCACGCAGGAAGCGCTCGCGCACGTCCATGTTCGTGGCGATGTGGGGATGGAGCATCTTGAGCGCCACCTTCTTCCCGTTGCGGTGCGTCGCTGCGAAGACGGCGGCCATGCCGCCCAGATCGATCACGCGGTCGATGCGAAACTTGTTGTTGATGGTCTGCCCGACTCGCTTCTCCGCGACCGCTCGGGCGTCCTGCTTCGAAGCCGCCATGAAACCTAAGGATCGAACGAGACAGAGCCCCGCGTCAAGGCCGGCGCTGCGTGATAGCCTAGAGATACGAGGCACACACACCCATGCGCGCGCCCGCCATCCGGAAGATCGCCACCATCGGACACCCTGTTCTTCGTCAAGTTGCCCGCGATTTGTCGCGTGAAGAGCTCCTCAGCGACCAATGGCAGGGCTTCATCGACGACCTCGTGGCGACGATGGTGGACGCGAACGGAGCCGGGATCGCCGCGAATCAGGTGTACGAGCCCGTGATGATCACGGCGATCTGCGTGAAAGACAACCCGCGCTACCCCTACAAACCGAACATCCCGCTCACGATCCTCGTAAACCCCAAGGTGGAGCTGCTCTCTCAGGAGACCTTCCAGAACTACGAAGGGTGCCTGAGCGTCCCGAACCTCCGGGGCGAGGTACCCCGCTCCGTTCACGTGCGCGTGCGCGCCTGGGACCGCCACGGCACGGACCTCGATTTCGAGGTGAAAGGCCTCTCTGCGGGGACGTTCCAGCACGAGGTCGACCACCTCTACGGGAAGCTCTTCGTCGATCGCGTGACCGACACGCGGACGCTCGCCACCTGGGCAGACTTCGAGCGCTACCACATGGCGGAGTTCGTGGCGCGTGCCAAGGCGCTGGTCGCGAAGTACGGTCAATAGACTCATGTCGCGCAGCTCGGCCTTCTCGCTCCTGATTGCTCTCGTGCTCGCCGCCGCATGCGACAGCAGCTACACCAGCGACCCAGGCCAGAGCGACGGTGGCGCCGTCGACGCCGCATCGGTCGGTGACGACGCAGCCACGACAGGTGGTGGCGTCGGTGTGGATGCCGACCTGCTCGGCGTCGACGCCAATGTCGTGGACGCCGCCACGGGTAACTCCGACGGCGGCGCATGCGGTGCGGGATGCCACGTCATGTTCGTGACCAGCGACACCTTCTTGCCCACGCTGGGCGGACAGGCTGGCGCCGATCAAAAATGCAAGGACGCCGCGAAGATGAGCAAGATCCCCGCGATCGCGTCCCGCTCCGCGCGCTTCGTCGCGTGGATATCCACAGGAATGCAAGGGGATCCAGGCATGGGCGCACGCCTCCCCGCGATCGGGACATTCCAACGTCCCGACGGCAAGCCCATCGCACGGTCCGTCGCAGAGCTGCTGTCCGGCATGATCAAGATCAACATCGTGGAGGACGAGAGCGGCTCGGCCATCCTCACCGGCAACCTCATGGGGGCGGTGTGGACCGGCACCGCCACGAACGGGAAGACCAGCACGAACACGTGCGGTGACTGGAGCACCACGAACGGAGGCGGCAGCATCGGGCAGGCGAGCGAGGTCAACGCGAACTGGACCGACGCTGGTGCGGTCGCGTGCAACCAGAGCAAGCATCTGTACTGCCTCGAGCAGTAGGCTGACTCGCGACTAGGCTGGCTCGCGAATACGCTCGCTCGAAAATTATCCCCTCAGTCGTCGCCGAACGCGATGCCGTCTGGGTAGACGCCCACGCTCCACCGCTTCTTTGTCTCCAGCGTGAGCGGGTCGATCTCGAGCACGCTGCCCTTCTGCGTGTGGTCGCCCTCGCAGACGAGGTACGTGCGGCCGTCCTTCGCGATGCGCACGACGTGGGGCAGCGCGCACTCTGCCTTGTCGAAGGACCGGCGCTTCTCCTTTTCCGGGTGCGCCGGGTCCATGCCGATTCGCAGCAACCCGTCGGGCCCCTGCACGGGCAGCAGGATCGTGCTCGCGTCCGCCCATGCCGCCATCATCGCGCGCGCGCCGACCTGCTGCGTCGCCTCCTGCATGAACTCGCGCTTCTTCGGGTCGAAGATGCGGATGTCCTGTCCCTCGAGGTCCGACACGACCGCGCGGCTCTCGTCGGGCGAGAGCGTGATCGAATACGGCCCGTACGTGGGCACGCCGGGAACGCCCTGCTTGATGCCGAGCGGGATGCGCGAGACGGTGAACGCGTTGTCGCGCAGGTCCACGACCGCGACCTCGTCCGAGCCGTAGCAGGCAACCAGCGCCGTGGTGTCGTCGCGGGTGATCGCGATCGCGTGCGGCGCCACGCAGACGGGTCGCGCGCCCAGGAGCGTGAGGTCGTTCGCGCGGAACACCATCAGCGTCGCGAACATGGTGGCTGGGCTCGCGCCCTTCTGCGCCGCCACGTCCATCGCGCGCTTCATGTCGTAGTGGGTGACGAGCACGCGTGTGTGGTCGTGCGTGAGAACCACCTCGCCCGGGTTCTCGTCCAGGTCTGCGGTCCGCTCCATGGAGAGGCGCGAGAGCTCGAACGATGCGAGCCGGCCCTTGCGCGCGCTCTGGCCGTGCGTGCCGTGCTTGTCCTTCGCGGCGGCCGCGCCAGGGGGTGGGGGAGGGAACGCGAGCGCGACGAACGCGCGCTTCTGCGTGGCATCGAGCGCGATGTGGTGCGGAGCCTCGTGCGCGTCCGCCTCGATGTCCACGGACGCAGTCTCGACCGCGGCGGCGGTAGGGCTATCGCGATCGATGACGCTGATGGTGTCCGAGCCGTTGTCCGTGACGTATGCCGAGCGCATCTGCGGCGTCTTGAGCGCGGTCCCTTCGGTCCTGGTCTTCGGCTTGTCGGGACAGCCAGTGACGGCGAGGCCCAGCGCGAGCACCCCCGCGAGGCGCGAGACGATGTACAACGGCGTCTGCATGAACGGTCGAAGGCTGCTCACGGTCGCGTCGATCCTCGCGTCGTTACTCTACACGACGCACGAAGCGCACGGAAATGGGCGGTTTCCGCGCGCCCAGATGATCGTCGCCTCTCCCGTCACTCGCGCTAGCCCCGCTTCCGGCAAGACGCTCTGGATGCGCACCACGTTCGGCATCCTCGTCTCGAAGGACGGCGGCAGGTCGTTCCGCTGGATCTGCGAGAAGGCGCTTGGCGTGACCGGGCAATTCGATCCGCCGCTCACGGTGCTCGCCGACGGTCGGCTCATCGTCGGCGCCGACGGCGGAATCCTGTCCTCCATGGACGGCTGCTCGTTCGCGACCGAGCCCGGGCTGGAAGGAGAGTCGGTGCGCGACCTGACCACCGACGGCGCCGGCACCACCGCGTATGCGATCACGGGCGCCCGCGGGAAACCAGGCCGCGTGTGGAGGCGGGACCGCGGCACCTGGACGAAGCTCGGCAAGGACTACGACGACATCAACTTCCTCACCATCGACGTGGCCCCGTCGAACCCGAAACGCATCTACCTCACGGGTGAACCATGGTCGACCGTGCGCGGCGAGGTGTGGATCTCGAGTGATGGGGGCGCGACCTTCACGGAGCAGAAGAACGAGCTCGAGGCGCGTGGCCCGTTCTTCCTCTCCTACGTGGACCCGAAGAACCAGGACCGCATCCTCCTGCGGCACCTTCATTTCGCGGGCAGCGACCTCATCGCGTCGACCGATGGCGGCAAGACGCTGCGGCTCGCATTGCACTGGACCACGTCGATGCTCGGGTTCGCGAAGAGCGACGATGGCCAGCTCGTGTGGCTGGGGTCGGCCAGCCCCGCGGACGGGCTGTGGCGCTCACGTGACCGCGGGGAGCACTTCGAGAAGGTGAACGGCGAGGGCGTGTACTGCCTCTACGCCGTGGGCAAGACGCTGTATGCCTGCGCGAATCCGAACGCGCTCGGGGGCTACGCGCTCGGCATCTCGCAGGACGAAGGCATCACGCTCGACAAGGTCTCCGGCTTCGCCGACGTAGAAGGCGCGATGCTCTGCGACGGCGGTGCCTCTTTGTGCGAGCCAGGCTGGCCGGAGATGCGCGCGTCCATCTTGCCCACTCCCGACGCTGGCCTGGCCGCCGTGGATGCTGGCGAGCCCACCCAGCTCGCGGAAGCGGGCACGAAACCGACACCTGCTGCGCGCACTACCTGCGGGTGCGATGTCGTCGGTTCGTCGCCGAGCCCCCCCTGGTCCATCCTTTGCCTTGCGGGGTTTTTCCCCCTTGGGGTGTGGGCCCGCGCCCGCAGGCGAGTGGATCGCACCTGATCCGATGCGGGTCCATCCGCGCCCATCAGGGAGCAACACCTACATGACTGAACGGGGGTCGAGCAAAATGCCCTCTGGTGTCGCCTACGGGAAACACACGGTATTGAAGGGCTGGTATTTCAATGTTCCAACCACACGGGACAAGGCCTGCAAAGGATTCGTGTTGGCTTCCCGCTTGCAGACACTACCGGCATGCGCACGACCAACATTCTCGCACTTGTTGTTTCGACCAGTGTCCTCGCCCTCGCCGCCTGCGGTGACGCGAGCGGAACCAGCGCCTCGAACTACCACAAGGCTGCATACGACGACACGACCGGCTCCGATCCCACCGCCGGTGCCGCGGACCAGACTCCGCCGGCGACGGACCCGGGTGCGCCCCCCGCGCAGCCCACGGGTGGCAGCACGCCGGCCCAGGACGGCTCGTTCAAGGCAACGGTGGATGTTGCCGCCACGAACGCGGACCTCGGTACCGCGTCCAAGGACACCATCACGGTCACCGTGACGCCCGCGATGGGCTTCAAGGGCGACGTCATCCTCTCCGTCACCGGCACCGCTGCTGGCGTGACCGCGAAGTTCGACAAGACGACCGTCAGCATCACCGGCACCGCTCCGGTCACCGCGAAGCTGAACCTGTCCGCTGATTACGTGACGCAGGCAGACACGCTGCCGCTCGTCGTCACCGCGACGTCGGGCAAGCTCACGTCGACCGCGCCGGTGAACTTCAAGGTCAACTCGCAGCTCACCTTCAACATCCCGCTGAACATCGCGGCGATGGAGGCAGCGGGCGGTGGCATCACCGAGGCGTACGGCAAGACCTTCGGCGCCGCGCCGATCGCGATCCCCGCGCCCAAGGACGGCTCTCCGATCGCCGTCAAGGTCATCAACCTCGACGGCGTGCCGCGTGAGATTCATGGCAGCGGTGGTGGACAGGCCGTCGGCGGCATCACCTCGACCGCGAGCTTCCCGCACGGCGTGGGCCTCGTTCAGCCGAACGCGACGGACACCGTCACGCGCAACATCACCGCGGGCAACACGTACAACGGCTACATGCACGACATCGGCGCCGGCAAGGGCACCGGCTTCGCGATCATGGTCGCCAAGTGATCGCCAGCTGATCGGCAACCGATTGCCAACCGATCGCCTGACTCAGACGTAGCGCACAGCGAGAATAGAGAACTCCATCTCTCCGGCCGGCCTCTTCACCACGGTGACGTCGCCGGCCGTTTTCTTCATCAGGGCCTGCGCGAGCGGTGACTTGATGCTGATGCGTCCAGCCTTGAGGTCGATCTCGTCTTCACCCACGATCTGATAGGTGGCCTTCTTGCCATCCTCGTCCTCCACGTCGACGGTGGCGCCGAAGAAGATGCGCGACTGCTCCGTCTTCGGGCGGTCGGCGGGATCGACGACGATGATCACGTCCAGGCGCTTCACGAGGAAGTGGATGCGGCGGTCGATCTCGCGGAGCTTCTTCTTGCCGTAGATGTACTCGGCATTCTCGCTGCGATCGCCCTGCGCCGCTGCATCGGCGACCTCCTGGCAGATCTTCGGGCGCTTCTTCACGCGCAGATCGATGAGCTCTTCGGAGAGGCGCATCGCCCCCTCGCGCGTGATGTACACGGGCGCCATCAGGACTTGTTCTTGCGGCTTGCGAGCTCGAGATAGTAGCTCACGAGATCGCGCTCGCGGTGGCCCATCGAGATGAGGCGCATGACGCGACCGAACGGCCATACACGCGTCGAGGGCGGCACCACCATCGCCCAGTGACCGATCTCCTTCGAATCCATGTCCATCCATTCGGCGTCGAGCACGCGCGCAAGAATCTCGCTCAGGAAGGCGCCGTGCTCGTACAAGATGCGTGCATCTTCCACGCTGTTGATGGTGTGGTTCGGGAAGGTGTCGAAGAGGTAGCTCTGCATCGCTTCGATGCCACTGACGTCCGCGCGAAGCTCCACGCCGCGCTGACGGTAACGCTCGCCGAGCGCGCGCGAGAGCATCGTGAAGCGAATGCGCGCCTCGAAGACGGACTTGGGCAGCGGCTCGAGCGTCGCGGTGCCGGTGGGGGACACGCCCGGCGGCATCGAGAGCTCCCACGCGTTCTCGGACCCCTTGTCGAACTTCGGCAGGAGCGGCGCCTTGGGGAACACCGGAGGCGGATTGTCGATCGCATACGGCGGCTTCGAGGCGCCCTTCATCAGGCTGAACTCGAGCGTGGGGCGCTGCCCCCGCGGCGGCGCTTCCGACGGGCGCGCGTTCTCGGGGCTGTGACCTGGGGGCGGCGGCTGGGTCGGGCGCGACGCCTCCGGGTTCTTCGGCGGGATCTGCGAGGTTCGCGGCGGGATCTGCGACGCGTGCTGCGACCGTCCCGTGTTCCATTGCTCGGGGTTCGGCGCGTCGAGGCGCGGCGGGATCGCCGGCGTGAGCGGCTCGTCGTCCGGCTCCGCGCGTGGGTCCGGCAGCGAAGAGTTGCGCTGCTCGACGAGACCGCCGCGGCGCGTGCTGGTCGAACGTCGCGGCGGGGGATTCGAGCCGGACGCGGGCGCAATGGATGGTCGCTTCAGCTCCGGACCGGGCGGCAGCGGCGACGGTGACGACGGCGGATCCGGCACGTCGCGCAGTGACGCGAAATCTTCGAAGTCGGGCGGGGCGGGCGGGCTCGACGGAGTGAGCGTCACGGGCGGCGGCGGTCCTGCAGCTGCGCCGCGCGCCGTGGATGGGACCGTGCTGGTGGACGTGCTGCTGGAGCGCGCGGGCATGGGACCAGGACCCGACGCCGAATATGGGGCGGGCGCAGGCGGCGGCGCGGGGGCTGGAAGCGGAGCAGGTGGCGGAAGGGCAGCAGGTGGCGGCGGCGGCGGGGCCGGCGGTGGCAGCGGCGGCGAAACCGGAGGAGGAAGCGGAGGCGGAGGCGCAGCCGAGACCCGTGCGGGTGCGGGTGGCAGGGGCGGGAGCGGCGCGGTGGACGAGGCGGACTGCGCCGCGAGCGCTGATTGCTCCGAGGCACGCCGCGTGGGCACCTGCGACGCAGCTTCCTTGGTGCCGGGTGCGCTGCCGCTCGCGGCTGGAACCTGCGCGGCGGTAGACGACGGAGAGGCATCGCCGGTCGCCGCCATCTGCATGGAGAGTCGCTTCGCGGCGGCAACGATGGCGCGCGCCCGCCCGCGGGTCTCGTCGTCGAGCTTACCTGCTTCCACGAGGTCGCGAGCGTACGGGAGCGCCCGCTTGTAGTCGCCAGCAGCCATCCACGCCTCGGCCGCGAGCAGCCCGAGATGGCTGAAGGAGGTCATCGAGAGCGCGAGGGCGGAGACCTTCTCCGCGATCCGCTGCGGTGGCTCTGTCCCGAGCGCGAGCGCGAGCCGCGCGCGCAGGTAGGTCGTGCCGGGCACGCGGCCTTTGACCTTCTCGAACGCGTCGAGCTGCTCCTGCACACCATCGGTCGTCTTCTGATTCAGCTTGGTCTCGATCGACCAGAGCTCGGCGTCGGCGAGCGGCCCCTTCTCGGGCGCCTTCGCGGTGCCCGCGTTCTCGGCGAGCTCGATGAAGCGGGCCCGGTCAGCCTCGTTCGGAAGGGAGGCGGCGCGTGCACGCAGGATGTCTCCGAGCTCGGTCTCCGTCAGCGGTACGGCCCGCGACACCGCCGGCATCTGCGCGAGCTCGCGAAGCTTCGCGAGAAGATCCGTCGCAGGGTCGACGAGAACGCGCTTGTGGCTGCGCTGGCCCTGCGGCTTGCTTGCCATCAGTTCGTGCGTGATGAGCTCCACCTCTGTGTCGGGAGGAAGTCCCGAGAGCAGGTTGGCGAGGTGCGCGATCTGTAGCGATGTACCGGCGTGCGGGAGCCCGAGGTCGCTCGCGAGCCCGGTGAGGTCGATATAGATGCTCGTGTACTCCTTGGCGTCCGCCGAGTACGTCGAGCCCTCGAGCACCTCGCGCGACGACAGCTTCGCGGTGAGGCGCTCGGCAGCATGGCCGCGCGCATAGGCGGGGGCGAGCTTGGGCTGCATCGAATCTGCACACGCCTGGGCCGCATCGCTGGTGTAGCTGATGGCCGACAGCCGCTCGCGCGCGCGGTCCGCGGTCGTCTTGTACGAATGCTCGCGGATGTTGCCTGGCGAGATCGCGCGCAGCTCGATGTCGGAAGCATCGAACAGCGCGTACTCCGCGTCCGGTGCTCCGTCCGAGCGCACGATGAGAGCGCCGCCGATTGTGAGGGTGCAGTGACTCACTCAGAAGGCATTATTGGTGAAGAGTGAGCCTCGTGCCGATTTTCTTGCAAGACTTTCTTCGACCTCCCCGCGGCCCGGCAATCACAGCGTGGGCACAGCCTGGGCACAGCCTCGTCACAGGCTCTGCGCGCCACCCGCCTTTTGTTGGGACATTTGGCCAGTTGGCCGATAAAGTGCGGCGGTTGAGGACACCATGAAAACCCGTCACCCGCTCGCCGTGCTGTTCGTCGTCGCCACCTTCGGCGCTCTCGTCGCCTGCGGAAGCAAGAAGCCGCCGAAGCCGGTCGAGACCACGCCCACGGTCGAGGACGCCGGTGCCGTGGAGGACGCGTCGCCGGCGGCCCCCGTCCAGAAGTCGCTGTTCGAGCGCCTCGGTGGCAAGGACGGCATCAAGGCGGTCGTCGACACGTTCGTGAAGAACGTGTCCGCAGACAAGCGCATCAATAAGCAGTTCCTGAAGACCACGGGCCCCAAGCTCGAACACTTCAAGGCGGCCATGGTCGATCAGATCTGCGAGGCCACCGGCGGTGAGTGCAAGTACACGGGCAAGAACATGAAGGACGCCCACAAGAACATGAAGATCACGGAGGCGCAGTTCGCCGCCGTCGTCGAGGACCTCAAGATGGCGCTCGAAGAGAAGGGCGTCGGCGAAGGCGAGCGCAACGACCTGTTCGCGCTGCTCGCGCCCATGAAGGACGACATCGTCGAGGTCAAGGACAAGCCCAAGCCGTGAAGGGCAACAGCGACGCGATCATCCAGGCCCACGTTGCGACGTACCTCGGCACGCTCGAGGCCCCGCGCGACGCATTGCTTGCGAAGATGGAGGCGCACGCGGAGCGGGAAAATCAGCCCATCAGCGATCCGGAAGTGGCGACGCTGCTCCGGATCCTGGTGCACGCGACGCAGCCCACGCACCTGGTCGAGGTCGGCACCAACATCGGCTACGGCGCGATCGTCCTCGCCCGCGCTGCGGGTGAGAAGGCCCATGTGGACACGGTGGAGCTACGCCCCAACATCGTCGCGATTGCGCGCGGCTACGTCGAAGAGGCAGGTCTCTCCTCACGCGTCACGGTCCACGAAGCAGACGCGCTCTCGTTCCTGAAGGCACGCTGCGCGAAACCCGTGCAGTTTGCATATATCGACTGCGTGAAAGAGGACTACGCCGCGTATCTCGATCTCCTCGCGCCCGCGATGACGAAGGGCGGGCTCATCGTCGCGGACAACGTGCTCTGGCGCGGCATGGTCGGCCAGGCCGACGTCCCCGAAAAAGAGCGAGTCCGCGCCACCGCGCTAGCCGCGTTCAACGCGAAGCTCACGAAGCACGCGGACTTCACCGCCACCGTGCTTCCCTTCGGAGACGGGGTGGCCGTCGCGACCAAGCACTAGTGCTCAGGCAGGAGGAGGCGCGGCTTGCGCGGGCTCGGTTGGTTCGGCCGGATCCGCGGGCTCTTCGACTTCCTTCTTGAAGCCGCATTCCTTGTTCGCGCAGACGATCATGGGCTTTGCCTTGGTGCCGCCCATGGTGAGGAACTGCGCGGCGCACTTGGGGCACGGCTCCGAGATGGGCTTCTGCCACAGCTTGAAGTCGCACTTGATGGTCTCGTTCGCGTAGTTCGAGCAGCCGTAGAACGTCTTGCCGCCGCGCTTCTTCGCGCGCACCTCGATGAGGTCGCCGTTGCACTTCGGACAAGGCACGCCGAGCGGCACAGGCCGCGCGTTCTTGCATTCCGGGTAGCCCGTGCAGGAGAGGAACTCGCCATAGCGACCGCTGCGGATGCACATGGGCTTGCCGCACTTGTCGCACGCAACGCCAGCGTCGCGCATGGGCGCGGAGCCCAGGCCGTCTGCGCCGAGGTCCTTCGTGTTCTTGCACTTCGGATAGTTCGAACAGCCCATGAAGTAGCCGTTCTTGCTCCAGCGCTTCATCATCTCGCCCTTCGGCAGCGCGCGGAGCTTGGCGTCCTCCGATGTGCCTTCGGGCCCGCAGATCTCGCAGAACTCGCCGGTGTGCTCCGGCTCCGGGTTCCAGCGCGCGCCCTTCTGTCCTCCGGCGAGCTGCTCCTGGAACTTCTTGTAGAAGCGCGACAGCAAGACGACGCGCTCTTCCGTGCCGGCCTCCACCCCGTCGAGCTCCAGCTCCATGCTCGACGTGAACGTCGGATCCATGAAATCCAGATTGCTCTTCACGAGGCCGTCGACGACGAACTTGCCGAGCTGCGTGGGCTTGAACCGCGCATCCATCTTCTCGACGTAGTCCCGCGCCTGCACCTTGCTGATGATCTCGGCGTAGGTGCTCGGGCGGCCGATGCCGCGCTCTTCGAGCTCCTTCACGAGCGAGCCTTCGTTGTAGCGCGGCGGCGGCTGCGTGAACTTCTGCTCCGCGATCACACCCGGAGGAGCGGACACGACGAGCGCCTCACCCTGCGTGAGCTCCGGAAGCGTGGCCTCGCCGTCGTCCTCGGCGGGCTTGCCCTCCTTCGCGGGCTCCTCGCCTTCGGGCTTCTCTTCGCCGGCGAGCTCCGTGCTCTTCACGCCAACGCCGTATGCCTCGAGCCAGCCGGCAAACTTGAGGACGCGGCCGCTAGTGCGCAGGCCGTAGACCTTCTTGTTCTTGGCCGTCGCTTCGATGTCGACCGAGGTCTGATCGAAGAGCGCTTCCTTCATCTGGCTCGCCAGGAAGCGATCCCAGATCATCTTGTAGAGCTTGTACTGCTCGTCCTTCAGGTGCACGCGGACCACGTCGGGCGGGAAGTCCATGGACGTGGGGCGGATGGCCTCGTGCGCGTCCTGCGAGTTCTTCTTGGCCTTGAAGACGTTCGGCGTCGCGGGGAGGTAGGTCTTTCCCCACTTCTTTTCGATGTATTCGATCGCGTTCGCCTGCGCCTCGGGGGCGATGCGCATCGAGTCCGTGCGCATGTACGTGATGAGACCGACGGTGCCGAGCTCCTTGCCGAGGTCCACGCCTTCGTAGAGGCCCTGCGCCACCTGCATGGTGCGCTTGGCGCCGAAGCTGAGGCGGTTCACGGCGTCCTGCTGGAGCTTGCTGGTGGTGTACGGGCTGGGCGCCTTGCGCTTGCGATCGGAGGTCGTGATCTTCGCGATCTTGAAGTCGGCGGTGCTGAGGTCATCCTTGACCTCGCCGGCGAGCTTGCCGTCCTTGACCTCGAGCTTCTTGTCGCCGAGCGACGAGAGCCGCGCATGGAACGGCGAGCGCTTCTTGCCGCCGCTGGGCACGAGCTGCACGCCCATGTTCCAGTATTCTTCTGGCTTGAACGCCTCGATCTCGCGCTCACGATCGACGATCAGGCGGAGCGCGACGCTCTGCACGCGACCCGCCGAGAGACCAAACGCGAGCTTCGTCCACACGAGCTTCGACACGTCGTAGCCGACGATCCTGTCGAGGACACGCCGCGCTCTCTGTGCATCATACAAGTTCTTGTTCAGGGCTCGTGGAGAGGCCACGCCCTTCAGCACGCCGTTCTTCGTGATCTCGTGGAACTCTACGCGCTTCGCCTTGCTC
This sequence comes from Myxococcales bacterium, assembly GCA_025355005.1. Classification (GTDB taxonomy): domain Bacteria; phylum Myxococcota_A; class Polyangia; order Polyangiales; family Polyangiaceae; genus JANXLV01. The sequence continues at coordinate 14,564 of JANXLV010000321.1, read as the reverse complement.
ACGGACTTGGTGAGCTCCTCGGCCAGGTGCCATGCGATCGCTTCGCCTTCGCGATCGGGGTCGGTGGCGAGCAGCACGTCGTCCGCGAGCTCGGCTGCGCCCTTGAGCTCCGCCAGGACCTTCTCCTTGCCAGCGACGATCTCGTAGGTCTCGGTGAAGCCGTTGTTGATGTCGATGCCCATCTTCTTGGGCAGGTCCTTGATGTGACCCTTCGACGCCATGACCTCGTACTTGGAGCCGAGGTACTTCTTGATGGTCTTGGCTTTGGCCGGAGACTCTACGACGACGAGTGTCTTGCCCATGTTCTGCCCCACAACCACACATGCACACCCCTCATCTGGCCGCCTTGCGACGTGAGATAGAAGGATAGTGCTTACATTTCAAACGCTTATAGTAGCTGCTGTCGCCGGAAGAAGCCCGACGGACCTTCTACTACTACGTTCTCCAAGGCGAGCGTCAAGAGCAGAGTCGCGGCCTGCCCCGGCCGGATGCCCACAGAATGTGCAATTTCGTCCACGTGTTGCGGGCTTTGCGTCACCTTCTGGAAGAGATTCGCCTGATCAGACGAAAGGTCAAATGACAGCTGAGCTTCCTCCGACTCGTCGCTCTCATCGGCGTCATTGGACACTAGAGGAGGAGGAACAGGAGTGCCGAGCAGCGTGTGAAGGTCATCGAGCGACTCGAGCGGGATCACGCGTCCGCTCTGGATGAGCGCGCGCGACCCGTCGAACTCGGGGCCAGACCACGTTGCTGGTCTGATGATGCGGAGCGGGCACTGAATCGCAAGTGCCTTGGTCGCCGCAGACCGCGACCCGGATTTCAGTCCCGCTTGCACCACGAGCACCAGATGCGCGAGCGCAACGAGCACAGCGTTTCGGACGTGGAAGTGTGCGCGGCTGCCCTGAGCGTTCTCTGGCAGCGTCCAGACTATTCCGCCAGCGCTCGCCTCGATTCGAGCGAACAAGTCCTCGTTGCCTTGCGTTGCGCGGCCCGGCGCTGTTGGCGCCACACACCAGGTGGTGCCGCCCGCCTCCATGGCTGCCTCGTGCGCGGTGCCGTCGACGCCGAGCGCCCCGCCCGAAAGCACGACGCCTCCGGTGGAGACAACGAGCCTGGCCAGCACCTTCGTGAACGCAACGGAGTCTGGATGCGCCAGCCTGGCACCGACGATGGCCACGGCGCGTGGGTGCTCGGCCCGTCCGTGTTGCGCAGGCAGCGCGAGCGGTCGAGACACCGTCAACACAGGGGGTCTGGCGCCGCGTAGCAGCGTGCGCAACTTCTCGGGGCAGGCGGGATCTTGCGCGGTGAACGGGAGTCTCATGTCACTTCTCCTCGTGCGTCCGGCGGAGCTCGGTCTTCACGTCGATCGCGGCGCGCTCCACGACCTCGAGGCGTCGCGCAGAGTCGGGGCGCTGCGTCGTGTAGCTCCACGCCGGGTGCGCGTCGGCGTTGTCCATTGCGGTCAGGAACGCGAGCCAGCCGATGTAGCCGAGCGCTTCACCCTTGGTCGCCACGGTGAAGAGGACCGCGTCCTGATCGCGCCCGCGGATGCGCCCTTTGCCGTAGAGACGTGCCGCGATGTCGTGGGCGAGCTCCGCCTCCTCTTGCGTCCACACGTCGTCACCGCGCTCGTGCGTTGCCGTGGGGTGTGGACACGTGAGCTCGCCGCGAACGAAGATGGAGAGCTCGTGGCCGAGCACTCCCGACAGCGATTCACGGAACCGCGCTGTGTGGATGGTCTCCGTGGCGCGTGAGTCTTTGGCCTCGAATGCGCCGGGAACAGGTGGGAGTAGCCGCTCGCCCGCGCGCTGATCCTTCGCATAGTGCGAGGCCAGAGACGAAACGTTCGCGCGCGTGGCGCCCAGATCCAGCGCCTGCGCGTGGGACACGTTCTCGAGCAGCACGAGCAGCGCGTCGGACACCAGGATCACGTCGTCGCCGTCGTCGTCGCACGCAGCCTGCGACATCACGTCCACGGGCGTCGGCGCGAACGCGACGTAGATCCCTTGCACCCGGGCGCGCGCATCGCCTGGCAGCACCGAGACCAGTTCGCGCAGCAGCAGCTCCGCCTCCACATGGCGTCCGAGCGGCGTGAGCGTGGGCGTGAGGGCCGTGTCGCCGAGCGCGCGCGAAGGAGGGAGCGCCGCGAGCAGCGTCGCGACAACGAGAGAGAGGACAGCAAATGTGCGGTGTGTCACGACCTCCCATCGGCCCGAGCCGGCGAAGGTTGCTTCGATAAGGGCTTTTTTGCGTCTAGCCCTGCTGCAGGAGAACTACTGGCGAACGAAGTGGAACGGGATGTTCACCGTGGTGGTCGAGCCGGGCGCCGGGAAGGTCCAGGTCTTGACCTCTCGGCCGATGCAGGACGCGATCGGCTCGTCACCGGTGGCGGCCGCGTTCGTCACGCTGCCGTTGGGAGCGACAGTGACCACGACCTGGACGTTGGCGCTCGTCTTCTGGTCGTTGCTGCCCGTGTCCCAGCACTTGCGCCTGACGCCTTGTTGCCTGTCGCGAACGACCTTCTGTACCGCGTTCCCATCGAGGCCAGTGCCCGCGCCACCGGCGGCAGCGCCTCCGGGGCCGGGTGCGTCGTTCGGGCCACCGGGCCCGCTGCCGAGGAGGCTCTTGAGATCCGGGTTGGTGTGCGCGCTCGCAGGGCCCGAAGCGACGGCACCGCTCGACCTCGGCCCCGATGAAGCGATCTTCCCGCTTCCTCCGGTGCTTGACGAAGGATCGGGCGCGGCGGAGGTCGACGGCGGCGCGCCCACGCCCGCGAGCGCAGCGGAGGGATCGACGGATGGCTGGGTGGTCGGGGCGGTGCCTGTCTGCGCGGCGACGGGCTGTGCGGGTGGAGCCTTCGGCATGAAAACCATGACCGCCACAGCGATGCCGAAGCAGCCCGCGAACACGATCGCGGCGATGGCCCAGAGCGGGGCGCCCCGCTTCTGCGGTGCGGGCGGCGCAAACGATGGCGACGCGGTGGCGACCATCATCTGGCCGCCTTGCATCTGCATGCCTGGTGGTGGCGCCATCGGCATGTTGGAGTACGGAGACGGCGCGGCGGGCGCGGTGGCCCCAAAAGGGTCCAGGACGACAGGCGGGTGGGGGGTGGGGGCTGTGGGTGCGGGCGGCGCGAAGAGCACCGCCGCCGGGACAGGATCCTCGAGCCGTTCTGCGGTGGCGAGCCGACCCGCCGAGATGGGCACCACGTTGTTCCGAGCGGGGGGCATGTGGGGCTGCTGCTGCAGGCCTGCGATGCCGAACGGCGATCCTCCAGGGGCGGCGTGCGCGGCCACTTGCATCGGCGCGCCGGTCTGAAGCGGCCGCGGCGCTCCCATTTGCCCGCCGCCCATCATCGGACTCATCGGACTCATCGGGCCGCCGGTCGCTGGACCCGGCCTCGCAGGCGTGCGCGGTGCCTGGGGCGGCGGACCGCCGTGCGGCTGGTGCGCATGTGGCTGTGAGCTCGGGACCAGTGTGCCCGTGCCTGCGGTGGGAGGTGCGGGCGTCTGCGACGGGCGCTCGCTGTTCCCCGTGAGGGACGGACGACCGGACATCGCCGCCTCCCGGACGATGCGCGCGAGCTCCGGGATCGCCTTCACCGGGCGCCACTCTTCCAGGCCTTCCTGCCAGCATAGCGAGTCGTCGTGGATCGCACCGCCAGCAGCCTTGCGTCGCAGCTCCGACACGCGGATCGGGCCCACGGGCACGCCGTTGATGGCGACGTACCACTCCTCAGTCATGCTCACGTCGAGCGAGTCGAGGTTGCTGGGCGGCTGGCTCGAGTAGGGCCTCGCGGATGCGGGCGCGTGACCATGGGCTGCAGCCGCGTGCTCGTCCTTCACGGCCTTGTTGAACGCTCCGGCGAGCCCTCCCGGCTCCGGCCGGCTCATCTTCTGGGTCTGCGGTCGCGTTGCCGAGAGGCTGGTCGCGAGGCCTGGTCGCTTGGGCGCACCGGCCGCGGGCCCCGGGCCGTGAGGCGCATTCGGAACGTCAGGCTTGGGCGGCGCGACCGAGACGCTGGTCTCCGTGACAGCGGCGCGCACCTCTATCTGGTGTCCGCACTTGCGACACTTCATTCGCACCGTCTTGCCGGCGACCTTGTCGTCGGAGATCTGGTACTTCGCCTTGCAATTGTCGCAGAGGAACTTCAATTCAGCCTTTCTGAGGATATCGCGTTTTTAGCGGTGGCGTAACGGGTCTGACGATCGCCACGGCGAAAAGTTTGGCGCGGATTTCTCCATCAGAGCAGCTTCACCAGATGTTCCTTGATCGAGCGCTGTGTCTCCACGTCCGGCGCCACAAGGGCGCACCTCTCCCACATCTCGACGGCCTTGGTCTTGAAGCCCGCCTTTTCGTAGAGGATGGCGAGGTTCTTGAGGGCGGGGAAATGCTTGGGCGCGAGCTCCACGGCGCGCTCGAGCTCGCGGATGCCGTCGTAGACCTGGCCTCGCTTTCCGTAGAGCAGCGCGAGCTGATACCGGAGCCGGTACGACTCCGGATCGAGCGCGATGCCTCGCTGCAGCGCGTCGATCGCGCGCTCCATGTCCCCGGCCTTGTACGCCTCCACGCCGATCACGAGAAGGGCTTCGGCCTCTGCGCTCACGTCATCGGGATTGCGAGCCGCAGTCGCCGGCGTTGCTCCGGCGAGGCGGCGCGCGAGCAGCTCGGTCATGGCGGGGACCGTGAAGGGCTTCTCGACGTAGTCGTGGATGTCGTAGTTCTCTCGCAGGTCCTGGACGATCCGCCAGCCCTTGTAGATGCCGCTCATCATGACGATCGGCGTCGCCTTGTATCGCTCGCTCTTGCGCATGCGGCGCGCCACGTCGAAGCCGTGCAGCTCTGGAAGCATCGCGTCCATCATGACCAGCTCCGGCACGTGCGTGCGAAGCAGTCGCAGCGCGTCGCGTCCGGAGCGAGCCTCGAGAACGCGGTGTCCCATGCTCTTCAGGATGCGCCGCAGCAGCGAACGAATGGCCTCCTCGTCATCCACAACGAGCACGAGCTTTCCGTTCCCCTCCGCCGCGACCCCGACGCTCGCGAGCCCCGCGTCCGGCCCGAGCGAGCCCTCCGCAGCGATCGGGCGATCGAGCTCGTCCGCGTCCGCGGCGATCGTATCGTCGGTCCCGCCAGGTGGCTGCGCGGCCTTGTCGAGCACCGCCGCGTAGCCTTCGCCGAGCGCCTCGAGCTGCGGCGGTCGTGAGGTCTCGCGCGTGTTCTCGTCGAGCGGCGTCGCGAGATTTCGCGGCACCGAATTCACCGTCGCGTTCGCGCCCTTCGGGTCCACCGCCGGCATCGAGCGCGAGCCCATCGAGCGCGAGCCCACCGGAAGACCTCCGGCGTAGAGCGCGGGCGACGGTTTCGGCGCGAGGGGATCGGCCTTTGGCATGTTGGTCCCGCCGCTCTCGCGACGCAGCCCCAGCTGCACCAGCGTCTTCTCCGGGACCTTGGGGGCCAGGTAGTACGCGTCCCCGCGCTCCCGTGCCGCATACGCCGCCGTCGTTGCCCTCTCCAGCGTGGCGCGCAGGGCGACGTACGGGAAGATCTTGCGGCCGGTGACGAACTCCAGCTCGTCGATCGCGCGCTTGTCCTTGGGATTCGCCATGGCGAGGAACAGGCGGTCCTCACGCGCGAGCACTGGAAGCAGCTTGCGGCTGACTGCGATCTCGTGCGGGACGTGCTCGAGATGCGCGCACAAGATCGCGACCTGCAGCAGATCGATCCCGGGCATCCCGAACTGCTCGGACAGCCCACGCAAGGCGTCGGTGTCGGTGATGAGCCCAGCTGCGACGAGCTGCGACGCCAAAGGCTGCTTGTGGATCATCGAGCTCTGCAGGAGCAGCGAGTGCTCCAGAGCGTCAGGGGACAGCGTGCCTTGCTTCAGCAGGATCTGCCCGATCTGGCCGGTTTGGGATGGATCGCCCACTTCTTCCAGTATACATCGTTTAGGTCGCGCTCATCCGGTCGAGCGTGTCACGTTTGTAACGAGCGAACTCGCCTCCGCCGGCCTCGATCGCCGCGCGGGCGCCTCTCATCAGCTCGCCGAAAAAATGCAGATTGTGGAGCGACATGAGCCGCAGGACGAGGAGCTCACCGGCGACGAAGAGGTGCCGCAGGTACGCACGGCTGTAGCCGCCCGCGCACGCCGCGCAGCTGCAGTCTGGATCGAGCGGTAGGGGATCCTCGCGAAAGCGCGCTTGCTTGATCACGATGCGACCATGCCGCGTCAATGCCTGGCCGTTCCGGGCGTTGCGTGTGGGCAACACGCAATCGAACATGTCGATGCCGCTCTCGATACCGACCAGAAGGTCGTGCGGCGTGCCGACGCCCATCAGGTAGCGGGGCCGCGCGGGATCGACCTCGTGCGCGATCTCCGTGAGCGTCTCGTGCATCCTGGGGATCGGCTCGCCTACCGAGAAGCCGCCGAGCGCGAGCCCGTCGAACCTGCGGCCCTCGTGCTCGAGCGCGGCGAGCTCCGCTGCATGCGCGCGCCGCAGCTCCGGAAAGCATGCACCCTGCACGATTCCGAACAACGCCTGCCACGCCGGTCTGGGCGAGGCGAGCGCGCGGCGCGCCCAGCGCGTGGTCTGGGCGACGGCTGCCTCCACGTCGCGGCGCTCGGACTCACCAGGCGGGCACACGTCGAGCTGCATCTGGATGTCGGCGCCGATCAGCGCCTGCACACGAACGGCCTCCTCGGGTGTGAGGTGCATCTTCGTGCCATCGAGATGCGAGCGGAACGTGACGCCGTCCTCCGTGAGCTTCACGAGCGAGCCGTCGCCCTTCGCGGCGCCGAGCGAGAACGCCTGGAATCCTCCCGAGTCTGTGAGCATGGCGCGCGGCCACCTGGAAAACGCGTGCAGCCCCCCGAGGCTCGCGATGAGCTCCGGGCCTGGACGTAGCCACAGGTGGTACGTGTTGCCGAGGACGATCTGCGCACCGGTGCTCGCGACCTCGTCCGGGCTGAGCGTCTTCACGCTGCCCTGCGTGCCCACCGGCATGAACGTGGGCGTGTCGACGACGCCGTGCGCGAGCGTCAGCGTGCCGCGGCGCGCGTGTCCGTCGGTGTGAGTCACCGCGAACGTGAGCGGCGTCGCAGGGCTCGTGACCGGCGCCGCTGCGTCCGTCACGCGGACCTCCGCGAGAGCAGCATGGCGTCGCCGTAGGAGAAGAAGCGGTAGCCCTCGCGCACGGCAACAGCGTACGCGGAGAGCACCTCCCTCGTCCCGCCGAACGCAGAGACCAGCGCGAGCAGCGTGGATTTCGGCAGATGGAAGTTCGTGAGCAGCATGTCGGTGACGCGGAAGTCGTAGCCGGGTTGGATCAAGAGCCGGGTCTCTGCGCTGCTCGTTGCGCGTACGTGACCGCGTCGCTCGGGGTCGGCCGCGGACTCCAGCGCGCGCACGCTGGTCGTGCCGACGCACGCGATCACGCGCTTCTCTGCGCGTGCGTGCGCGATCTTCTTCGCGGTCTCGACCGGCACGGAGAAGCGCTCCGAATGCATGGGATGCTCGTCCAGGTCCTCGACAGTGACCGCCTGGAACGTGCCCAGGCCCACGTGTAGCGTGACCGTCGCCGTCGTGATGCCTCGTGCGCTCATCGCGGCGAGCAACTCCGGCGTGAGATGCAATCCGGCGGTGGGCGCGGCCACGGCGCCATCGTGCTTCGCGAAGATCGTCTGGTAGCGGTGGCGATCCTCCGCGTCGTCCTCGCGCCGGATGTACGGCGGAAGTGGCACGCGTCCGCTCTTCTCGATCTCGGCGGCCACGTCACCACCGTTCGTGACCTCCGCGTGGGTGATGAAGAGCCCGCCACCGAGGAGCTCCTGGATGGTGAAGACGAGCGCACCGACGCGCACCTTCATCCCAGGTCGCAGTCCCTTCGACGCGCGGCCCATCGCCTTCCACGTGGAGGCGTCGGGTCCCAGGCGCTCGAGCAGGAAGATCTCCGCCTTGCCGCCGCTCTCCTTCGTTCCCAGCAGGCGCGCAGGGATGACGCGCGTGTCGTTGACCACGAGCAACGCGCCCTCTGGCAGCAGCGAGGGCAGGTCGACGATCTTCGCGTGCGGCTGCGCGTGACCGACCACGAGGAGGCGCGCGCCGCTGCGATCCGCGAGCGGAGCCTGCGCGATCTGGGCCTCGGGAAGGGCGTAGTCGAGCTCGGAGAGCCGCATGATCCAGGCGGCCTTACGGCGGGCCGGACTTCGTGTCGAACGAGATCCCGAGCCGGGTCATCTTTCGCCACAGCGTCGTCGGAGAGATGGAGAGCTTTTCGGCGGCGCGCTCGCGGTTGCCACCTTCGTCGGCCAGGGCGCGCTCGATCGCGTCCTTCTCCGCTTCGTCCACGACCTCCGCGAGGGTCGGCGCGCCAGCCTTCACGACGTGGCGCTCCGACGTCGGCGTGGGCAACAGATCGTCGGCGGTGATGGTGCCGTCCTCTGCGACGAGTGCGACGGCCTGCTCGATCATGTGCTCCAGCTCGCGCACGTTTCCCGGGAAATCATAGGCCCGCAGCGCTTCCGCCATGGCGCCCGTGCCCTCGCGGTAGCGCGCGCGCTTCTGCATCTTCTTGTTGAACTTCTCCATGAAGAAGGTGAGGAGATCGGGGATGTCCTCACGCCGTTCGCGCAGCGGCGGCAGCTGGAACCGCGCCACGTTCAGGCGATAGTAGAGATCCTGACGGAACCGCTTCTCGGCGATCGCGTGGAGGAGGTCCTGATTCGTGGCGGCGATGATGCGGACGTCCACCTTCACGGGCTTGTTCTCGCCCACGCGACGGATCTCGCTCTCCTGGATCACGCGCAGGAGCTTCGCCTGGAACGCTGGTGGGGTCTCGCCGATCTCGTCGAAGAAGAACGTGCCTCCGTCCGCTTCCTCGAAGAGGCCCTTGCGTGCGGAGAGCGCGCCGGTGAATGAACCCTTTGCGTGGCCGAACAGCTCGCTCTCGAGCAGCGTCTCGGTGATGGCCGCGCAGTTCACAGGTACGAACGGCCGGTCCGCGCGCTTGCTGTTCGCGTGAATGGCCTTTGCCACGAGCTCCTTGCCGGTGCCGCTCTCGCCCGTGATGAGGACGATCGCATCCGTAGGAGCAACCCGCACGACGCGCGCGAGCACATCACTCACGGAGAGCGAGCGGCCGACGATGTTCTCGAACTTGTAGCGATCCTTGAACTCGTTCGTGAGCAGCGCGACCTGACCGACGAGACGCCGCGCCTCCACGGCTTTGCCGACCTTCACGAGCAGCTCCTCCTCGGAGAAGGGCTTCTGCACGTAGTCGAACGCGCCAAGACGCATCGCCTCGACCGCGCTCTCGATGGTGCCGTACGCGGTCATCACGATGACCTCCGTCATGGGCTGGACGCTCTTGATCGCACGCAGCACGTCGATCCCATCGCGCGAGCCCATGCGAAGATCCGTGAGGACTACATCTATTCCGCCCGCGGAGCCGCGCTCTGCGCCCTCGTCGCCGTCTGACGCCTCTTCGACGTCGTGGCCGGCACCGCGCAGCATGAGAGCGAGCGTCGCCCGCATGTTCCGCTGATCGTCGACGATGAGAATGCGTGCCATTGTCCTTCGCCCCGAGCCTACACCCTGTGGATGGCTTTCGCGATCGGCTCGATCAGCGCGATCAGCTCGATCAGCCCGATCCGGTCGATCAGAACGCGACGCCGAGGAAGAGGCGCACGGTCTGCGCGCTGGACGTGTCCCAGTTGTCGAGGAGCGTGCTCTTCTGCTCGCCCGGCAGGTAGTTGAGACCACCGAGCGGGAAGAAGACGCCGTACTGCAGCATCGCGTAGAAGCCGCCGACCTTGTTCGGATCGTCGTTCAGCGAGCCGTCCTTCGCCTGGTAGTAGAGGTTGAGATCGAGCTCGACGCCGAGGTCACGACGATGACCTGGGGTCTGCACGAACTCGCTCGCGCGGCTCCAGATGATCGCAGCGCCGCCGCCGAACTTCTGCCCGTTCGGTTGACGGAAGAAGTCGTAGTCCACGCTCGGGCGGAAGTAGTAGGCGCCTTCGACGCGCGACAGGATCTGGCGGAAGAAGATGAGGTCGACCTGGTAGGCCGGGTTGAAGCGGAACGTCGAGATGGGACCGCGACCGCCGTTGAGCTCGGGCTGCAGGCCAGTGGCGCCCGGGTTCAGCGAGTTCACCCACGGATCGCCGCTCGCGTAGCCGAAGCCGAACTGCAGCTTCAGCTTGTCCTCGACAGCGCGGTACTCGGTCTGTGTCGTGAGGCCGTACTGACGGATCTTCACGGGCGTGGAGATGTTCGCGTTCTGCGGCGTCTGCGCGACCTGGCCGTAGATGCTCGCGAACTCTGCCTCGACGCGGAGCTTCTTCCACATGGCCTGGACCCAGAGGTCCGGGATGAGGGCCTGCGCGCCGCGGCGCTCCAGGTTGCGGTTCGCGTTGTCCGCGCTCGAGTCGAACGTCAGCGGGTTCTCCCCCGCCTTCACGTCCATGTACTGCTGACGATAGACGGTATAGAGGCCGCCGTTGATGACGATCTCCCCGCGGGCGAGCTGCCCACGCTGGAGCTCCGGGTTCGTGCGTCGCGCGATGAACGCGGTCCACTGGTCCACGTTGGTGAGGTTGCCCGTGTTGTAAGGCTGACCGCCGTAGACGTCATACGGGGAGGCGGTCGTCTGACCGGTGGACACGAAGTCCCACGCGCCGCCGAAGTACAAATCGAGCGACTTGAGACCGCTGACGAACATGATCCGGTCCGTCGTGGTCTGGTAGTTCGCGTCGAGGTAGTCGCCCGAATTGGCGACCATGCCGAGACCCCAGTGGCTGGGCATGCGGCCGAAGCGGAACTGACCGATGGGCGAGAGGTACTCCGCCCACGCGCGCTTCACGTCGATCGAGTTCTTGTAGCCGTTCACGCCCGCGGTAGGCGGACCCTGCGTCGTACTGAACGCGCCGAGCGGGGCGTAGCCGTTGTAGCCGTTGCCCGCGGGGCCATAGCCGCTCGTGGTCTTCGCGCTGGGCTGGATCGCGTAGGCGTCCGGTGTGGAGCCGAGCACCAGGTTGTCGAGCATGTCGACCTGCGACATGATCCGCAGGTTGTCGGAGATGTGGATCTCCGGGTTCAAACGGAGGCGAAGGTTCGCGGTCGCCTGTGTCTTGTCGATGCAGCGCTGGAGCGCGCCGGTCACGCTGGGATCACCGCAGAGGACGACGTCGTGCGGCTTGCCGCTGGAGTCGCCGTAGCTCTGATCGAGTGGCTGCGGCCAGAGGTTCTGGCTGTCGCCCGGGGCGTTGTGACGGCCGAGCGTGAAGTTGTGAAAGAGCTCCGCGCGCGTGCGGAAGTAGCCGTGGATCTCGAAGACGGGACGCGTGTGCGCCCACCAGTCCTCCGAGTAGACGGCGCGCGGCGACATCGCCATCTCGGTCTCGATCAGGCCGGGGCGATCGGTGCCCTGCGACTCGAGCTTCTTCTTGTCCCCTTGCGGATCGACCTTGATCGCGGGGCCTGCGGGATCGGTCGTGCCGCTCGCGCTCGCACCAGCGCCGTTGCTGCCGTTCGGCGCGGCGGGCATGAGGCTCGGCCGCGGCGCATCGCCCGGCTGGCCAGACGCCCGGGGGGCTGGGCCTGGGCCGGGAGCGGGGGCGGGGGCTGCAGCGGGGGCTGAGGCTGGCTGTGTCCTCGGATCGCCAGCGTTCGGGTCTGCCGGCTGGGCGCTCGCGACCTCGGCGATGAGCAGCGGCGCGAGGGCACAAAGAAATTGCAGGGAGCGGTAAGCCATCGGAGGGCTTCTTTCTACTGTGCGAGGCCCCGCATTCACACAAAAAAATGACGCGAATGCTGCCGGTCGGTCACGAATACCGGCGGAAATGCACGGCCAGGACCGAGAGCGCGAGCGCTGCAGTCAGGCCGAGCGCGACGGCCCCCTCGGGGTGATGCACGCCGCCCAGCAGCAGCGACATCGCGAGCCCGGGTGGTGGAGCCGCCGTGAGGTCGCCCGCGAGCCGCGGCGCGCGGATCGCCTGGCCGCATGCAGCGTCGTTGGTGCAGCCCGAGACGCAGGTCACGAGCTCGCCGCTCTGGGTGAAGCCCAGATCGGAGACCACGGTCGCGGCGACGCCTGCGGAGGTGCGTGCGGCGTCGACCCGGCGAATGACGGGGCCCACATCCGTGAGCGCGCCATTCGTCGCGTCGACGAGGCCGAGCTTGCGCAGGCCCAGGTCCCGCAGCGCGTCGATGGCGAGCGGCGCGACCTCATCCCGCGAGAAGCCGTGACGTAGCGGCGTGGTGAAACAAGCCACGAGCGCGACGTCGTCGCCGTGCCTCCGCGCCTCGAATGAGATCACGGTGAGATCCATCGACGTGGGCGCTGGCGGCGTGATGGTCGTGTCTGGAACGAAGCTCGGGTCGAGCGCGAGCGGCTCTACGTTCACGCGCGTCGTGGCCTCATGCAGACGCAGGTAAGCCCGCTCAGCCGCCGAGCTCGGACAGCAGCGCTTCGACCTCTGCGCGGAGGGAGATCAGCGCCTTGCGCGTGCCTTCGACTTCTCGCCGCTGAGAACCGTTCGTCGGCACGACCCGCTTCGCTTGCATGGGGACCACGGCTTCGGGCTGCGTCTGTTGCACGGTAACGGAGGTGAGCACGGAGGTGAGCGCGACCTGCGCAAGTGCGGCAGGCGCGGCAGGCGTCTGTGGCCGGTCGAGCGTGCGGAGCAGAGCTTCCTCCGCGTGGCGCCCGAGCGAGAGTGCGGGCGCGCGACCTCCTCCGGGAGATGGCGTCGACGCTTCGTCTTCGTCACCCTGGTCGTCGACTTCGTCACCCGTGGGGGAGTGTGCGGCTTGGGCGGGCTGGGCGGACTGGGGGGCCGGAGCCGTGCCCGCCTGCGCGCGAGGGTCGGGCGTTCGCTGCAGACGCTTCTTTGCGCCCGCGATCGTGAAGCCTTGCGCGTACAGCAGATCCTTCACGACGATGAGCGCCTCGACGTCCTTGCGCGAGTACACGCGCTGACCCTTCGCGCTCTTGGTGGGGCGGATGCTCCGGAACTCGCGCTCCCAGTAGCGGAGCACGTGCGGCTCCACGCCGACGAGACCTGCGACCTCACCGATGCGGAAATAGAGCTTCGGAGGAAGGGAAACGGTCATGACCACCGACTACACCGAAAGCGACATCGCGGAGCTCTGGAGCGCGTACGCACTATCCCTATTCCTTGTGGTCCACGGCGGCGCCTTCGGTGCGGCGCGCGCCTGCATCAGCGTCGTGGCCGGCGGCAGCGCTCTGGCCACGCGGGTTCAGCGCTTGCTTCAGGATCTGGCTCGCCTTGAACGTGAGGACGCGCCGCTCACTGATCTGGATCGGGTCTCCCGTCTGCGGGTTGCGCCCCGGCCTCTGCCGCTTGTCCCTGAGGACGAAGTTGCCGAAGCCGCTGATCTTGATCTTTTCTCCGCGACCGAGCGTCTCCTTCATCATGTCGAATACGAGATCGACGATGTCTGCAGACTCTTTCTTCGAAAATCCTCCGACCTTCGAATAGAGCGCTTGGACGATTTCAGCTTTCGTCATGACGCGTTCCCCCAGGAGGTAACCCTGACAATGGACACTGGCAGCGAATACCTAGCGAGACTACAAGACAGCGTTTTTCCTCGTAAAGCTGAAAATCACGCTGCGAGCTGGGATTCGGACGCCGCGGCACCCTCCGGGACCGAGGCCGGGGGAGGGACGCTGTCGAGCGCAGGGGCCGCAAGCAGGGCTTTTTTGCGGGTAAGCTGCTCGCTGGCGACCAGCGAGGCCACGTATCCGTACCCGAACGTGAAGAGCATCGCAAAAGGCGTTGCGAACCAGTGGCCGGTCTCCACGGAGGCCACGACGGCCCCAAAAGAGACCAGGGCGAGGGCGACCTCGATCATCGGCAGGTCAGCGCGCGCGGCGTAGCGCTGGACGCCAGCCTTCGTGACGCCGGCCTTCGGCGTGCGCACGAACTCACCGGACATGGAGCGCATGCCCTCCCAGACGGCCTTCGACAGGTGCGGCGCCAGGCCGGCCCCGAGCGCGAGGAGAGCGGGCAGCTGCTTCAGCGCATCCCAGCGCCGACGACCTTGTGCCGCTTCGGCCATGGCGTAGAACGCCGCGAGCGAGCCGGTCGTGCCGATGCAGAGCGGAAGATCGATGAGGAGCATCGTGCGCGGGTTGGTCGCCGGCATGAGGATGAGCGCCGGCAACAGCAGCACGGACAGGAACACCATGAGCGGGTACGCGAAGTGCGGCGTCATGTGGAAGAGGGCCTCGATGCGCTGCGAGAGCGTGAGGTTCGACTTCGGGTCGAAGATGCGGCCCATGAGTTTGCGTGCAGTCTGCACGGTTCCCTTGGCCCAGCGGAACTGCTGCGCGCGGAACGCGGAGACGTCCTCCGGGAGCTCTGCGGGCGTGACGACGTCCTCGCGGTAGACGGCCTTCCAGCCGCGGATCTGCGCGCGATACGAGAGATCGAGATCTTCCGTGAGCGTGTCGTGCTCCCAGCCGCCCGCGTCCGCGATCGCGGCCTTGCGCCACATGCCGCCGGTGCCGGAGAAATTGAAGAGCCAGCCGGCGGCGGAGCG
>JANXLV010000296.1 GCA_025355005.1 Myxococcales bacterium | reverse complement strand
GCAGGCGGTACCGCTCGCGCCTCTCGCACCGACTGGCATGGAGGCAGTGCCCAATTCGCTGGGGCCGCTCGTGCAGACCGGACAGGCGCCGGGCTCGGTGACCCCGCTGGTGCAGACGGGGCAGACGCCCAACGGCGTGGTCGATCTCGATGGAGACGCGGGGCCGCGTGCTGTCCCGAACGTTGCCGTCGCTGCTCGCCCCGCGCAGCCTGCACCTCAGCAGGCACCCGCGCCTCAGGCCGCGCCCGTCCGCAAGGTCAAGGGCGGAGGAGCATCGCCGCCAAAGACGAATCCGGCAGGCGGAGCGCCACCGCGCGGTGGCTCGCCTGGCGCGAACGGTGGCAACGGTGGTAGCTTGCCGGACGTCCTCATGGAACAGAAGTGACGCTGTATCCGGAAGGCTCCTGATCCTCCCGCGCATGCGACTCCGAACCACGCTGATCGCTGCTGCCTGCTCGCTCTTTGCGTTGCCAGCCCTGGCCGACGGAAAGTCTGACGCAGCCCGCCTCTTCAAGGAGGGGCAGGACCTGATGAAGGCGCAGAAGTTCGCGGACGCCTGCCCGAAGTTCGAGGATAGCCAGAAGCTCGACGCGCAGCTCGGCACCGTTCTGAACCTGGCGTTCTGCCGCGAGAAGCTGGGCAGCACGTGGCTGTCGTGGCTCGCGTATCGCGACGCCGAGCTTCGTGCGGACAGCGTCGGCAAGCGCGACCGCGCGGAGTTCGCGAGACAGCATCTCACCGAGCTCGAGAAGAACCTGCCGCGGGTCACGCTCGACTGCAGCGGCGCCGACAGGCTCGACGAGCTCATGGTCGAGGAGCGCCTGGTGCCCGGCGCCGGGAACGGTCAGCCTTTCACCGCGGAGCCGGGGCGCCGCACGTTTCGCTTCGAGAAGAGCGGCAAGAAGCCTGCCTCCATCGAAGTGCTCGTGCAGGAGCGCAGGAGCACACCACAGCGTGTGGCGTGCCCAACGCTCGAGGATCGTCCCGTAGCGACGCCCCCGCCGCCCACCGACGGTGTAACGGACACACCACCGCCGCCGCCCGCGCCGTTGAGCCACACGGCCGCGTATCTCTCGTTCGGTGTCGGCGCGCTAGGCCTGGCGACGGGGTCGGTGTTCGGCATCATGACCCTGGGCAAGAAGGCAGACTCCGAGAAGGAGTGCATCGCGCAAACCAAGGAGTGCACCAAGGCCGGCAAGTCGATACTCAAGACCGCCGACGCGTTTTCGTATGTCTCCGATGGCGGCTTCGTTCTGGCGGTGGTCGGTGTTGCGCTCGGCACGTACTTCCTCATCACCGCGCCCAGCGCGCCTCCGGCGTCGACCACGAAGGCGAGCGCGATGCCACGCTTGGTTCCGACTGTCAGTCGCGACGGCGCCGGCGCGGCGTTCTTCACCACGTTCTGACGACCCTATGCCCCAGTCGCTACCGAAAGGCATCCACGACGTCCTGCCGAGAGAGGCAAGAGAGCGGCGGCGCATCGCGTCCGCGATCCACGAGTGCCTCGCATCCTATGGCTATGAGCCCGTGGTGCTGCCGGTGTTCGAGCTGTCCTCCGTGGCGGATGCCGCGCTGGGAACGCTCGACCTCGGTGACGTGCTGCGCTTCGTGGAGCCCGAGTCGGGGGAGATCGCGTCGCTGCGCGCAGACATGACGCCGCAGGTCGCGCGGCTGGTGGCGACGCGCCTTGCCACCTTGCCAGGCCCGTATCGCATCGCCACCGAGGGGGTGGTGGTGCGCCGCAAGGAGGGACGCGCGCGCAAGCATCGTCAGCTGGCGCAGGTAGGCGCGGAGCTCATTGGCGCGCCGGGGGCGGATGCGGATGCGGAGGCCATTGCGCTGGCGTGCGAGTCGGTGCGGCGCGCAGGGCTCCAGAGCTTCGTGCTGGAGCTCTCGCACGCGGGCGTGATCCGCTCACTGCTCGACGACGCGTCCGCGGGCGTATCGGCCGCAGTGCTCGCGGCGCTCGGAAAGAAGGACGTGGCGCGCGTCCGCGATGCCGCGCGTGGTCTGCGGCACGAGGCCGAGCTGGTGGCGCTGTGCCGGACGTTCGGCGGCACGGACTCGCTGCTCCTTGCCGAGGAGCTGCTCGCGAAGACGCCCGCGCGCGACGCGATCGCTGACCTGTCGCGCACGGTCCATCGCGCGGTGAAGGAGAATTTTGCGCCGCGCATCGCGTGTGACCCGGGGGAGGTCCGACACTTCGCGTACTACACCGGCGTGCGCTTCGCGCTCTTCGCGGAGGGCCCGGGCGAGCCGCTCGGTGGCGGCGGTCGCTACGACGCACTGACGGCGGGCTTCGGAGCGAACCTCCCGGCTGTAGGCTTCGCTCTCAACACGGACCACCTGGCGTGGGCGCTCCGCCACGAGCAGCCGAGCGCGGACGCCCCGCGCAGCGTGGTCCTCGTTCCGGCCACCGCCGCGCACGCGTCGCTGCTCCGTGCGAATGGGTATCGCGTCGTCGTTCATGAAGACAGCGCCGCCGCGCTCGCGTACGCGGCGGCCTGGGGCTATTCCTTCGTCGTCACCGAAGATGGCGTGCTAGGGAAAGCCGGAAAGGCGATCGCCCGAGACGCCGATCCGCTGCGAAGTCTTCTTGGGAAATGACGGTGGAGTAAGCGATGGCGACCGTGGTGATCGTGGGCGCGCAGTGGGGGGACGAGGGCAAAGGCAAGGTCGTCGACCTCTACACCGCGAACGCCGACATGGTCGTGCGGTATGCGGGCGGCCCGAACGCCGGGCACACACTCGTCGTCGGCGGTGAGAAGACGATCGTGCGCCTGGTGCCGAGCGGCATCCTTCACGAGCAGACGTCGTGCGTGCTCGGGCAGGGCATGGTGATCGACCCCACCGTGCTGCTCGCCGAGATCGAGATGCTGGACAAGCGCGGTGTCACGGCGCGCAAGCGGCTCTGGGTGTCCGACCGCGCGCACGTCATCCTGCCGTACCACATCATCGTCGACAGTCTGCGCGAGAGCGGGCTGAACGCGATCGGCACGACGAAGCGCGGCGTGGGGCCTTGCTACGAGGACAAGATCGCGCGGCGCGGCGTCACCATAGGCACGCTGATGGACGCGCAGAAGACGCAGAAGGCGGTGGAGCAAGCTCTCTCTGCGTGGGCGCCGGTCGTGGCGGCGCTCGGGGGCTCGCTGCCCACCGTCGCGGAGGTCACCGACAAGCTCGGTGCGATCCGCGAGGAGCTCGCGCCCATGGTGTGCGACGCAGCGAAGCGCGTGCACGAGGCGATCGTCGCGAAGAAGAACATCCTCATGGAGGGCGCGCAGGGCACGCTCCTCGACATCGATCACGGCACCTATCCGTTCGTCACCTCGTCCACAGCGACCGCCGGTGGCGCGTGCACGGGCGCGGGCATCGGTCCGACCCAGATCGACGCGGTCGTCGGGCTCGTGAAGGCCTACACCACGCGCGTCGGCGGTGGTCCGTTCCCCACGGAGCTGAACGACGCCACTGGCGAGCGCCTCCGGCAGCGCGGCGGCGAGTTCGGCTCCGTCACGGGTCGTCCGCGCCGCACCGGTTGGCTCGACCTGCCTGCGCTGCGGTATGCCACGCGCATCAACGGCCTCAACGGGTTTGCCTTCACCAAGCTGGACGTCCTGTCGGGTGAGGACACGCTGCAGGTCTGCACGTCCTACAAGGTGAACGGCAAGGTCACCGACGACCTGCCGCTGGATGGCATCGCGGAGCCCGTGTACGAGACGTTCGCAGGCTGGAAGGAAGACCTGTCTTCCTGCTCCTCCATGGAGTCGTTGCCTGGTGCAGCCAGGGACTACGTCCGCATGGTGGAGAAGGCGCTGGGCATTCCCGCGTGGCTCGTGGGCACCGGCCAGGAGCGCGCCGCCACCATCGTCACGCACGATCCCATGGTACGCTGAAGGCGTGCTGCTCGCGCCGATCGTCCTCGTGCTCCACATGGCGGATACCGCCTCGTTCTCCTCTGGATCTGGCGCGCGCCCGAAGGAGTGCGCTGTGGTCCACGCGAACGCGTGGGAGCGCGCGAAGGCGCCTTCGATGCGCGCGTACTGCGACCTCATCGCGTCCGCCACCAGCAAGCTCACGTCCGGTCGCGAGAACGCGCGCGCTGCCCTCGCAGAAGCAGAAGAGGCGGAGAAGCTCGCGCCGGATCGCCCCGCAGCCCGCATCCTCCATGCGCGCGCGCTCGAGCGGCTAGGCAAGCCGGAGGAGGCGTTCCAGGCGTTCACGGCCGCGCAGAAGCTGGATCCGCGTTCCGTCGACGAGCCCGCCGTTCTCCTCTCGTTCTCGCGCACGCTCGCGCGCACCAAGCGCATGCCGGAGGCGGAGGCTGCGTATCGCACGCTGCTCCCACGCGCCTCTTTCCTGGATAGCCGCGACCGCGCCGCCGCATACATCGAGGCCGGGCTGCTGCTCATGCAGAAGGGGCCTGCGAACATCGACGAGACCGTCGCCGTCTTCCGTCAGGCGCGCGCGGAGGCGCAGGACTCGACGCGTGCGGTGTCGCTGGTGCTGCTTGCGCTCGCGCTCGATCGAAGCGGTGACGTCGCGCAGGCGCAGGCCGTGCTGGGCGACCGCGGCGACGTGCGTTCGCTCTTCGAGGAGGCGCGCATCCACGAGATCTTCGAGATCGTGTCGGCCGAGCCGGAGGCGATCGCGGCCGTCGCCGAGACGCTCAGTAAGGACAAGCCGCAGGAGGCGCGCGAGACGTGGGCGCGCTACCTCAAGGCCGCACCGAAGAGCCCCTGGCTCGCGCACGCGCAAGAACGGGCAGCCGCGAAGCGAGCGCCACAGACTGGACGCGCACGATGAGCGCACGCCGGAAGCCTCTTCGTTTGGCGATCGTGGTGGGCGCTGTGATCGTCTGCGCGTGTCCGAACACCGCGCGCGCGGAGACCCCGCCAACGGTGTGGGATCAGGCAAAGGACCAGACCACGAGGGACCGATACGCAACGCACGCCCTCGCCATGCGCTCCGTGGAGGAGTTCAGCCTTCACAAGGACGACGATGTTCCAGCCAACTTTGGCCTGATTCGCGCCAAGCAAATCCTCGAGGCCGCGCATGCTGCCGAGAGCCCCGACCCGCTGCTACGGATCGATCTGGGTGAGATCTACGAGAAGCTCGAGCTGAATACCGCCGCGGTGGCGCTGCTCCAACCCGCCCTCGCCATGGCGCCTGGTCATGTCGCGGCGGAGCGCGGATGGAACGCGCTCGCATACGCGTTTGCGCGCATGGATCGCCCGGCGTCGGAGCTCGCCGCATACGAGCAGTACCTCCGGACCGAGGTGGACGAGGAACAGCGCGCGAGCGCCACGCTCAACATGGCCGAGGCCGAGATGCGCCGGGGAGATCTGAAGGCCGCGATCACGGGCTACGAGGAGGCAGTGCGACTTGCGCAGGACGTGCGGACGGGCGGGGGCGTCGTCACGTTCGTGCTCTCGATCTGGGGCCTGGCCGTTGCGAAGGATCGCAACGCCGACGCGACGGGCGCCATGCTCGAGGCGCGCCGAGCGGTGTCGCATGATCGCCTGCTGCTGATGATCAGCCCCCAGAATCCAGGTGTGTTCTTCGTGCCTGCATACGAGCGCAGCTACTATCTGGGTCTGGGTGAGCTCGCGCTCACCGTGGACTCGGACACCACGCGCGCGAAGGTGCAGCATGCCGAGCGCGCCGAGCGCCGGTTCTCCGAATACGTGAAGGCGGCCACGAGCGACGACCGCTGGCTCCGGCGCGCGAAGGAGCACCTCGAGTTCGCGAGGAAGCGGCAAAAAGAGCTCGGCAAAGGTCTCGCCAGAGAGCCCGACGAAGACCCGTGAACCAGCAAACGAGCCGGTCTTGAAGCGGGAGAAGAAGGTGCTCGCGGCGCTGCTGCGCGTGGAGAAGTCGCACGCGCCGAAGGATCGCATAGCGAACGATCCAGTGTCTCTCGTGCATGCGTTCACCGATCCGCTGGACCGCGAGATCGTGGCGGTGCTCGCGTCCTCGCTCGCGTTCGGAAACGTCACGACCATCCGCGCGAAGATCAAGGACGCGCTCGCGCGCATCGGCCCAAGACCCGCGCGCGCCGTTCGCGACGAGGCGAAGCTCCACGAGGCGATGGTCGGCTTCATCCACCGGCTGTTCCGCGGTGAGGACGTGGCGCGCCTTCTCTACGGCGCTGGCGTCGTGCAGCGTGAGTTCGGCTCCATCGGTGCGATGGTGGAGAAGGATTTCGAAGCCACGAACGACCTCCGCGAGACACTCGGCCTCTTCCATGATCGCGTTCGCGCGGCCGGAAAATTCCCGAAGAACACGAACGCGAAGGGCGCTCGACGCGGACCTTCGCACTTGCTCCCGGACCCACGCGCCGGCAGCGGCGTGAAGCGCCTCCTGTTGCTCTTCCGCTGGATGGTCCGGAAGGACCCAGGCGTGGACTTCGCGCAGTGGAAGCTGCCCACCAGCGCCTTGCAGATCCCGGTGGATGTCCACGTGCACCGCCTCGGCTACAACCTGGGCCTCACGGATCGCAAGACCGCCGACTGGAGGACCTCCGAGGAGATCACGGCCGCGCTCCGGACGTTCGACCCGTTCGACCCGGTCCGCTTCGATTTTCCGCTCTGCCATCTCGGCATCTCGCGACGGTGCCCGTCGAAGAAGGATCCGGTGCGCTGCGACGGGTGCGGAATCCAGTCGGCGTGTCGTCATTGGGCCTGAATGTTGTCGACGAAGCCCGGCGAAATGTGAGACGTTTCAAGGATGCCCAAGAAGTTCTCCCTCGACGCGCTCCGCACCGATGGGTGGTTCGAGCGCATCGGCGAAGGCATCGGGAGCTTCCAGGCCCTCTGCGAGATCGTCGGCGAGCGCTTCTTTGCGTTCTCGATCATCGTCGGCGCGCGCATCACGGCGCTCACCGTGGACCGCCGCAGCCCAGATCAGACCATCGTCGATTTCGTCGTCGGGGCAGGGGATGCGGATGCGGACCTCGAGCCGCAGCGGCTCTCTCTCGCCGATTTCCGTCGCCGTTTGACGGGCGCGCTCCTGGTCGAGGAAGATCGCACGGAGCCGGTCCCCGAGCGCGAGACCGACGTCGAGGCCATCCAGCTCTACATCGGCGTGCGCTACCTGCTGCTCGCGCCGCTCTTCTCGTATTCGCTGCGGAGCCTCGTCATCGAAGGCGCTGGCGCAAAGGCCGAGGGGAAGCTCGTTGTGCTTCGCGACGGCATCGAGGAGACGTACGACATCGACACGTTCCGCATGCGCGTTCGAGCGCATGTGCGTGAAGAGCTCGATCGCGCCCAATCAGGCGCGCGCTCCGCGATCGATCTGTCGAAGGTCGCGGAGGCAGAGACCGCGTCGCTCAAGAAGGACTGGACGAAGGTCATCCAGCTCCTGGGCGCGTGGCCCGCGCCGCTCGCCATCTTCCTGCGCACACCGGAAGGGCAGATGCTTGCGCCGGATGCGCGCGCGCTCATAGCGAAGGGCCTCGGGCTCCTCGGCACCGCCTGCGTGGAGCTCGGCGAGGTGGAGCAGGCCGAAGAGGTGTTCCGCATCGGCATCCAGTACGCGCAGGAAGGCGTCGCGGCGGCGGATCTCTTCCGACGTCTGGGTGAGGCGCTTCTCACGAGCGATCGCGCGGGCGAGGCCATTGGGCCCTTGCGTCGCTCCCTCGCGTTCGGCGGCCGCCCCGACGAGGTGATGGTGCCGCTCGCCAAGGCGTACCTGAAGCGCGATCGCTATGTCGCCGCCTTCGCCTGCCTGAAGGACGCCATGAACGCCGGCGTCGCCGAAAAAGAAGTTGCCCAGGATCTCCGCAAGATCGAGGAAAAGCTGGGTCCCCAGCTGACCGCCTGGAAAGCCCGGATGATCGCTAGCGCCTGAGACTAGCGCCTGAGACGCGCCTGACCTGTCATTGACAGTGGAAGGCGGCTGCCACTAGAAGAGGAGGCGGAATGATCTCCACTTACGCGCCGATGTTCCTGATGATCTTCGTCGCCCTCGCGCTGGCGGGGGTCTTCTTCCTGGGTGCCTCCTTCCTGGGCGGCAAGCTGAAGAAGACCGAAGAGATGATGATGCCGTTCGAGTGCGGCTCGGACAGCTCGGGCGGCAACCACCTGAAGCTCTCCGTGAAGTTCTACCTCACGGCGATCCTCTTCGTCGTCTTCGACATCGAAGCGGTGTTCATCTACCCGTGGGCCACGCAGTTCAAGAACCTGGGCTGGAACGGCCTGTTCTCGATGTTCGGCTTCCTCGCGGTCGTCATCGTCGCGCTCGTCTACTGCGTGAAGAAGGGAGCTCTCGAATGGGAGAACTGAATCGCACCGTCACGCTCGAGGGCTCCGAGGCCGGCTTCGCCACCACCAAGGTGGACGCGCTCCTCGGCTGGGCACGCAAGTACTCGCTCTTCGCGTATCCGTTCGTCACTGCGTGCTGCGGCATGGAGTACATGGCGCTCGCCAGCCCCCGCTTCGACCTCGCGCGCTTCGGCGCAGAGGCCCCGCGTTTCTCCCCGCGTCAGGCGGATCTCCTCTGGGTCGTCGGCACCATCAGCCAGCGTCAGGCTCCCGTGCTTCGTCGCGTGTACGAGCAGATGATGGCGCCGAAATGGGTCCTCGCGTTCGGCACGTGCGCGAGCTCGGGCGGCTTCTACGACAACTACACGACGGTCGCGGGCATCGACAAGATCATCCCCTGTGACGTCTACATCCCGGGCTGCCCTCCGCGCCCCGAGGCCGTCATC
This sequence comes from Myxococcales bacterium, assembly GCA_025355005.1. Lineage (GTDB taxonomy): Bacteria > Myxococcota_A > Polyangia > Polyangiales > Polyangiaceae > JANXLV01. The sequence continues at coordinate 11,231 of JANXLV010000296.1, read as the reverse complement.
GACGGGCTCCTGCTCCTGCAAGACAAGATCGCGAGCGGCGATCGTCGCCCCGGCGTCGTGAAGCCGCGCGAAGATCCGCTGAGGGATCTCGTGCAGCTCCGCAAGAAGGGCGACAAGAGCGGTCGCTCCAGCGACAAGAGCGAGAAGGAGTCGACGTGAGCAAGGCTGCACTCGAAAAGCTCCGCGCCAAGTTCGGCGACGCGATCCTCGAAACGCACTCGCAGCACGGTGACGACACCGCGGTCGTCGCGAGCGAGCGCTGGCGTGAGGTGTGTGAGTTCTGCCGCAAGGATCCCGGCCTGTCGTTCGACATGCTCACGGATCTGTGCGGCGTGGATTTCCCGGAGCGCGCGCCCCGCATCGAGGTCGTGATTCACTTGTACTCTACACAGAAGCGTCACCGCATTCGTCTGAAGACGCGCGTCGGCGAGACTTCGGGTGAAGAGGGCGAGGACGGGCTCGTGAACTGCGCGGTCGACACGGTCGTCCCGGTGTGGCCCGGCGCCAACTGGTTCGAGCGCGAGACGTTCGACATGTACGGCGTGACGTTCAAGGGCCATCCCGACCTCCGTCGCATCCTCATGTATCCGGAGTTCGAGGGGCACCCGCTCCTCAAGGACTATCCGGCGGAGAAGACCCAGCCGCTCATCCCGTACCGCGAGAAGGACGAGGACGGGAAGCCGCTCGAGAAGCAGGCGCCGTTCGGCCCAGACGAAGGCATGAGCTTTGGTCGCAAACACTTCACCCATGGCGGAGAGGCCTAGTGGAACCTATCGATCTCGATCTCGAGGACGGCGATCTCGAGCTTCCCGCAGAGCCGATGCACCTCAACATGGGCCCGTCGCACCCCGCGACGCACGGCACCGTGCGCATCGTTCTCGAGCTCTCCGGTGAGACCATCCTGAAGAGCGACGTGCAGATCGGCTACCTGCACCGCGGCTTCGAGAAGATGTGCGAGCGCGGCACGTGGGCGCAGGTCTTCCCGTACGCCGACCGCCTGAACTACGTCTCGCCGATGCTCAACAACGTGGGCTACGCGCTCGCGGTGGAGAAGCTCTGCGACATCGAAGTGCCGGACCGCTGCCAGTGGTACCGCATGGCGCTGGGTGAGCTCGCGCGCATCTCCGACCACCTCACGTGCACCGGCGCGATGGCGATGGAGCTCGGCGCGTTCACGCCGTTCCTCTGGTTCGTGAAGGCGCGCGAGATGATCTGGGACATCCTCGAAGAGGAGACCGGCGCACGCCTCACGCACTCGTTCGGCCGCATCGGCGGCATGGCGTCACCGCCCACGAAGGACTTCAAGGAGCTGACGAAGGCGTCGCTCGCGAAGGTGCTCTCCCTCATGGAAGAGGGCGAGAAGATGCTGCTGAAGAACCGCATCTTCATCGACCGCCTCGAGAACGTCGGCGTGATCAGCGCGGCCGACGCGATCGCGCTCTCGTGGACGGGCCCGTGCCTCCGCGCGTCGGGTCAGGCGTACGACATCCGCAAGCTGCACCCATACCTGAAGTACGACGAGGTCGACTTCGACGTGCCGGTGGGCAGCAAGGGCGACAACCTGGATCGCTTCCTTGTTCGCATGCACGAGATCCGTCAGAGCATGAGGATCATCGATCAGGTGTGCGAGCGCATGCCGGACGACGGCCCTGTCAGCGTGAACGATCCGCGCGTCGCCCTCCCGCCGAAGGACGACGTCTACACGACCATCGAGGCCACCATCCAGCACTTCAAGCTGATCATGGAAGGCGCCAAGGTCCCCGCCGGCGAGTGCTACTCGTACACCGAAGGCGGCAACGGCGAGCTCGGCTTCTATCTGGTCTCCGACGGAAGCGGCACCCCGTACCGCTGCCGCATCCGGCCACCGTGCTTCCCGATCGTCGGAGGCCTCTCGAAGCTCCTCGCCGGCTCCATGCTTTCGGACATCGTGCCGACGTTCGGGTCCATGAACATGATCGGCGGAGAATGCGACCACTGACAGATCGATGCGAGTAGTTGGCGTCGTCGCCCGTACCCTCTTTCGCGGTCCGCATTGTGTTCATCGGCGCCTATGAATGGCGGTGTTTGTCAGGGGGTGAGGTTCGTCAGCGTGCCAAGGACTTGTCGCATGCGGACCTCGATGTCTTCGCGCACTAGCCGAGCGCCACGCCGACCTCGATGCACGGTCTCCGCGGCGCTGCCGACTGCAGTGTGATACCGCATTCCCTTGATTGAGTCGTCCTGGTATCCATCACCAGTGCGAGGCGGGACGGCCTTTCGCGCCCGATGGGCGCGCACGCATCGCGTCACGATGGTCGAGCTGCCCACCCCACTCGATTGGTGCTGCCCATTCGCCGTGCGGCACCCATCACGCCGGCACTGCGAGCGCGGTGCAGTTGTCCCGCCCGCGCAGGTCTGGAATACAAGAACGGCTTGCTGGAAATAGCGCCTGGCAACCGCTCTTGCCAGTGGACGATGACCAGACATCCACCCACGAAAATGCGACGCTTGCGGGCGACTGACTTCTCGTCGCCACGGCTGGCTGGTAGTTCTCTATTGTTCGGCATCTCTTGCCCGCGACCGACGAAGCGAAGGGGAGGCACTGATGCGTGGAAGCGCGGTCGTCGTGTTCAAGAGGCTCGTGAGCGTGCTCTCGGCGAGCATCGTCGTCGCAGGTTCGGCGGCAGGTTGTGGTGGTGCCGCAGCCAGCGACCTCTTCAAGAATACGCCGAAGTGCGGCGATCCTGAGTTCGAGTGCCCTCCGTCTCCGAACCACGAGTCAAGCAAGGCCGTTTTTCACTGCGACCTCCACGTCGAGGACAACATCAAGGCGATCGGCGTGACAGGAACTGCCGGCGTGCACGACGTCACGGGTGACGTGCCCACTTGTTTGCCGGCAGCGTTGAACCGATACATCGGTAATCCGGCGGCGGTTGACGCGATCGGAGATTACCCGTCGGCGGTGCTCGCGTATGGCAACCAGACGTTGCTGCCGCAGTTTGCCGCGTTGAAAGGCATCGACAGCGGTGGTAGCCAGTGCAGTATCCTCTTGGGGGTCGAGGCCGATCCGAAGACGATCTGCCAGCTCGTGTCGCTGACCCGAAGTCCTTTCTGCGAAGATCCCACCAACTTTGTCCCAACGGTCTGCACGACGCAGGACTGTCACTTCAAGATGTCGGCGATGATCGACCCCCACGCATGCGCGTGCAACACAGTGGAGGAAAGCGCGGCCGATTGCCACGAGCCGACGGAGACCATCGTCATTCCGCCGCCGGGATCCGATCCGCCTGGCAACATCAGCGGCCTGCTGGCGCGTCAGCTCGCCGCCGCGAATCGCGTAGTCTTCGATCCGGCGACATCGATGGCCACGTTCACGGTGTCGTTCACCGATCACCTCGGCTTCACGCGGAGTGATAGCGAGAACTCTACTATCTCGGGAAGTGCGACGCTCTTCGGGCGGCGGCGAAGCGACGGCACTTCCGACATGCTCTTCGAGATGAACATTGCACTCTCCGACGTCACGCTCACGTTCAAGACTGTGGACGCGGTGAAGGACGTGTCGGTGAAGCTGACACGCATGGTCGCCGAAGCGAATTTGGGAAGTGCCTACTTGCACCTTGATGCAAACGGAGTCGGAATTCTCCCTGCCAACTCGCTCGCTCTTGACTTCGAGGGCTTCACCGACTCGCAAAAGGTCATCCTACAAAACACGAACGCGCTCCCTGTGGTCGTCCTCGTCGACTTCGCGTCGAAGACCTTCAAGATCCCGTCATTCAAGGCGACGGCGCCTGATACGGATGTAACCATCGCCCTGAGCGGCACGATCGTCAATCAGCCTCCGATGGTCGACGCCGGCGCCTCACAATCGGTGGAGTGCACGAGCGCATCAGCAACGTCGGTCACCCTTCATGGCACAGCCACGGACCCCGATCAGATCGGGCTTGCGGTGAGTTGGCATCGAGGCGACTTTCTCGGTGACCTAGTGTCGACCGACTTGCAGCCCACCGTCTCGCTCCCGTTCGCACCGCCCGCGTCGGGGGCGACGTTCGAAATTCACGCGACTGACACGTCGCTCCAGACTGCGGCGGCGACCACCACCGTGACTATCAGAGACACAACGCCGCCGATCGTCTCCGTGAACGTCGACCCCACGTGCTTGTGGGCCCCCAATCACAAGATGGTCCTCTACCAGCTGGGCGCGGACCTCCAGGCGACGGCGACGGACACGTGCGACCCACAACCGAAACTATCGGTCGCCGGTGTGACGTCGGACCAGCCAGTTTCCGGAGGAGGCTCAGGAGACGCCACCCAGACGTGATTTTTGGACCGACGTCATTCTGCGTGCGAGCGGAGCGGGCAGGGAGCGTTCCTCAACCGAGGACGTACACCGTGACGTTGTCAGCACGTGACGCCTCTGGCAACGTCGGAGGCGCGACGACAACAATCAGCGTCGGCCATGATCAAGGCGGCGCAAAGTGCCCCAAGCTCGATGCGGCCCGTACGGTCGATGAAGGAGACCCCAGATGCGCAATGTGATGGGTATCGCTCTGGCCCTTGTCGCCGTCGTCTCGTGCGGAACGAGCAGGAGCAGCAGCTCAGTCACGGCGGAGTGCCCGGACGGCTGGTGGATCGCTGGAACGGGGCCGTGCTCTGCGTGTGGCGCGGCCGTGACCAACCCAGAGTGCGGCGCCGCGGACTGCGCACAGGTCGCTATCGAAGGTTTCCAAAACGGCAAAGACGAGTACAGCGGCGTCATCACGTACTCGGCACAAGCGGGAACCGTCAGCTCAGTGGGGTCGCTCGTGAAGCGGACGTACACACAGAGCGGCGGAGCGGTCCATATCGACGGTACGCCCCCATCTAGGTCGGCGACCTGTAGCGGCACCCAACTCGCCTGGGATTACACTGCCGAGACCCACGCGTCCGCCGGCCTGTCGGGGGCTCTAAGGAACGTGGCGAGCAATGGGAGTTTTCGATCCGTGGCTGTGCCAACCCAGTGAACCGTCGCTGCTGCTGGGCTGCGCCCATCATCGTCACGCTTCTGCTCGCCGCGTGTGGAGGGCGCACGTCCTCCGAAGAGCCGTGTAGCGCGAAGCCACAGGACGGGGGCAAGCCGATCAGCTTTGACGGCGTGTCGGTGACTCTGGCGGCAGTCGCCGCCGTGACCGACGACAGCGATCCGACGTTCATCGCCTTGATATTCTCTGAATCGCCAACGGTTTGCGACCAGTGGCTCACGTCCAAGGGCTTCGAGGACGCCGCCGATGTCTTCGTCGTCGTGACCGAGCTACCGACAGAGGCAACGTTACCCCTTGTTCGACCGATCGCAGAGAATCGACCCACTGCGGCCGTGGTCCAACGAGGTTGCGGCGGAACCACTACGGAGCAGCATGCAACGGGCGGAGCTCTCACCATCACCATGTACAAACCTGGCAAGCAAGTCGCGGGGTCGGTCGACGCGATCCTGGCCTCGGGCCACCACGTCATGCTTGCCTTCGACACTTGCTTCTGCACCGCCTCGACGAAATGCAGCACGGCGCTTTGACGGATTCCCGCGTCGCGGAGATACCCTAATGCCCCGCCTCCGGAATTGTCTTCTCATTCCGTGCCTCGTTTCCTATAACAGCCCCCAGCTATGCCCACGTTCAAGCTCGACGGACGGGAAATCCCCTTCGAACCCGGCGAATCCATCATCAAGGCCGCTGCCAAGCAGGGGATCGAGATCCCGCACTACTGCTGGCACCCGGGGCTCTCGTCGCCCGCGAACTGCCGCATGTGCCTCGTGGAGCTCAAGCCCGCAGCTGGCCAGCGGCCCGTGATGCTCGACATCCTCGAGCTCGATCGCAAGACCGGCGAATACAAGCCGGTGCAGAAGCCGAAGCTCCAGCCTTCGTGTCAGTACCTCGCCGTCGAAGGACAGGAGGTCCTCTCGGACACGTCGCCCCACGTGAAGGAAGCTCGCTCGCACGTGCAGGAGCTCCTGCTCTTGAACCACCCCGTCGACTGCCCCATCTGCGATCAGTCTGGTGAGTGCAAGCTGCAGGACTACTGGCTGGAGCACCAGCACACGCAGAAGCGCATGCGCGATGAGCCCGTGCACAAGCCCAAGGGCGTGTCGTTCGGTGACACCATCGTCTACGACGGTGAGCGCTGCGTCATGTGCACCCGCTGCGTGCGCTTCATGGAGGAGGTCGCGAAGGATCCCGTCCTGGAGATGCGCGAGCGCGGCAACCTGAACGAGATCGCGGTCGCTCCCGGTCGCAAGCTCGAAGGCAACTACACCTTCATGACCGAGCACGTCTGCCCGGTCGGCGCGCTCACCACGAAGGACTTCCGTTTCAAGGCGCGCGTGTGGTTCCTGCGCTCCGCAGACAGCATCTGCCAGGGCTGCGCCACCGGCTGCAATGCGCACCTCGACTACGATCCGCGCACCAACAAGGTGCAGCGCTATCGCCCGCGCGACAACGAGGCGGTCAACAAGTACTGGATGTGCGACGAGGGCATGCTCTCGTACAAGTTCGCGCACGAGACGCGCATCACCGAGGCGCGCGTGTCGAACAAGAAGGCGAAGCGTGCCGCCGCGATGGAGAGCGCCAAATCCGCGATCGCCTCCGCGCAGCCCAGCCTCCTCGCCATCGTGCTCTCCGCGACGCACTCGCAGGAGGACAACGTTGCGCTCCTCGCGCTCGGCAAGGCGCTCGGCACGAGCAGCGTCTACATCGCGGGTCGCGCGCTGGGGAAGGGCGACGACATCCTGGTCGACGCCGACAAGAACTCCAACACGCAGGGCGTGCAGGCGCTCGCGCCGGACGCACGTCAGTGGTCCATGTTCGCGCACGACGTCGGCGCGGGTCGCATCACCCACGCGATCGCGCTCGGCGCGGACGTAGCGAGCGACGCGGACATCCTCGAGAAGCTCGACGCGCTTGTCGTGCTCGCGGCCCATGGCGGCCCGCTCACCGGCGCGGCCAAGGTGTTGCTCCCCGCGGCGTCGTGGGCCGAGGCCTCCGGCACGTACGTGAACAAGAAGGGCATCTCGCAGCTCTCCAAGAAGGGGATCGAGCCGCAGGGCGACAGCAAGGCTGCCTGGCAGATCATCGCGGAGCTCGGCAAGGCGCTCGGCCACGATCTCGGCCTCGGCAAGCTCGGCGACGTCCGCAAGAAGCTCGTGGGGCGCAACTCGGAGCGTCCACCCGCGACAGACACGGGCGCCGGCACCTCAGAAGCAGGCGCGGAGTGACATCATGACGACCCTCGATCTCATCGCGACCCTCGTGAAGATCCTCGTGATGGTGGGCTTCCTCTTCAACGTGGCAGGGTTGCTCACGTGGGTGGATCGCCGGCTTTCCTCGATGATCCAGGACCGCATCGGTCCGAACCGCGCCGGCCTTCCGCTGACGAAGAAGATCACCCTCCGCCTCTTCGGCCTGCTCCACACCGCGGCCGACGGCGTGAAGTTCTTCACCAAGAAGGACTTCATGCCCCCGAAGGCGGACAAGCTCCTCTTCAGCCTCGCGCCCATCCTCGCCATGGCACCGGTGCTCGCGCTCGCGGCCGTCATTCCCATGGGTGACACCGTCAGCCTCGCGCAGGTCGGCCCTCGCAAGCTGTGCATGGACGCGGAAGGTCACGCGCTCGGTCTGTTCGTCGGTGACCAGTGCCTCGACGCGGCGAAGAATATCGTCACCGCGTTCGCAAGCACCGCCACCCAGTGGCCCGCCGCGTCGCGCCTCGGCATGAACTCCAGCCAGGGCATCCTTCATCTCTCCATCGCGCCGCTCAACGTCGGCATCCTCTACATCTTCGCGATGGCGGGGCAGGGCATCGTCGGCGCCGCGATCGCCGGATGGTCCTCGGACAACAAGTTCTCGCTCATGGGCGCGCTCCGCGCAGCGAGCCAGATGGTCTCGTACGAGGTCACGCTGGGTCTCTCGCTCGTCGGCGCGATGATGATCTACGGCTCGGTCCGTCTGCAGGACATGGTCATCTGGCAGGGCGAGAACACGTGGGGCATCTTCGTGCAGCCCCTGGCGTTCTTCCTCTTCTTCACTGCGGCCGTGGCCGAGTCGAAGCGCATCCCGTTCGATCTTCCAGAAGCAGAGTCAGAGCTCGTGTCCGGCTACTTCACCGAGTACTCGGGCATGAAGTTCGGCATGTTCTACTTCGCCGAGTACATGGAGATCGTCACGAGCTCCATGCTCCTCGTCACCATCTTCCTCGGCGGGTGGCAGCTTCCGTTCCTGCACCGCGACGGTCTCACGCTGCAGTTCGGCGACACGATGATCATCCAGCAGAAGGTCGGGCACCTCGCGATGCTCGTCATCGGCGTGCTCGCGTTCTTCGGCAAGACGCTCATCATCTGTCTCCTTCAGGCGTTCGTTCGCTGGAGCCTTCCGCGCTTCCGCTACGACCAGCTGCAGAAGCTCTGCTGGCAGACGCTCCTGCCGCTGTCGCTCGCGAACATCTTCGCGACCGGCATCATCTGGCTCGGGCTGCAGAGCGGCGGTGCGCCCGTGGCTGCTGGCCTCAAGCTGGCCTCCGACATCACCCAGGGCGTGGTGGCGGTGGTTCTGATCGGCCTCGTCGTCTGGGCGATCATCGGCATGTTCAGCCCCTCACGACACCTCACCCAGATCCTTGGCACCTCTGCCAAGCGCGCTGCAAAGCGCGGCGGCACGGTCACCGACCCCATGCAGGCCTGAGATCGGACGCGGAGAACAAACCATGGCACGCGCATTCCCCAAGAAGCCCGCCGCACAGCTCAACGCCACCGTGGTCGACTACGCCGAGAAGACGGCGTCGAACCAGGCGTACCTCCCGGAGATCATCCGCGGCCTCGGCGTGTCGATGAGCCACTTCTTCAAGAACACGAAGGAGATGATCCGCGGCAGCCGCCCCGACCCGGTCACGGAGCGCCTCGAAGACGGCATCACCACCATCTCGTACCCCGAGCAGAAGCGGCCCTATCCGGATCGCTTCCGCGGCGTCCACCGCCTCACCACCCGTGACGACGGCAGCGTGCGCTGCGTGGCGTGCCTGTGCTGCTCCACGGCGTGCCCCGCGCAGTGCATCAGCATCGTCGCCGGCGAGTATCCGGAGGGCGACAAGCGCCGCGGCTACGAGAAATACCCGGTGAAGTTCGTCATCGACGAGCTGCGCTGCATCTTCTGCGGCTACTGCGTCGAGGCATGCCCGTGCGACGCCATCCGCATGGACACGGGCCACCACGCGGTCCCGTACGACTCACGAGATCAGTTCATCTACGACAAGGACATCCTGCTTTCGTTCAAGGACAAGGATGGCGCCAAGAAGAGCGAGAATCCTCGGCATGAGCCCGGGGATCCGTCGTTCCCTGGCGTAACCCGTCTCGGCGGACACTGACCGCGTAACGCCAGGCGCCGCATTAGCCCACGCAGGGCCTTACCCAAGTGGGCCCTCCGGGCCCCTCGTCGCTCCGCGCCGAGCCTCCCCACGCTCGCTAACGCGAGGTCGTGCGGACGCACGACGCGGGTCTACTGGCACGGTGATGACCTAACGCACGTGCGTTAGCGCAATCCTCGCAGACCGGAGTCCTCGTGCAGAGCACGAGTCGCCGTCAGGCGTGCGTGGGGAGGCTCGCTCGCGCCTGCGCGAGTGAGGGGCCCGAAGGGCCCACCAGGGTAAGGGGCGGGATCAAGGCGTGGCAGTAGAGATACGGTTCCACGCTCAAAATGACCCCCAAATCCACCTAACCCGCGGTAAGGTTCGCGCCCCCAGAGTGGGGTAGACGGCCACGAAAAGCCGGGCGTTCGCAGCACGTGATGCGGGCGTCCAAAGGGCGATGGATCTCAATGCAAGTATCTTCAATCGACATCGTGCGCGGCGAGCTCGAGAGACTCTTCTCGCTCGAAGAGATGACCCAGTTGAGCGAGAAGCTCCTGGGCCTTCCACCCGCAGACGTGGGCGGCACTTCGGCCAAGGCGAGCTTCGCGCGCGCTCTCACCGAGCGCTGCGTCGATGGCGACCGTCTCGACGCCCTCGTCGACGTCATCCGCGTGTCCCGCCGCGAGGTCGACCCCCGCCTGTTCGACGTCGTCAGCCAGCTCGGTCGCGAAGAGCTCTCGTCCGGGCGCCAGCTCGGCGAGTTCACGATCCAGAAGAAGATCGGCGAGAGCGATCTCGCGGTCGTCTACCAGGCGGTGAAGGGCGGCCGCCTCTTCACGCTGAAGGTGCTTCGCCGCGACGCGACCCGCGACGCGCGCGCCGTGAACCGCTTCCTCACCGCGAACCGCTTCGTCGGCGGACTGTCGCACCCCGGCCTCCCCGAGGGCATCGAGGCGGGCGAGCTCGAAGAGCATCGCGTGTATGTTGCATACCATCACGTCGACGCTGCGCCGCTCGCCGCGCGCCTTGCGCAGACGGGTCCCGCGCACGTGAACGAGCTCCGCCCCGTGCTGCGCGGCATCCTCGAGCCGCTCGCGCTCATGCACAAGACCGGCCTGGTCCACGGCGACCTGAAGCTCGAGAACGTGCTCCTCGGAAAGGCAGGCGCTGGCGGCGCCCCCAGCGTCGTCCTCATCGACTTCGGCGGCGACAAGCTCACGCGCGGTCGCATCGTCACGAACGGCCACTCCGGGCTCATGGCGATCATCGGCTCGCCCAAGACCATCGCTCCCGAGCTCGTTCGCGGCAAGCCCGCAGACCCGCGCAGCGACGTCTACGCGTTCGGCGCCATGCTCTACGAGCTGTTCTCCGGCAAGCCCGTGTTCGCGGCGCAGACCGCCACGGACGCGGCGTTCATGCATCTCACCAAGGAGCCCGAGCCGCCGAGCATGAAGGCGCCGCGCGGCTGGATCACGAAGGAGGTGGACGATTTCGTCCTCATGCTCCTCGCGAAGGATCCATCACGTCGCCCGAAGGACGCATCTGCGGTGCTCGATGGCCTCGCGGAGCTCGGTCGTCAGTCGCAGGCGCTGCGCGCGCAGCAGCAGATCCCGAAGGAGCGCGTGGAGGCGCTCGTGCTCTCGCTCCTCGGAAACCCCGCCGACGAAGAGACGCAGCTCGCGCTCGAGAAGGCCGTGGACGAGGGCGCAGAGGCCCTGAAGGTCGCGGAGGCGTTCAACTCCGCGGCTGATCGCATCGTGCTCGGCACCGAGGAGGCAGGGGAGCTCAAGAAGGCGCTGCTCTTCCGCGCGGCTCGCATCTACATTCACGCCCTGCGCGACAAGAACGCGGCAGAGCGTCAGTACGCGAAGATCGTGGAGCTCGACCCC
>JANXLV010000274.1 GCA_025355005.1 Myxococcales bacterium | reverse complement strand
GCCGTCACGATCCGCGTGGGTGCATCTTCGTTTCGGGCGGGCGACTGGGAGGGATGTGCCGACATGGGTTCCCTCCATCCGAAGCGAGGAGCGTGCCGACCACCGCGTAACGAGGAAACAAGCCCAATCCTGCTCTGGGACCTCGACGGGTGGTGGGTGTTGGACCCGACCGCTGGGGGCGCGCGGCGACGACGCAGCTTGTCCTACTTGCGCTACTTCAGGGGCCTTCGAGCTGCGCGTTCGACAGAGTCTCGGTGGCCTGCCGCATGAGATCGTCCTCCGCACTCGGAGTCGCGCTCGGAGTCGCGGTCGGAGCCGGTGTCGCGGTCGGAGCCGGTGTCGCGGTCGGAGCCGGTGTCGAGGTCGAGGTCGAGGTCGAGGTCGAGGTCGAGGTCGGGGTCGAGGTCGGGGCCAAGGTCAAGGTCGAGGTCGAGGTTGGGGTCGTCGTCGACGTCGTCGTCGGCTCTACGCGGTGTGCTCGGTGCTCCGTGGGCTTCGCCACTGGCTGCGCGGGTACGACGGGCGCGGTGATGCGGACCACTGGCGCAGCCACGAGCTCGGGCTTCGCTTCCGCGATCACGGGCGTAGTGATCGGCGGCGGCGCGTGCGTGATCGCGTTGCGCGCGTGCGCGCCTCCGAAGTGCCCCGCGGCGCCGAGGCCGATGACGATCAACGCGGCGAGCACCCACTGTCTCGTCCTTCGCGGCGCGCGCTGCGCCGGCTTCGCTCGCACGGCAGCCGGTGGCGACACCTGCGCGCTCGGCTGCTCCGTGACCGGTGGCCGGAATGGCATCGGCGCAGTCACCACGCGCTGACGCTTGAACGTGAGCGTGGGCGCGTCGAGCGACTCTCGCAAGTTCAGCTCGTCATCGGTGATTGGTGCGTCGAAGAACTTCACAGCCATGCGTGCACACTGCAACGAAGCGAGGATCGTGCCCGTCGCGATTCACGCAGTGTTTTCTGGGATGGCGTCGCCGTCGCACCTGCGCAATCCCCTGCTCGAATGGATGGTCACGGCCCCGACCACTGGGGGCAAAAGGCCCAATCCAGCGCATTTCGGCCCTGGCTATGGCATTCTTCGCGCCATGGCGAATCCGCACTCCGGGATCCAGGGCTACGACAGCTTCCACTTCGTCGTGGAGAACCTCGAACGTTCACGTGCATTCTACACGGAAAAGCTCGACTTCAAGGAGGTCGCCCGTGCGAGCGCGGACCTCACCAAGCGCAGCGGACAGGAAGCCGCCGTGTTCGGTGCGGGCGATGTGCGCGTGTGCGTCTCCACGCCGCTCGGTCAGAGCTCCAAGGCCGCGCGCTACATGAAGCGGCACCCGGCCGGCGTGATGAGCCTCTCGTTCCGCGTGGAGGAGCTCGACAAGACCATCGCGTACCTGGAGCCGCGCGGCGCCACGTTCCTCGCCGATCCCGTGGAGCACAAGGACGAGCGCGGCGGCACATACCGCAGCGTCGAGATCGCGACTCCGCTCGGCGACGTTGCGTTTCGCTTCGTCGAGCGCCGCGACTACCGGGGCTTCGCGCCGAACTTCGAGGACGTGGGGACGGGCCACGCGAGCCGTCCAGAGAACCTCTACGGCATCTCCGCCATCGACCACATCACATCGAACGGCCTCACGATGCAGCCGATCATCGCCTTCTATCGCGAGGTGCTCGGCTTCGAGCCCTTCTGGGACATCAGCTTCCACACCAAGGACGTCGCGAAGGATCGCGCGAGCGGCTCGGGGCTTCGGTCGATCGTGATGTGGGACCCAGAGAGCGGCGTGAAGTTCGCCACGAACGAGCCGCTGCGTCCCTTCTTCCGCGACTCCCAGATCGCGAAGTTCATCGAGGACAACAACGGCAACGGCGTGCAACACATCGCCTTCGCCGTCACGAACATCCTCTCCACCGTGGAGGAGCTCAAGGGACGCGGGGTCGAGTTCCTCAAGACTCCGAAGTCCTACTTCGACGACCTGCCCGAGCGCCTCGCGAAGCTCGGCATCACGAATGTGAAGGAGGAGCTACGTGAGCTCGAGCGGCTGCAGATCCTCGTGGACGGCGCGAACGACAAGTACATGCTCCAGATCTTCATGCGCGAAGCCGCGGTCATGTACGACGAGTCGCGCGCCGGCCCGTTCTTCTACGAGATAATCCAGCGCGCCGGTGATCCCGGCTTCGGCTACGGCAACTTCCGTGCGCTATTCGAGAGCATCGAGCGCGCGCAGCAAGCCGAGGCGAAGAAGGCGGGCGGCTGATGATCGATCGCAAGCACGCAGGGATATTGCCGGACAAGCCGCACACGGTGCTGCGCGCGCCGAACGGTGAGCTCGTCTACGAGGAGATGTTCACGCGCGACGGATTCTCCGGCGCGTTCTCGTACTTCTATCATCGCTTCCCCACGACCGCGGCCGAGGCACGGAAGACCACGCGCGGGCACAAGCTAGGCACACCCAGCGCAGCGAGCGAGCGCGCGGAAGAGCCGCTTGTGCGTCGCCTCTACCAGAGCGGTCGTGTCGCGCTTGCAGGCAAGCCGCTCGACGCACGCGTGCCCATCCTGGGCAACAGGGACATCACGATCTTCCTCGCGCAGGCGACCGAGACGGACGACACCTTCTTTGCCAACGGCGACGCAGACGAGCTCTGGTACGTGCACGACGGCGCGGCCAAGCTCGAGTCCAACTGCGGCTTGCTCGACGTGCGCGAGGGCGACTACGTCTGGGTGCCGCGCTCGCTTCCGCATCGCTGGCTCCTCCCGGCCGGCGGCGCGCTCAAGGCGATGGTGATGGAGGCCCACGGCGGCGTGGTCGTGCCGCAAGGCTTCCGCAGCGCCATCGGTCAGCTCAAAATGGATGCGCCATACACGCATCGCGATTTCATCGCGCCGCAGGGGCCCATCGCCACGTGGGACCATGTGCCGGAAGGTCCGCGCGAGCTCATCGTGAAGAAGAGCGGTCGCTTCTCGAGCCTCATGCTCGAGCGTCCCCCCATGGACGTCATCGGCTGGGACGGCTTCGTCTATCCGTGGGCGTTCAACATCACGAAGTACCAGCCGAAGACGGGCCAGGTACACCTGCCGCCCACGATTCACAGCACCTTTGCGGGGCCTGGTTTCCTGGTCTGCTCGTTCGTGCCGCGCGTGACGGACACCCACGAGAACGCAATCCCGTGTCCATACCCGCACTCGTCCGTCGACTGCGACGAGGTCATCCTCTACCTGCGCGGCAACTTCACGAGCCGCAAGGGCGTCGGGCCTGGCGCCATATCGTTGCATCCTGCAGGTATCGCGCACGGACCGCATCCAGGCGCATACGAGAAGAGCATCGGGACCAAGCGCACCGACGAGCTCGCCGTGATGGTCGACACCACGCTGCCGCTCGTGCCCATGTCCTACGCCGACGATCTAGAGGACCGCGGCTACCACGACACCTGGCGACAAACCGCGCCGGCTTGACGCGCTACCTGGATCTGGGCTTCGTGCCCGCGTCCACGGCTTGCGGCGATGTCTCGGTGGGCACCGGGGCGCCGTAGGCCGAGACCGCGACTGGTGCGGGGCCCGCGTCGGCTGCCGTTGGGGGAGTGACCGTCAGCGAGTGCATGTCGGGTGGCGGTGGTGGGCCGCCATAGGCTGGTGCGGGTGGCGACGCATTGCATCCCACGCCGATGGCCCCCGCGAGGCTGGCTGCTCCGAACACGGCGCCGAACATGAGCGCGGCGCGGCTTCGAGGGAGCGCCGAGATCGTTCGGGGCACGTGAGTCGCCGTGAGCGCGGCGTCGCAGAAGGGACACCGCGACTCATCGGCCTTCACGTGGCGGGCGCATGCAGCGCAGGGCACCAGGGTCACGAATTCACCTCAGTGCTTGTGAGCGGTCTTCTTGTCTTGCTTGGCCTTGGCGCACACGCACGCGGGGCCGCAGGGGCAGGGGCCCTTGCACGAGCAGCCGTTCTTGTCGCACGAGCAGCCGTTCTCCGCACACTCAGTACACTTGCAGGATTGATCGGTCATCATGGTCAGGTTCCTCTTTCGTGCTTGATCGTACGTGGCAGCGCAACGGAAGTTGCCTCGTCCTGAAAGATTTACTTTCGCCCTGTTTTATCCGAGAAAATCCAGGCCGCGGACAGGTAGGACACCGTAGGGAGAGGCGTGCGTCAAGGCGTGAGCGCAGGCTTCAAGTGATCGAGGATCGACTTCACGGCGGGGCGGTAGCCGTAGAGCGGGTTCGGTCCCGTGCCGCCCATCGCGGGCTCGGGCGTGATGCCATCCAGGTTCACCGTGCGCGTACAGAGCGAGGCCGCAACGCCCTGGTCACCAAGGTCGTGCGCCACACGCAGCGGGCGCAGCGTGGGATAGGCCTTCGCGCGGATCTGCTGGAGCGGGTTCACGCCGCAGAGCGGCGCGTTGGTGAGACCGTCGCAATCCGCGCACGTTGCGTCGCCGACCGCAGGGCACGTCTTGTACCCCGCGGGCTCGAGCGGGAAGGTACATGCAAACTGCAAGTCGTTCTTCTTGGTGTCCCACTCACGCCCGTGGATCGGGTCGGTTCCGTTGTCGCCGGCGGTCATGCTGGGCGCCGGCAGTCCGGGGCGCGGCGTGGTCGACTGCAACATGTGCTGGTCCACGCCGGTGTAGTCGTATGCGGCAGGGTTCTGACCGATGATCTTCGTCCAGTCCGCCGCGGAGAGCTTCGACGCGGCGGGGTTGGTCGGGTCGAAGTGCAAAAGCTCGTTCGGGACGCCGCCGATGATCGCGAAGAACACGAGCGACGGAGAGCGCGGGCCCACGCCCAGGTGGCAGAACTCGTCGCCGATGGTCGCGGGGAGCTTCGCTGCGAAGAGCGGATTCTGACAGGAGCCAGCCGCGGTCTGATAGACGCCGGCGTTGTTGTGCTCCTCCGAGCCCTTCGGAACGTTCCCGTGCGAGAGCCCGTGCGAGTAGCGCTCGGTCGGATACTGCGGATCGACGCCGAAGCGCTGCTTCATGTGGAAGTAGCGCACGTTCAGGCTGTCCGAGTCACCGGCGTAGTAGCCGCCGTTGCTCTTGCAGTTCGCGTCGTTCTTGATCGCCTGACACGCTGGGTCCGAGGGGTTGCAGTTCGGTGCGAAGCCGCAAGTCGTGCACGCCGGATCGGTGGGCTTCGTGGCGCAGGTCGTCGTGGGGAGCGGCGCGGTGGTCCCGTTTCCTCCGCTGCGCGCCTGAGGGCTCTGCGGGAAGTTCGAGACGGAGAACGCCCAGCCCTCGCCGCCGATGGACAGTGGATCGGCGAACGAGTCGTCCTCGTCGGTGAGCATGAGCACGGCCACGAGCGAGTCCGGGCGAAGGAAGTCGTGGCGCTGCTGCACGATCGTCGCGTCGATGCCGGTGTACTTGGCGACGTTGTCGTTGCCGATCGTGATCTGCGCCCATGGGTCGGGGGCGACCAGGAAGTGGTACCAGCTCTCCAGTTGCGCCTCGAGCCCGCAGCCGTTCTGGCCGATGCCGGTGACGACGTCCTGGAAATCCTTGATGAGCGTCGCCGTGCTGGTGATCGCCGGCGTGGGCGCGATGGGCCCGGGCTTTCCGGCGTTGGCGGCCACGGTCGGGAACCATGCGAGGAAGCCTGCGGGCGCATCCGCGATGGTCGTGCGATTGAGCAGCTGTCCGTGGTCGTTCTGCGGCGACGTGTCCGCGCAGATCGTCTTGTCGCCGAATGCGCCGAGCGACGACGAGACAATCGCGATGTGGATGTCGCTCACTGGCGCGAACTCCGGCGTGCCCGTCGCGCACTGCATGCCCGCGGGCTTGGTGGGGTCCGCCTGCGAGCCGTTCGCGTTCCCCGCGCCATCGACGCAGTTCGGAGTGACGAGACGCGCGACGAGATCGGGAACGGCCGCCGCCAGCGCGCTCTGCTTGTCGGACATGGAGAAGGAGTTGTCGACGGCGAACAGGAGATCGACCTTGTCGGATTTGCTCTGCGTGCCGGTCATGCCAGTGCTTCCGCCGGCATCGGGCTTCGAGAGGCCGGCGTCGTTGCCGCCCGTGCTGCCGTCGATGAGACCGGCTTCCGAGATGCCACCACCGTCCGTGGTGCCCTGGTTCTTGACGTCGCCTCCACACCCCGAGACATGAGCGAGGAGCAGACCGGCGATGCCGCCTCCGAGGACGAGCGAACGAATCATGCGCGAGTGCAGCACTGGAGATATCCCTTCCTTCATTGCTTGGGCTTCGGCTTTCCGGCGTCCGCGGGCGAAGAAGACGCGGGCTTCGGCGGCGAGGCATCCACGTCGTGCGGGATCGGGACGCCGTAGGGCATCACGATGCCGGTCGGCTCATGAGTGGGCGCGGTGGTTGCGGTGGGCGCAGTGGCAGACGGCGTGGCGTTCGTGGGCATGCCGGTCGCGCCGGCGCCCGTGCCGTCAGTCGTTGCGTTGTTGTTGCAGCCAGCGACGGCGAGCGTACCGGCGATCGCCGCGGCCCCGAAGAGGAGCGCAGTGCGATCACGGGCGACCCGACCTTCCGGGCCAGCAACGGACGCGATGACGCGCGCGCAGCAGAACGGGCAAGCGACCTCGGAGTGTTTCACGTGGCGAGCGCAGGACGAGCAGGGAATGAACTGCAAGGAGCACCTCCTCGGGTGAAGGCGACAGCATACGCTACTCCACGACGATCGGCTCCGCCGTGAGCGTGCTCAGGAACGGCACGAGTGACCACTGCACCGTCTCGCCGAATCGCATCAGCCATGGCTCGACCACGCCCACGGCGCGCGCGTCGTCGTCCGGTAGACCGCCTCTGCCATAGAGCTGCATCACCGACGCCAGATCTGCTTCGCCACCGCCATGACCGTACGGCGCGACGTTGCCCACACCGCGGAGCGGCGGCGTCTTGAATGCTCCCAGGGCGCTCGCGCTCGGAGCGAGACCCTTTGGCACGTGGCTCATGCCCGTCGCGTCACTGAAGCGGCCGCTCGCTGTGAAGTCGGACGCGAGGAGCTGACTCACGCCGCTCTGCCGTCCCGGGTCCCCCATCAGATCGGCGCGGCCCGTGGGCGTGCGGCTCACGTGGAAGGCGTCGTCGGTGAGCCGCGGGCCGTGGTGGCATTGCATGCATCCTACACTCGTAAACACGTACAGACCTTGTTTCTCCGTCTGGGAGAGGGCCGACAGATCACCGCCCACGTACGCATCCAGCGCGTTCGGCTTCACGCGAAACGTGCGCTCGTAGGCCGCGATGGCCTTGCCTGCGTTCACGAACGCACGCGTCACGGCGTCCTTGTCGGCTGTCGTCAGCGAGTCGTACGCGGCGTCGCCGGGCATCCCGCTCTTCGGTAGCTGCGACACGTCGGGCAGCGGCGCGCCGATGAACGCATTCGCGTAAGCGTCCTTGTACGTGCTCGCGAGTCGCTGCACCACGAACAGGCGCGACGAGCCGAACTCCGCCTTGTTCTCGAACGGGCCGAGCGCCTGTCCCCACAGCGTGTCCGCGCGTCCATCCCACAGCTGCCATCGTGCGTGTGACGCGAGCGCGATGCGGGGCGTCTTGCGCGTTCCCTTGGCCACGCCCGTTCCTTGTGGCTGTCCGTCGGTGAGGTCGCCTTTTGGCTGGTGACACGAGCCGCACGACACCACGCCGGACGGCGAGAGCGCTGCATCGAAGAAGAGCGACTTTCCAAGCGCAGCCGCGGCCGCGCTGTCCGCGCTCGCATTCGTCGGATCGGGCGGAGGCGCGCCGGGCAGCGTCACGTCCCGGAGCATGTCCCATTCGTTCCTGTGAAAGAGCCCGTCGACGAGCGGATCGTCCGGCACCGGCGGCGGCGGAGTCCCGTCGAGGTCCGCGATCGCCTTCTCCAGCGCAGCGCGAAGCGAAGCGGGATCGGGGTTCGACAGCGCGCTCTTCACGGTCATGGTGCGCGTGTCGACGACCACGTAGAGCGGGACGGGCACAGCCGGCGTGCCCAGCGCTGCGCGCAAGGAGAACGCGGGATCCACGCCGAACGCGAGCGGCGCAGACGTGCTCACGAGCGCGCGCCATGCCGGCAGATCGCCGGTGGTCGCCGGTGCGTTGTCGCGATCGCCCACGATGAGATCAACGATGCGCAGCCGCGCGCCGAACGCGAGCGATTGCAGCTCACGCGTGTGGCTTGCATGCCAGAGACACGTGCCACACCACGCGCCACCGCTGGTGCGCACCACGAGCAAGCGAGAGCGCGCAGCACACGGCTCGTAGTAGTCGTGGAAGCTGACCTCGCCAGTGGCTCCGTCCTCGCGAACGCCCGCGAAGGTCATGTCGGGAATCGTGGCGCCGACCGCGACGCTCTTGGATGTCGGGTAGACAACGTGCGCGCCCTCGTCGCACACGTTCGCGCTCGGCGCTCCGTTGTCACCGTTGACGCGCACGGACGAGGACTGCCCGCAGTCGATGCTGGCGATCGCGCCAGCACATGCGAGGACAGCGGCGAGTCGGGTCTTCAATCGTTGCTTCCTCAGTTGCCCGTGTACGTGATCGACATCTTCCACACGTTGGCGCCGATCGCGTACGCCGTGTTCTTGTCGACGAAACGAAACCGGTTGATCGGCGACTTGAGCGCGGTGTCGATGGTCCACGTCAGTCCGCCATCCGTGGTGCGGTACGCGGGGAGCGTGGGATCTTCCGGCGCGACCCATCCGAGGTTCGGCGTGATGAAGCCGATACCGATGGCCGGATAACCGCCGAGCGCCGTGGTCTTCACGGGGAGTGGCATCTCCGTCCACGTGATGCCGCCGTCGAGCGTCTTCACGAACGTCGCGGGTCCCTTTGCTTCGTCCTGGACGGCCACGTAGCCCACGTCGTTCGTGGGGAACGAGAGCTTCCAGCAGAGGCTTCCGCCAGCCTTCGAAGCGAAGACCTTCGCGTACGTCTTTCCGCCGTCGGTCGTACGAAGAATGGTGCACACGTCACCGGCGCCCACTCCCTGACCTGCGATGATGCCTTCGGTGGGCGACGTGAAGTGCGCGTCGATCAGCATGCTCAGCTGCGCGCCCATGTCGGTCGACGTCCACGTCGCGCCCGCATCGCTCGACGAGAGGACGTGTGCGGGGCCGTTCGCGCGGCCGACGGCGAAGAGATGCGTCGCGTCCACCTTGGTCAGGTTGCAGATGCCAGACGGCATGGGACCTGCGATCGCGGTGACGGCAGTCCACGTCTTGCCTGCGTCCTTGGTCTCGTAGAGGACGGTCGCATCCGAGATCGACATGTCGAGGCCCGCGCCCAGGTTGCCAGCGAACCCGTGGTTGTCGTCCACGAAGAGAACGGAGCGGAAGAACGTGCCGGTGTTGGTGAATGCCTTCGTCCACGTCGCGCCACCGTCAGTCGTCTTCTGGATGCCGGCAAAGCCGGTCGCTGCGTAACCGACAGTCGGGCTCGTGAAGTACAGGTCGTCCATCTTCGCGCCTCCCTTCGTGGCCGGGGCCGTCGCGCCTGCGAGCTTCTCCCACGACGTCGCGAGGACGGCCTGCTCGTACGCGGCGAACGGGTTCGGAGGGCCTGCGTCTGCTGCGCCTGCGTCCGGATCCGCTCCGGCGTCGGCGACGGCCTGCGTGCTGGACGAAGAGCACGCGAGGAGCAAAGGAAGAATGGCGAGCAGTGTGTGGCGGTGCATGGTGGGAGTAAAGTGCAGCCTGCCCCAACGTGCCCGTTAAACAAGGTTAAATGGTGTGCTTTGGTGCACGTTCGGTGCACGTTCGATGCGTGGCGTCCGCCCTGGGTGGGCGGTAATATCAGGACATCGCCAACGCACACGACATCGGGCAGCTCTTTCGCGTCGCCGCGTCGCGGTTTCGCGCACGCCATGGGAAAACGCCCGACGTCGCATTGCCCGGCGCGTCGCGCGCGCTCCTTCGGGTCGGAAGTGCGTGTGAAGATCCCTCGAGCCGCGCGTACGTCCTCGAGCGGGCGCTTCGCGCGGCGAGCTCGGAGCAGCGCACCACCTGGACGATGGATGTGCTCACTGCGCTGTCGGCGGTCCACGAGCCCGCGCGCGCCGTGGCGCTCACCGCCGCTCGCGAGGAGCTCTCGCGCAAGACCGCGACCGATGCGTCGTCGCAGGTGCTCGTGCGCGCGAGCATCGAATGTCTTGCAACGCTCGTGAGCCTTGCGCCGCGCGACGGGCGTGTCGCCCTCTTTCGCGAGACGGAGGCCGCTTGCAAGTCAAAGAGCTTCCCGCCGTACGACCTTCCCCGGCTCCTCGCACGCGCGGCCCCGGGCATGGGCGAGGTGGCGCCCGCGGTGCTGCTGGAGGCGATCGCTCTCTCGCACGAGTACTACCGGGCGCTCGGGTACGCGCTGGTCGCGGCGGAGCTGCCTCCAGCGTGGCGCGCGCGCGCGATCGCATCGGCGCTGGAAAATGCAGCCGATCCGTCGCTGGGCGATGCGCGCGTATTCGTCGCGATCGCGCCGCACCTGTCGCCCGAGATGCATCCGCGCGCCGTCGAGCTCGCGTCGCGCCTTCACCCGTCTCCGGGATTCGGTGCCACGGCAATGCGCGCGCTCCAAGGCAACGCAGAGGACGTGGCCCGAGATGCCGCTGGTGGACGCAGCGACCAGGGATTGCTCGCGTTGCCGCGCGCCGCGCTCTACGCGCGCTTTCTCACCGTCTTCGAGCAGGGCTTCGCGGAGGACGGCGACGAGCCATTCGAGGACGAGCGTGGCTGCGGTCTCGTGGAGTGGATGCAGTTGGTTCCGTTGCTCGGCGGGGACGATGCGGCGCGCGACGTCGCCGACGCGGTAGCTCCGTGACGATCAGTGCATGGCGGCGCGCAGTCCGATGCCGACCACCGTCTGACACGCGAAGCCGATCCCTGCGCCACGCTTCGTCTTCACGCCCTTAGCGATCGCCAGCACGAGCAGCGCGCCGATACAGCCACCGAAGAAGCCCGCCATGAAGCCGAGCGCGACGCTGCCTTCCACGCGTGTGGTCGTTCGCGATTCGACGGCGCCCGTGGGCCCGCGGTAGGCAGAGTCGTAGGCGAGCTGCGCGTCGGGGAGCGGCGCATGTCGCACGATCATGAGCGCGACGAAGATCATGGCTAGACGCGAGAAGGAGCTCGTCGCAGTGGTCATGTAATAGATGGCCATGGGGAAGCTGCCGATGGCGTTGACGAGCGCGCCGAGCACCGAGAAGCCCATGACCCCCGCTGCGGCGAAGAGCAAGCCGTCGTAGTTCCGGCCGCGGCTCTTCGCGACCTCGCGCAGCGCCAGCGCGAGCGTGATGACGCCAGCGACGTCGATGAGGTTGTTCGCGAGCGCCATCAGGGTGAAGAGTGAAGAGAATCCCGTCGCCGCAAGCGCGTACCAGAGCCCCACGAAGGCGATCCCGATCCCGTGGCAGATCGCGGACGCGAGCGCCTGCGAGGAGCCAGGCCTCTTCAGTCGCGCCAGCATCACGCAACCGACGACCACGGTCGTGTCGCTGACGACGGAGACGACGGAGATCAGATTCGAGAGCGCCGCCATGCGATAACCGCTGTCGAACAAGGCGAACGACGCGACGCTGAGCGTCATCATGAGGACGGTGGCGCCCAGGCCGGCCGCCACCACGCGCAGCGGCGTCCTCAGTGGATCCTGCGCTGTCACCGGGCTTCCTCCCATCTCCATGATCGGAAGACTACGACATGATCTAGAGTGTGCACGTGCTCGTGTGGAGATGCTTCGCCGTCGCGTCCCTGGTGCCGCTCGTGCTCGGCTCGTTCGCATGCACGAAGGACCTGCCGCCGCTGCCCGAGGTCGTCCTCAGCGTCGACACCGATCTTCCAGTGCCGCTCGCCGTGTCGAGCCTGCGCGTGGATCTTTATGACGAGCACGGCACGTGGTTCCAGACCGCGGAGTTCGCGCGACCCGATCCGCGCGACTGGCCCGTGAGCTTCGGTGTTTACGCGGATGGTTCCACGACGAAGAGCGTATGGGTGCGCCTTCGCGCGTATCCCACGGGGCAGACGCGCGACTATCGCGGCGAGGCGCCACATGTATGGGGTGGGCCGATGGACCCCACACCCAGATCGAACGCGCCGCGCCTCGTGTCGGGTGGCGTCGACGTGACGCCCGCGAGCGCGCCGTGGCCGCTCGTCACCGTGGACCGTCTGCTCTACGTCGAGCTCCCCGTCGACGCGAAGAAGCATGCGCGCGTGACGCTCCACGGTGCCTGCCTCGGAACATCCGCGCGCTTCTCCAGCGACGCGCCCGTGCTCACGCTCGGCGCGGCGACCACGTGCATCGACACCGAGAAGGCGCTCGCGCCCGTGACACTGTTGCCCTTCGCTGACGACGCCGACGTCACGCCATCGGCCGTGGGGTCCTGGCCGAACGAGCCATGCGCGGCGCCCACGGCATCGAGCGACGTCGACCGCATCTGTGTTGCAGGAGGCGCAACCGTGATCGGTACGGCGGATCTCCTGTCCGGCAT
This sequence comes from Myxococcales bacterium, assembly GCA_025355005.1. GTDB lineage: Bacteria > Myxococcota_A > Polyangia > Polyangiales > Polyangiaceae > JANXLV01. The sequence goes on along the minus strand of JANXLV010000274.1, from coordinate 20,498 downwards.
CGAGGTCGCCGCGCTCCCCGTGCGCACGTTCGGTCTCCACCGCTTCTGGATGGATCGCTTCGAGGTGACCGTTGCACGCTATCGCGCGGCCAGGGCCAAGGGCTTCGCGCAGCCGGCCGCGCCCACCGCCAACGACGGCCCGCTGAGCACGAGCGCGACCGGGCTCTGCACGTGGTCGACCACGCCGAAGGGACGCGAGGACTACGCGCTCAACTGCGTGCCGTGGAACGCAGCGCGTGCATTCTGCAAGTATCTTGGCGGCGACCTGCCCACCGAGGCGCAATGGGAGCACGCCGCCACGGTCGCAGGTCGCGCGGAGAAGACGCGCTATCCGTGGGGCAACGACGATCCGACCTGCGCGCGCGCTGCGTTCGGTCGCGGTGACGACAAGGCCACGCACGGCAAGTGCCTCCAGTTCCCACAGACGCCGCCACCACCCAAGGACAGCCAGAACGATCTCTCGCCGCTCGGTTTGAATGCGCTCGGCGGGGGCCTCTCGGAGTGGGTGATCGACAAGGCCGTGCCATACTCGGATCCGTGCTGGCTCGAAGGGCCCATCGTCGACCCGCGCTGCGAGCCCGCCGCGTCCGACAAGAGCAGCATCATCCGCGGCGCGAACTACATCCTCCCGCAGATGGTCGCGTCGACCACGCGCTTCGTCGACGATCGCACGTCGGGCTCCTATCCGCTCGGCCTTCGCTGCGTGTACGCGACCGACGGCGGAGGCGCGCAGTGAGCTCGCGCTCGTCCGCTGCGGCCCTTGTGCCGATCGCGCTCTCGGCGCTCGTGATGATCGCCGCGTGTGGTGATCGCACGTTGCCGCCGCCGGGGCAGGTGCGCATCGGCATCGACACGGACGCGCTCGTGCCGCCCGGCCCTCGTGACGCACCGCCTGCGAACGCGCCGATCTTCGACCGGCTCCGCATCGAGCTCTTCGCCCCTGGCGAGACCGCGCCGTGCGCAGAGTGCGCGCGCGAGTTCGGACTGGACCAGCGCACCGTGCGGGACGGGCGCGCGACGTTCGGGGTCGCGCCGCCCGCGGGACATACCGGCTATCTCGCGCGCGTGCGCCTTTATCGCAGCACGGGCGCGGCCACCGCAGAGCCGCGCGCGACCTCCACGCTCGAGACGGTCTTCGCGCTGCCAGTCACGTCCGCGGAGGGCATCATCGACGTGCACGTGGAGCTCATGACGGAGGGCCTGGGCACGCCGACAGGCACGCTGGATGCGCCCGTCGATCCGCTTCCGGGCCCCGCGAACGGGGCGCTCGGCGGTACGTTCGCGCAGGACCACGTCCGCGGCTGCTCCTCGGCGCCGCACGACGGCGAGGTCTGTGTGCCTGGCGGCGCGTACTGGATGGGCGACCTGACCGTGGGCAACACGTACGGCAGCACATCGTCGGAGCGACTGGTCGTCGTGTCGCCGTTCTTCATGTCCGCGACGGAAGCCACGGTGGGGCAGTACCGCGCATCGAAGCTCGCGGTGAACACACGCGTCATCGTCCACGAGACCGACCCGACTTGCACGTTCACGACGGCCGCGGGCGCCGCTGAGTCCCTTCCGCTCAACTGCGTCACGCGTCCTGCGTCGCTCGCGTACTGCGCGAAGCTGGGCGGCACGCTCCCGAGCGAGGCGCAGTGGGAGTACATCGCTGGCGCGCGTCGCAGCGCGTTCGCCGTGTGGGGCGACGACGCAGCCCACTGCACGGACGCGATCTACGCGCGCACCAACGACGCCATGCCCACCGCGCAGACGGGTGAGTGTCTGCTGTTCGGCAAGGGCCCCGCGGCCGTGGGCAGCGGCAAGCTCGACATGCTGACACTCCCGGGCGGCGCGATCCGCGACGTGGTCGGCAACCTCACCGAATGGATGGCCGACGCGTGGACACCGCAAGGAAAGGGATGCTGGCGCGACCCGCTCGTCACCGATCCGCTCTGCGTCGCAGGACAGAGCGGCGTGACGAAGGACTTCACCGTTCGCGGCGGCAGCTTCGCGCAGCCAGGCTCTCAGCTGCGCGCGGCGATTCGTGCGGTCGTCAGCTCCGATGGCAATCCGTTCTCCTCCACCATCGGCTTTCGCTGCGTGCGGCCCGACGCGCCATGAGCCCAGCGACTCAGCGCACGTCGGTGAGGCCCAGCCAGCGTCCCTCCGGGCTGGGCTGGTAGGTCGCGGCCCGTGGTCCCGTCACGGCGACCTGGTCTTCGTGCCAGAGCGGCACCAGGTACACGCCCCGCGCCAGCTGCTCCTCGATCTGCTGGTAGATCACGCGGCGCTTCTCGGGCAGAAGCTCGTGATCGCCATCGTCGAACAGCGTGTCCAGCATGACGTCGTGCACGCGTCCGCGGTTGCCGCCCTCGGGCGGAATATATGTACTATGCAAGAAAAAGCGCAGCGCGTTCGGCTCCGCTAGCTCCGGTAGCTGCAGTGTGCACATATCGAAATCGCCCGCGTTCAGCCGTGCGATCAGCGTGCCCAGCTCCAGCTCGCGCACCGTGACGTCCAGGCCGCGCGCGTTCAGCGTCTGCGCGAAGAAGCGCGCCACTGTGCTGCGCAGGCGGTCCGTGGACGTGAGCAGCTCGAGCTTCGTGCCGCGGCGGCCGAGCGCTGTGATCGCTGCCTCGGCGACCTCGGGGTCGAACGTCATGGCCCCCGCCGGCCGCGTGGTGTGCGCCCAGTGGCCCTCGGGAAGTACCGTCGTTGCCACCGTCGCGTGACCGGAGAGCAGCGTTCTGCCAACCAGCTCGCGATCGAGCATCTGGCCCACGGCGCGTCGCAGCGCCACGTCAGCGAGCGGTCCGCGGTCCGTCCGGAAGAGAAGGTACGTCAGGTTCGCGCCGGGCCGCGCATGCACGGTGAGGCCCGGCTCCTTCGCGAGCGCCGGGATAAGCGATAGCGAGAAGCCGTTCTGCACCATGTCTCCGCTGCCCGACAGGAGCCGCAGCGCGCGCGCGTTCTCGTCGTGCACCACGCGGATCGTGATGGGATGCGCGGGTGTCTTGCCGAGCGCGGAGTCCTTCGCCGGCACGAGCGACATCTCGCCTTCGGTCCGGCGCGCCAGGCGATAAGGGCCGATTCCATCCATGTCGCCGTCCGAGTCGGGCGGGCCGAACGCCTGGTCTGCGCGCAGGATCGGCATCTCGAGATCGGTGAGCAGCGTGGCGTGCGGCCGCTTCATGTGGAAGCGGACCACATGCGCGGAGTCTGCCGTCACGCGATCGATGGCGTCGAAGATGCGCGCGTGCCGCGAGCCCACGCTCTTGTCGGCGATGGCCGTGAACGTGGCGACGACATCCTCGGCGACGAGTGGCTTGCCCGAGTGAAACGTGATGTCGGTCCGCAGCTCCACCACCAGCTCCTCAGGGCTCTGGAACAGCACACCCTTCGCCGCGTACGGGACGGGGTGCAGGTCTCCTTCGTCCAGCCGGAAGAGTCCCGCGTGCATCAGGCGCGTCACGCGCAGCCCCACGGTGTCCATCGTGAAGCGCGGATCCAGCGACTCCGCGTCCTGGGCCACGAGCACCTCGAGCGGACGCTCACCCGTGCGCGCACGTCCGCCACAGCCCGCCGCAGAGACCGCCAGAAATCCGGCCAGGACCTGCACGGCCGCCCACCATTTCGCTTTTCCGGAACCCCTAGTAAGAGGCTCTGGATGCGTGGGCGGTGGACAGCGTTGTTCGTGGCGTCGGCGTTCCTCGCCAACGGCGATCTCGCGCGCTCCGAGGCCACGCCCCCGCCGCCCGTCGCCCCGGTCGTTCCGCCCGCCGTCACCGTCGCGCAGGCCGCTCCGCAGGCTGGAGCTGCGCAGGCCGCGCCTGCCCCCGCCGGCGCGATGGACGCCGAGCTCGCGCACGCCGTGGACGCCTTCGTGAGTCGTCACTCCCTCGCGGACGCGGACATCGGCGTCGAGATCATGGAGGTCGACACCGGGCGCGTGCTCGCCGCGCACTCCGAGCACGCTCCGTTGAACCCCGCCTCCAACGCGAAGGTCGTCACCGCCGCCGCCGCGCTCGCGATGCTGCACGGCGACCACCGTTACCAGACCACGCTCTCAGGCACGACGAAAAGTGGCGCCGTCTCCGGCAATCTGCTGCTGCGTGGTCACGGCGATCCGTCACTGGAGACGGAAGATCTCTACGGGCTCGCCCTGGAGCTCCGCGCGCACGGCATCCGCAGGGTCGACGGGGACATCGTCGTCGATCAGAAGTTCCACGACGACCAGCCTGTGCCGCCCGCCTTCGAACAGAAGCCAAGCGAGTGGGCCACGTTCCGCGCGCCCGTGAGCGCCGTCGCGGTGAACGAGAACACGGTGACGCTCACGGTGAAGCCGTCGCACGAGCCTGGCGGCACCGCGCAGGTCTCCTTCGACCCACCCGGGTTCGTCGACTTCGACGGCACGGTCAAGACCACGGACGCAGGCTCCGACAACGTGATCCTCGCGCTCGCGCCCTCCGGCCAGCGACTCAGCGCGAAGGTCGCGGGCACCGTCTCCACCACGTCGAAGGTGGTGCGCTACACCCGCCGCGTGGACGACCCCACGCTCCTCGCCGGCTACGCGCTGCGTGACGCGCTCGAGCAGGTCGGCATCAAGGTGAACGGCCACGTCACCGCTGGCACCAGCAAGGCGAACAACGTCATCGTCACGCACGAGTCCGCGCCGCTCTCCGAGCTGCTCTATTCAGTCGGCAAGAACAGCGACAATTTCTACGCGGAGATGATCTTCAAATCGATCTCCGGAGAGCTGCGCAACAAACCAGCGAAGAGCGCCGACTCCGCGGAGATCATCACGAAGTGGCTTGAAAAGCAGGGGCTCATGGAGCCCGGCGTGGTCATCAAGAACGGCTCCGGCCTCTACGACGCGAACCGCCTCACCACGCACATGGTCGTCTCTCTGCTCCGCACCGTCTATCGAGATCCCACCATCTCCCCGGAGTACGTCGCGCAGCTGGCGATCGGCGGAGTGGACGGCACCCTCCACAAACGCTTCAGCAACCGCTCACAGCACCGAGCCATCCGCGCAAAGACGGGAACCCTGGACGACGTGATCGCCCTCTCGGGCTTCGTGATCGGCCCTCCGGGAAAATCCCCGATAGCGTTCTCCATCCTCTGCAACCACGTCTCCGGCAAGGGAGCCGCCGCGCGCGACGGAATCGACTCGCTGGTCCGCACGATCTACGACCGCCAATGGGGCCCCCCTGACTAGTCCTGCTTCCAGTCCAGCTGCAGCCTGGTCCCGTCGTCCCCGGTCCAGCTCCGCGACGTGAACTTCGCGCTGACTCCCTGCGCGCCACCGACCTCGAGCAGCCGCTCGAAGAAGCCCATGGTCTGAAACGACGCGGCCTCTTCTGCGAACGGCCCCATGTAGTACTGGATGCCGATGATGGCGTGCTCTTCGTGCAGCGTGTGCACCGTCACTGCCTCGAAGTCGAAGAAGGTCCCGCGCATCACGCTGAACCGGCGCAGCGTGTCGACGGGATCGCCCTCCGCCACCAGGTTCGGGTACTTCGCACGGAGCGCGTCCACGGAGATCCTGCCCCACATGCGGACCGACTCGATGTCGCCGTGGCCGATCTCGCGCAGGATGGCGTTGCCCAGGCGCTCGAACACCGCCATCGGGTAGAGACCGTCCGGGTCGATCTTCTGCGCGACCAACCCGATGTCCTCCGGCGTGAGGTGGTTCTCCCACGCAACGGATTTCTGGCCGCGGATCATGCGGACGTAGTCCAGGAACAGCGCGCCGCGGACCCGTCGTTCACTCATGATGCGTGTGGCTCCTGGTCCGTTCCGGAGGCGCGAGCCTCACTGGCGATGAACTCCGCAACGATGCCTGAGACGTACGACGTGGCGACGCTCGATGTGGCGATGGTGGCGACTGATGGAAACGTGGCCTCCGCGATGGCGTCGAAGTCGGGGCTGGGCTCGATGCCGTAGCACGTGAGCACCTCCGTCACGGTCTGCGCGCTGTGCTTGGTCATGAAGGCGCGAACGAGCTCGTCCCGCGAGGTCTTCACGCGCTTCTGCTGCGCCGTCTCCTGCGCGATCAAGAGGCCCGCCTTCTCCATCAGCGTCCATTTCGACTCGTCCACGTTCGCCATGAGCTCCGAGACCTTCTGATCCCAGAGCCACGTCGCGATCGCCCGCCGCAGCGCGACGCTCTTGGCGTCATCCGCCCGGGCGATCACGACCTTCGCGGTCTTGTCGAGCGCGCGCCGCGAGAAGCCTTGAAGGAACTTCTGGATCTCCGGCTTGAGCCGCTTGTCGTACTCACCGCGCACCGCGTCGATGCTCTTCAGGACCGCGCCGCCGCCGATGGGGATGAACTTCTTGATGAGCCCCGGCAGGCCCCAGTCCGCGAAGAACGGGTTCACCTTGTCGTTGAACTCTTCCAGCGCGTCCGTGAGCACGTCGCGCATGATCTCCTCGACGACCTCTTGTCGCATGACCTCGAAGACCAGCTTCTCGTGCACGAAGCCGGGCATTCCGAGCAGCTCGTCGATGGCCTTCCTGGCCTCTTCGGGGACGTACGTTGCGAGCGTGCTCTCATCCGACTTCATGATCGGGAACACGTCCTTGCGGCCGGCCACGAACGTCGGCGCGACGACCTTCTTCCACACGTCGCGCTGAGAGAGTGACTCCAGCGCGCGGAGGAGCGCCGCTTCGTCGACGAAGGTGCCGAGCTTCTGCGCGAGCACCATGCGGTAGCCATTCTCGAGCTCTGCGCGCCACTCCGCCTTCGCGCGGGCCGACGACAGTCGCTTCACCATAAACTCGGAAAATCGCGCGCGGACGTCGTTCTCCATTCTGCCCTCTCTCTACACCTTTGCGTATGCTCCGCCCATGGGAAAGCTCTCCGACAAGACCATCCTCGTCACGGGCGCGACGTCTGGAATCGGCCTCGAGGCATCCGTGAAGCTCGCAGGCATGGGTGCGGAGCTGGTGCTTGTCGGGCGCAACCAGGCGCGCCTGGACGCCGCCATCGCGCAGGTGAAGGAGCGCGGCAAGACCGACCTTGCGAGCGGGCTCCTTTGCGATTTCGAGGAGCTCTCGCAGATCCGGACGCTCGCCAGTGAGTTCAAGGCGAAGCACAAGAAGCTGCACGTGCTGATCAACAACGCGGGCCTCGTCAGCGACACGCGCAGGCTCTCGAAGGACGGCTACGAGCTCACGTTCGCCGTGAACCACCTGGGCTACTTCCTGCTCACCACGCTCCTGCTCGACGTCATCGTCGCGTCGGCGCCCGCCCGCATCGTCAATGTGTCCAGCGTGGGCCACAAGCGCGGCGGCATGGACTTCGACGACCTGATGATGGAGAAGGACTACTCCATCATGAAGGCCTACGGGCGCTCGAAGCTGGGGAACATCATGTTCACGCGTGAGCTCGCAGAGCGCCTGAAGGACAAGGGCGTCACCGTGAACGCGCTGCACCCGGGCGGCGTGGCCACCAACATCTGGACCGGCGCGCCGTGGTACGGAAAGCCGCTCATCGCGATCGCGAAGCTCTTCATGGACACGCCAGAAGAAGGCGGTGATCGTCTCGTGTACCTGGCCGAGAGCGACGAGGTAGAGGGGAAGACCGGGGGCTACTACCTGAACAATCGACTGACGGAGCCCACGGAGCTCGCACGCGACGCAGGCGTCGCAAAGAAGCTCTGGAAGAAGAGCGAAGAGCTCACGCAGTCTCCAGGCTGAGCACGCGAGGTGCATCCGCGGTGCATGCCTCGATCGCGCCGCGCTCCGCATGCACGCGTGCTCGCATCGCCGCGAACGTCGCCGGGATGAAGACGAGGCCGGTCGCCGCTACCAGCACCGGGGGCACCAGGTAGAGGATCACGCCTGGCACGCAGCCCGCGAGAACGGTCCACATGAGCGGCGCCCAGACGGACGGCGTGCCGCCGTCTCCCATCGTGAAGGACGCGCGGAGCCGCTGCGCGAAGCGGACGCCCAGCGCCGCCAGCGTCACGTGCCCAACCCCGGTGAGCAGCAGGCTGGCGCAGATCCACCAGTCGTAGTCCTCCACCGTGCGCTCGAACGAGTGACTGTTCTCCATGAACGCGTACACGACGAAGTGCAGCGTCAGCGGCGCCAGGAGCGCCCACCCCACGAGCGGCGCGGCCACGCTTCGCGTCTCCAGGGCATCAGCATGCTCCGCCACGATCATCGCGGCAGACCGCTCGAGCCGCTCCACGTCTGCACGTGTGTCATTCGTCCTTCGCAGATCGCGGCGCACGAGCGACAGAAGCTTCACGTGCGCGCCCGTCCGCGCGATCAGGGCGACGACCGGGACCGCTGCGAGCGTGAGCAGCAGCATGAGCGTGAGCGGTGCACTGAAGAGCGACAGGTCGAACGCGGCTTTGAAGCCATTGCCCAAGAGCGCGGCCAGCGCCGTCGCGCCAAAGCCGATCGTCGCGGCGCCTCCCGCAGCGATGCGCGACACACGTCGCACGTAGACGCGCGTTAGCAGCGGCGGCAGCGTCGCGATCTCCTCCGTACGCGCCTGGAGCAGTCCGTCGCGATACACCCGGAGGCCGACCTCGTTATCGCGGTACGAGAGCGCTTCGTAGGTCCTCATGTCGATAGCGTGAGGTCCAGCGCGGCGTGGGACAAGGTGGCATGCGACGAGCGGTCGCAACCGGGCCCTGAATGGTCTTTACCGCGACTGGGGAAAAGCGGGAGAGCTACTGGGCGGAGATGCGACCCGGCGCGTTGTTCAGGCCCGCCTCGGTGTGGCACGTGTTGCAATCGCCAGTCATCTGCGCGTCGATCATGGATGCAGTCTTTCCGCCCGGAGCGTCGACGCGCGCGGATACGGGGAACGTGGGATTGCACGCTGGGAATCCGCTGCGTGCCACTGGCCCGCACGCGAAGTTACCGACGGAGTTCGACTTGAGAACCGTCTGCGCGCCCTTCGCGTCCGTGATGGTGACGGTGATGGCCGTGAGACCGTTGCAGAGCAGCGGCTCGTGGCGCGTGGGATACACGGTGCCGGCGATGAGGAACTCGGGCGCGCCGTTGGCGGTCTTGTGGCACGTGATGCACGTGTCACCAGGTCGCATGATCTCGCTGCCGATGGTGCCGCGTGTCCACGTCTTGCCGCTGGTGCACACGGTGCCGCCGCCGCCGCCTTCGCCGCCGCCGTCATCCGTTGCGCTTGCGTCCGCGCCGCCGTCGGGGTCGGAGCCAACGCCGCTGGTGGAGCCACCGCCGCACGCCGCGAGAGCGGCAGCCAGAATGGAAGCAAGCGGCAGCGTGGACCAAGCAACGGAGCGAACACCAAGCATACGGGTATCCTGCCCGATCCGCGGTGGCTCCGCCAGTGCGCGCGTGATCAGTGACCGCCGAGGCTCGTGTCTTCGTGCCGTGCGTCGTCGAGCGCCCGCTGCGCCAGTCCTGACTCCGAGGGATCCTTCTGCGCGCGCGGCTCTGACGGCGGCGCCGTAGTGCGCGGGGTCGAAGGCCTGATCGCGGTCGGCGGCTTCGCGGCAGGTGCTGCCGGCGGCGCGGCGATGGGAGGGGCGGCGACGGGAGGGGCGGCGACGGGAGGGGCGGCGGCTGCGACCAGCGCGCGAACCGGTTCGCGCTCCATCGGGATGTCGACAGTCACGGGCGCGGGCGCGGGTGCGCGACGTACGGCCTCGGCCGTGGCGACCGCGAAGGGTGCCGCGCCGCGCGTGGTCCGCGACGAGGACTTCACCTGCATCATCTGGAGCGGCTGCGTCGCCGCCATGGGCCCGCTCTCGGCCTGCGGCATTGCGCCCGTCGCCAGCTTCTCGACGAACGGTCGCGTGTATCCTGCACGCGGTTCCTGGGCCGCTGCTGCTGCGCGCTGGGGCAGGACGTCGCTTCCACCGAACGTCGCGATCACCGCAGCCAGGAACGCGAACGAGAACATCGCCACGCCGAACGTCACGAGATGTTCGGCCACGCGCGTGGGAATGCTGCGCGCCGCGCGTGCCAGCCACGCGATCGCATCGCCCTGGTCGGCGCCGCGCGGCGGGAGCGCCACACCGTCGGCCGGTGTCAGCGCGAATGCCGAGAGCGGAGTCGAAAGGTGCGCACGCGACGGAGACGCCGAGACGCGCATCGTGGGCGCTGACATGCGCCGCGCTGTCGACGGACGAACCGGGGACGACGAGATGCGCACGGAGGCCGGCGCGGGGGACGGTGCGGGGGACGGTGCGATCGCCGGCGCCGACTTCGGCAGGTAGACGGGGCCCAAGCCCGACCGCGGAGAAGCGGCACGGAGGGGCATACGGATGGGCTCAGACGGCATCTCGACGTCGACGCTGATCTCGATCTCGTGGTTCGCCACCGAGCGCTGGTCCGCGATCTGCTGCGCAACCGGTCGAGCTGCCCTGACTCGGGGCACACCCAACACGACCGCGTTACTGGACTCAGGGCGTCGCATCCCTCCTCTTGCAACAAGATCTACGCCACCCATGGACGGATCAATTGTGTGGATATTTCCATCATGGCGCGCATGTAGGAGCGCGTGGGCCCGGATCACGGTGATCCATGGTGCTGCACCCCCCGTCATCGGCGGGAGACACATGGCCTTTCGGGATGCTATCGACACGCGCGTGCGCGTCACGTTCGTCACCACGAGCTACCCGGACGGGCCGGACGATCCGGCAGGGCACTTCGTCCGAGCCGAAGCGAAGGCACGCGCTGCCAGCGGCGACCTCGTGACCGTCCTCTGCCCGGCGTTCACCGCAGCCGGGGTCGGCGTGCGCGACGACGATGGTCTGGTCGTGCGTGCTCTCCACGGTGGAGCTGCGTTCGGCTGGCCCGGCGTTGCGGCTCGGCTCGCCCGCTCACCGCTCGCGATCGGCGGCGCGCTCGAATGGATGGTTCATGCACGCAACGCCATCGCGACCTTGCCAGCGGATGTGATCGTGGCGCACTGGGTGCTGCCTTCGGTGTGGCCGGTCGCGACGGCTCATCGGTCGTTCGGTACGCCGCTGGTCGGCGTTTCGCATGGCGCAGACGTCAGGCTGATGCTGCGCATGCCGGGAGCCGTACGCTCGTCTGTCGTCAGGCGCCTCGCGCGGGCCATGACGACGTGGCGCTTCGTGTCGCAGAGTCTTCGCGATTCCCTGCTGTCGGCTCTCTCGAGCGCGGACGAGCGCGTGGTCATGCGCATCGCGGAGGTGCGCTCCTCGCCGTTCGAGATGCCTGCGGTGGACCCGGCGCTCGCGCGCGCGCGTCGAAGTGCGATGAAGGCAGAGACCGTGGTCTCGGTCGTGGGCCGCCTCACCAAGGGCAAGAGCGTCGACCGCGCTCTCGATTACGCGCATTCACGCGGGCCTCGCACGCACGTGGTCGTGGTGGGGGATGGGCCCGAGCGCCTTTTCCTGGAGCGCTACGCACGCGTGCGCGGAGTCTCAGCCACCTTCGTCGGGAAGACCACGCGCGCGGAGGCCGCGCTGTGGATGGCGGCCTCGGATGAGCTCGTCATCGCGTCCAGGGCCGAGGGCCTCTCCACCGTCGCGCGAGAGGCGAACGAGCTGGGCGTGCCGGTGCGCTTCGTCTGAGCTCACTCCTCGTGCTCGTGCTCGATCGTGAAGCGCGGCTTGCGACAGCCGCCGTCGTGCGCGCAGTAGCCGCACTGGTTCGGATCGCGCGGCAACGGGCGCACGTCGCCAGCACGAATGGTGGTCACGATGTCGAGCGCGCGCCGCTCGATGACGGCGAGCCCGTTCTCGTCTGCGAGGACCCGCGCCATGGCGTCCGACAATCCGCGCGGCGTCGTCCCCGCGTCGCCGAGATCGCGCGGGTCCGTCGGCAAGAATCCGCTCTCGCCCTTCTGTCGTCCGAGCACGCGCGCTGCCACGCACGCATAGAGCGGGACCTGGAGGCTGGTTTCGCCCAGCTTTCTGAGCACCTTCTTGATGGCGTTGGTGCGGCGCTTGTAGTCGATGACGCGCACGGACCCGGCGCTGACGTCCACGCGATCGATCTGTCCGCGCACCACGAGGGTCCGATCGCCATCGGTGATGCGGTGTGCGGGCCACGGCGAGTCATGGCCGCCGAAGCTCTGCTCCGCGAGCTGGAACGTATAGGTCACGTCCTCGATCGCGACGGCGAGCAGTGCCTTCACCGAGGCGCGCACCCGCTCCCGGATGACCTCCGGCGTCTCCTCGGCGAAGCCCGCGTTCGCCGCAGCCAGACCGAGCGCGATGGTCTCCTCCGCGTTTCGCCGCGACGGCGGCAGAGAAAGGTGTATCTTGCACGCATTGAACGCGCGGGCTAGAGCCTCGTGCACGAGCGTGCCTTCATCGCGGACGCTCGGCAGCCGCTCCTCCTCGGCCTTCTCGCGCGCGCCCAGCACGCATTCGGCGAAGCCCACGAACGAGCACTGCGCCATGTGCTCCACGGCCGTGACCGAGATGGCGCGCTCGGCTCCGGTCTCCGCAGCCAGGATATGGGCGAGCGCGGGCGTGGGCCGGAGTAGCCCCGTGAGAGCGCTGGCAGTGCGAGATGGGTCCAGGAAGAATCGCTCGCGCGTGAGCTCCACCTCCGCGCGCGTGGCCGCGTCCGGAACGAGCCTCCTGCCGAGCGCGTGATCGCAAGCGAAGGCGCGCAGCCGCAGATCGCGCGGCGCGCCACGTCCCGGTCCGAGCGGCGATGCACCCACGGAGAGCACGCTGGCGCCGCCGCGTTCCAGCCAGGCCACGTACGGCGCAGGCGCCAGCTCGCCACCGTCCTCGTCGCGGGCCTGGAACGAGAAGACGACGGCGCGCGCGGTGTCCAGGCACGTGGCGACCGATACGGCGTGAGCGGCGCGGCGCTCGTCCAGCAGGCGCCTCACCAGTGGATCGGCGATCACGGCGTTCTCGGCGCCGTCCCCGCGGTCGTTCGACGCGGCCACGATCAAGAGGCCCAGCGGCAGTCCGACGAAATCCGTGAGCGTGCCGATTCGCACCGCGGCCACGCGTCGCGTCGCAGGATCGCGTGGGCTCGGCAGCGACGCCCTTGCTTCCAGCAGGAATGCGCCGATCGCGAGCTCTTCGTCGGCAATGCCCAGGCGCTTCGTCGCGGCCGCATAGTCCGCGAATGCAAGGGCGTCCCACGCTGCCGCCGCGCGCGTGAGCGCCGTGAGCTCCGTGCGACCCAGGGCGTCGGGCGTTCTGTCCGTGGCGAGGACGCCGAATGCGCCCACGCCACCGCGCTGCGCCTCTTCGGACTCCGCGATCTCGCCTTTACACAGCGCAAGGTACGCGGCCCGTGTGGCACGCGCGGGGAGCTTCTCGCGCAGGCGTTTTTCGAAACGGCGCACGGTCGGATCGTCGCAGAGCTCGGGGTCGGCGTGGCTTGATCGGAGACCATGCTCGGCGAGAGCGCGCGCGAGCTCCGCCTCCATCAGGCCGCCGCGCAAGGGGAGGGCGATGCCGATCTCGTCGAGCGGGACGCCGCGCTCCTTCGCGTCAAACACCAGAGCGGCGCACGCGCTCACCTCGGCGGCGCGGTCCGCGGCGCGGATCAGCGAGGTCTTCGCGACGACCTCTGCGGGCGCAGAGATCGCCCAGGTGGAGGGGACGGTGACGGTCACGAACCGGGGGGCAGCGTCGAGCTCGCGGGCGCACGCCATGGCCACGCGTTCATGCGGGCTCTCCTCGCGCGCGGCGTCGATGCGCGCGTCCAGTTCGGGCAGCACCACGGCGGCAGATCCACCCGCGCGAGAGAGAGCAGCGTCCAGCGCGCGGAAAAATGCGCCGTCGCTCGCGGACCAGTCGTGGACGAAGCGGGCCTCCACGTTGCGCGCGCCGCACAGCTCCACCATGCGCACGGGGTCGGTCTCCGCGATCGCCAGTGCGAGCCGCGCCGGCGTCTCGCGCGGATGAAAGAGGCCCCTAAGTAGGAGCCGCTCGCGCGCTTGTTTGACTCCTTTTTCCAGGCCGCGCAGCCGCGTCTTCCGGAGCACCTTCATCGCCGCGACGGTATCGCCGTGTGCGTCCACGAGGAGATCCATGGCGCGCTCCGCTGCTCGCGCGAGCCGCGGGCTTCCATGCGCGTGCGATGCGGCGAGCTCCGCCTCCACGCGCGTCGCGATCGCCGGTGTGTCGGCGCCCGACAGCAGCGCGGCTGCCAGCCTGCGGAAAAGCGCGCGCCGCGTCTCCGCGTGCACGCCCGCGCGCGCAAAGAACAGCACGTGGCTCTCCGTAGGCACGATGACGAGGCGCTCGCGTTCCATGGTCATCGACGTCAATGCGCGATCGTGAGCGGCATCTTGGTGAGCTCGTCGAGGCCCTGCCGGTCGTAGAGGTACGCGTATACGAGCTCTGTCATCGTCACGCGCTTCACGTAGCCGCGCGTCTCGTCGTAAGGAATGAGCTCGACGAACAGATCGACGTCCTTCGACGGCAGCTCCGAGAGCCAGCGCCGCACGGCGCCACCACCGCCGTTGTACGCCGCGATCGCTAGCAGCGGGTGCGCCTCCGTGGAGCGCAGCGACGCGAGGAGCTTGGTCCCGAGCGCGATAGACACCTCGGGTCGCTTCAGCGACGCCTCGTCGATCGGGAGGTTGGTGCCCTGCGCGACCATCTTGGCGGTGGGCGGGATGAGCTGCATCAGGCCGAAGGCGTTCGCGGGGCTCTTCACGTCCGGCATGAAGGAGGACTCCTCACGCATGATCGCCCACGTGAGCATGGCCGGCACGCCGTTCTTGCCGCTCGCCTGGACGACCTCGTCCTCGAATGCGCGCGGGTACGCTGCCTCCCACGCGGCCTTCCACTTGCCGCGGGGGTAGTGTGCGTAGAGGTCGCTCGTCTTCCCGCGCGAGAACGCGATCGCGTCGTCCCATTCGCGGCCGCGTCCTAGGATGCGTGCAATATGCACCTTTTCGTCCAGGTCGTCCTTGAGATCCTTCGCGTCCGGCCCGCGCTGGGCCATCGCGCGCTTGGCGAGGTCGACCTCGCCCACGGCGAGGAGGCGTCTACCCAGGATGAAGGAGTCGCGCTCGGGCTCATCGGTGCGGGGGGAGGTGGCGGAGGAGGCGGCGTCATCCTTCTGTTCGGCGAGCGCGAGCGCTTGCGTCGCCGCGACCGGGTCCAGGCCCGAAAGCCGCGCTTGCGCGAGCCACGCGTAGTAGCCGAGCGGAACACCAGTGATGATGTCGGCGTAGGCCTTCTTCGCGTCTGCCGCGTTGCCCTCGCGCTCGGTGATGCGCGCGCGGAAGTACGGCGCGCGTCCGCCCGTGGCCCAGTGCCGGTTCTGTCCCGCCTCGCGCGTGATGATCTTGTCCAGATGCGCCTTGGCGCCAGCGTCGTCGCTCTTTGCGAGATGCCCCAGCGCGGCAAGAAAGAGCCCTTCGTCCGCCATGTCACCCGTGGGGTACCTGTCGACGATGGTGGAGAGCGTGGCCTCGACCTTGGCGTCGTCGCCCATCTGCTTCATGACGAGCGCGGAGCGAAACATCGCGTCGTCCGCGAGCCGGTGCGACGGGAACTTCTCTTCCACCTTCGCGAAGAGCGCGAGCGCCTCAGCGCCTCGCTTCAAGCTGGCGGCGACCTTGGCGCCGTTGTAGAGCGCCGTCACGAGGTCGTCGTCGCTCTTCTCGCAGAGCTTCGCCGCCTCCGTCCACGCAGTGAGCAGCGCGGGCTTGGCCTTCTCCGCGGCCGCGCGGACCATGGCGGAGCGACATTTCTCCTCTGGCAACGCATGCGTGTCTGCAAGGACGCTTCGCGCGAGGTCGAGCGCCTTCTGGGTCTCGCCGGTGTCCAGGAGCCCGCGCGCGCGTCGTCCGCGCTCGTCGAAGGTGAGGTCCGGGCTCATCTTGCGTGCGAGCGCCGCGCGCCGCCGCTGATCCTGCGCCTGGTCCTGCGAAAGCTTCGGCGCCTCGAGCAGCACGCGCGTGGAAAGCTCGAAAGCATCCTTCGCGCGCGCATCATCGGGTGTGCCTTCCAGGTCCACCTCGGCGATCTTGAGCGCCACGTCCACCCAGCGCAGGCCGTGTGGGTTGTTCTTGAGCCACCCGCGGTAGAGCGGCGCCGCATCTGCGTGCCCACCCTTCTCCCACTTGCAGTCCGCGATCACCAGGTTGCGTTCGTCCTCCAGCAGGGGCGCGTCCGATACGGACACCGCTTGCGCGAGCGCAACATCGGCGCCCGCCACGCGCGCCTTCGCCTGGGCGCCGCGCACCTTCGCATAGGAGGCCAGGGGACAGCCGTCCTTCATCGCCATGTCGAACATCGCGATCGCGCCTTGTGAGTCGTCCGCTGCAACGGCTGCGCGCCCGGCCGCATAGGCCACGGCACACAGGTCCGCGGCGGATATTCCACCCTTGCCGATCGCATCGCGCAGCGCGGTCGCCTCGCCGCGAAAATCATGTGCATAATGCAGCCGTTTTGCGTCGGCGAAGCGCGGATCCCACAGCACGGAGGCGATCTCGTCGTCCGCGTAGCTGCGTGCGCCGCCGTCTTGGGTGTCGTGACCGCTGCCCGCAGACTCCTTCGTGGCGGACAGCGCGGCACGCGGCGCAGGCGTGGTCTGGTCGTGACATGACAGCGCGATCAGCGGCGGCAGCACGAGCGCCAGCAACGCGCGGCGCGTACGTTTGCGATGGATCATCATCTGCGTCTCGGGTCCTGGTGCGCTCCGGACGCGCGCGCCTCTGCGCTCGCCTCTTCCTCGCGCGCCTCCGTCTTCTTGCGCTCCTCGAGAAGATATCGCTCGCGGTCCTTCTCCAGAACGTCCACGTCCGCCTTCCTATTCGCGAGCTCGGAGAGCGCCTCGCGCTCCTTCGCGACGCCATCTTCCAGCAGGTTGATCGCCGCCGCGACTTTTCTGTGTAGCTCGGCCAGCTCCGCCTGCACCGCGTTCTCCCACGCGGCCTGTCGTGTGAGGTCCTCCGCGCGGAGCTCACCGCGCAAGAGACGAGCCGCCTCCTGTGCCTTGATCTCGGCGCGCGCTGTCTCGGCCCGGGTCACGTCGCCGTCCGCGCGCGCCTTCGCCACCTCGCGAGCCTCGCGCTCTCCCACTGCCTTCGCGAGCGCCTCTTTCGCAAGGTCCACGAGCCGCCCGCGGTGCTCGAGCACGCTCGCGCGCGGATACCGGGTCGCGGAGTTGCTCGGGCCGTTCACGGCGTTCGAGTCTACACCGCCGGGTGCGTTTCCGGAGGGCTTTGGGCGTGGTACCGTCATGGCTCCATGAGAGCGAAGGTCTTCGATCCCGTCGGCCCGCCTCTCTATCGCCTGCTGCCGTGGTTGCTCTCGCCGCTCGCGTTCGTGGCTGCGTGCGCGCTGCCCGTCGGTGAGGCTGCCACGTTCTCGCTCTTCATCGCCAGCGGCCTGTTCCTCTGCCTCACCCCGTTCATTCCGCCGCGCATCGCTCCGCGCGAGGCCGAGCTCGAGTTCCACCCTGGCTACGTGGCCATCAAGAAGGGCGGCCGCCTCAACCAGAAGATCCGGGCGAAGGACATCCTCGGCGCGACCACAGCGCTCGTTCCCGAAGGCGTCCTCCTCACGCTGAACCACAAGAAGCGGAAGAACGTCCCCATCCAGCTCGTCGTGAAGTCCCTCGACGAGGTGAAGAAGGTCCGCGACGCGCTCGGCATCGGTCACGACGGCTTCGGCACCGTGTTCTTCTCCACCGAGCCGCAGACCGGGCGCACGGGCGACGCCGTTCTGCGCGGAATGGCAGCCACGGGCTTCGTCGGCGCCGCTGCGATGCACTTCATCGAAGGCGGCGACGGCTATATCGCGTTCGTCGTCATGGCCATCATCGGCGCGCTCGTGGGCTTGCTGGTGAAGGCGAGCGGCTCGTCGTCCGTCGCGCCATACGTGGCGATGCGCGCGGACGGCGTACACGTGTTCGGGCCGCTCGGTTGGCGCGTGATCCCGTACGCCGCGATCGCCGGTATCGAGGAGCAGCCCGACGGCATTGCGATCGTGCTCCACCCGCCGTACCCGCCGGTCTTCGTGAAGGCGAAGCCGACCACGTTCATGTACCAGGGTCTGAGCCGTGAGGAGCGCACGCTCGCGGTCGCGCAGCTCCTGTCAGCATCGCAGCGCGCGCACGGTGCCGCACCGCCCAAGCCAGAGACGACCACGCGCGTGGACATCTTGAAGCGCAACGGCGAGGCCCCGCGCTCGTGGTTGGCGCGGCTCGATGTCGCCGCGCAGACAGTGGGGAACCAGAGCTACCGCGGCGGTTCGCTGGACGAGGCGGATCTCTGGACCATCCTGGAAGATCCCGACGCGGACGTGGAGATGCGCGCCGCCTCTGCGCGGCTCCTCAAGGACCGCAGCCCCGACGCGCGTGTTCGGGTGGACACGATCATCGGCGCAGTGCGGCAAGAGGGCGCGCAGAAGCGCATTCGCATCGCCCTCACGGACGACCTCGAGATCGCCGGTCGCGAGCTCGAGACGCTCGAACAGGAAGAGATGCGGAAGATGATGCACCGATGAGCGCGGAGCGGTCGTTCCGCGCGCGCATCTCGGACCCCATCGGTCCCGTCTGGACACGGCTGCTGCTGCCATCGCTCGCCGTCGTCACGCTGGTGCTCGACTATCTATGGGCTGCGCTGGACAACGCGAGCCCCGGCCCAGCGTTCTACCTTGCGGCGCTGCTGCTCCTCTTCGCGCGCCCGCTGCTGGGGCGCCACCGTTCGCGCAACTGCGAGCTCGTGCTGTCGCCCGGCAAGGTGCGCGTGCGCGCCGCGGGGCTCTTGAACCAGAACATCGATACGGTGGATGTCAGCGGTGCATCCACCTCGGTGGGTCAGGACGGAACCACCACCATCGCAATAGCCCGGGCTGCGCGCATGGGGCGGCCGCTGCACTTCGAGGTCCCGAGGTCCGAGAACGCCGCCGAGATCCGTCAGGCGCTCGGGATCGGCTTCGGCGGCTACGGCACGCTCGCGTGGAAGATCAGCGGCGGCACCTTCGAGAAGGCGACCAACTTTGCGCGCATCGTCGGAGGCATGGCGGCGCTTGGGCTCGCGTTCCTTGCCGTGCGGGAGGAACCATCGTCGATCCCGATGTGGCTCATGCTCACGGGCTCGCTCGCGTGGGTCTACCTCGGGCCCTTCTTCAGGCAGGACGCGAGCGCCCGCAACGGAACCATCTGGTTCAACGAGGGCGGCGTCTTCCACGCCGCGCGTGGCCAGACAAAGCATGTACCATACACAGAAATCGAGGGCGTATCCGCGGAGCAGCGATCGCTGCGCATCGACACGAAGGACCAGAAGCACGACGCCATCCCGCTCCACCGCGCGAGCCACTCCTTGAACGGAGCATCCGAGCTCGAGATAGCGCACATCACCTCGCAGCTGCGGGATGCCTCGCGCCGCGCCCACGGGGACGTCGCGGTCACCGAAGCCGCGGTGGGCGTGGAGCTCCTCATGCGCAGCTCCGCCGACGCCCCGCGCGCGTGGCTCGAGCGCCTGGACGGGGCGGCCACGACGATGGGAGGCGGCTACCGCGGCGTGAACCTCACGAAGGAATCACTGCTACGCGCGCTCGAAGATCCGGACGCCGCGCCGGACATCCGCGTGGGCGCCGCGCGCGTGCTCTACCGGATCGCGGGCGAAGAAGCGACCGCCCGCGTGGAAGAGGTCTGCGAGACCGTGCGCGATCCAGCCTTGAAAAAGCGCCTCCGCGTCGTGATGACCGACGATCTGGACGAAGCCTCCGCCGAGCTAGCGATCGAAGATCACAGGGAGCAGGGGCAGGGTGGAGGTTGAGGTGGAGGTCGAGGGCTACTCGGCCGCCCACTCTTGCAGTGAGCGCACCATGACGCGTCCGTCGCCCCTTGCTGCTTCCAGCGCGTCGCACGCCGCGAGTCCTGCGGCCATCGTCGTGAAGTACGGAATGTTGAGCAGCAGCGTCTGACGGCGAAGGGAGTAGCTGTCCTTCACCTCCTTCGCTCCGATGGTCGTGTTGACCACCATCGCGATGTTGCCGGACCGGAGCGCGTCGACCACGTGCGGTGAGCCGTCGGTGACCTTGTTGATCTGTTCGGCGGGGACGCGCGCGCGGGCCAGCGCAGCCGCCGTGCCGCGCGTGGCGACGATCATGTAGCCCATTGCGCGCATGCGGCGGGCGATGATGCATGCCACCGGCTTGTCCTCGTCCTTCACGCTGAGGAACACGCGCGCGCGCTTGCTGGGGGCGGGCACCGGTGAGCCGGCCGCTGCCAGGCTCTTGCCGAACGCGCGCGCAAAGGTGTCCGCGATGCCCATCACCTCACCGGTGGAGCGCATCTCGGGCCCGAGGATGGTGTCCACGCCCGGGAACTTCTGGAACGGGAACACGCTCTCCTTGACGGAGACGTGGCGTGGGAGCGGTGCGTCGTCGATGCCGAGATCATCGAGCGTGCGACCCACCATCACCTGCGCTGCGATCTTCGCGAGCGGCCGGCCGGTGGCCTTGGAGACGAACGGCACGGTGCGGCTCGCGCGCGGGTTCACTTCCAGGATGTAGATCTTGTCGCCCTTCACGGCGAACTGCACGTTCATGAGGCCCACGACGCCGAGCTCGAGCGCCATCATGCGCGTCTGCTCC
>JANXLV010000185.1 GCA_025355005.1 Myxococcales bacterium | reverse complement strand
GCCGCTCCTGCCGCTCCTGCCGCGCCCGTCACGGCGCCCGCGCCTCCCGCTGCGCAGGCCGCCATCGCCACGGAGACGTCCGCCAGCCGCGCCGCCACGAGGCACGCGGCGCCGCCCGACAAGCCAGCGGACAAGCCCGCCGATCCGGCGCGCGACATGCGGGACCGGTTTGCGCTCGGCGACTACACGGGCGCGCTCGAGAGCGCGGAGGCGATCCTCGCGGAGGGCGGCGCGGATCAAGAAGCGCTCGACATGGCGCAGAACTGCCGGGACAACCTCGAGCAGATGTACAAGGCGAAGCTCGGCGCGCTGGACCGCGTGCCGATCGTCATGGTGCCGAGCGGTGAGCTGCGCTGGCTGTCGATCGATCATCGCGCGGGATTCGTGCTGTCCAACATCGACGGCGTCTCCAGCCTGGAGATGATCATCGACGTCTCGGGCATGCCACCGCTGGACGCGTTGCGGATTCTTTGCGAGCTAGCGCAGCAACGAATCATTTCGTTCCGCTGAGCAGGGCGCACGACTCGGGAGCGAAAATATCAAGCTCTCCGACATTAAGTTTTTCGCCTTTACGAGCGCGTTGCGAAAGCCATCTGATGTAGCTACAAAATGATCATCGTGCCTGAGGACGATGCAAATCGACTGCGGCGAAACGCAGAGACGGCCCTGGGGGGGGTGTTCGATCCCTCCCGGGTTTTGCCCATCCTTCATCGCCTTGCGAAGCATGCAGAGGTAGGCAGCGACGACGCCCTCTTCGCGCACCTTCGCCTCGCGGAGCTGCTCGTTGCGAAGTCCCCGTGGCGCGCGTCCATCCACGCCCGCAAGGTGCTTGCGCTGCACCCCAGTGAAGACCGTGCATGGGCCATCCTCGGCCTCTCGCAGGCACTCCTTGGGCACTACAAGTTTGCGCGGGTCGCGTACGAGGGCGCCGTGCGGTCCGCGCCCGAGAATCCGTTCTACGCGCACAACCTCGGGCATCTGATCGACGTGGCGCTCGACTCCCCACGAGAAGCGCTGCCGTGGCTCTGCCGCGCCCGTGAGCTCGCGCCGCACCATCCCGACGTGGTCGCAAGCCTCGCGCACGCACATGCGCGGCTGGGCGACTTCGCCGAAGCGCGCTCGCTGCTCGCACCACTCCGCAAGCTGCTCGATCGCTCCGGCGCGGGCGCGTCCCATCGCACCGCAGCACCGGTCACTGGCCCGTCACGAAGCGAGCTCTCGCGCCTCATTCGCTGGGTGGACCGTGAGTCAACGGAGCCCGTCGTTCGCGAGCAACCCGCGATCAAGTCCGTGAGCCGCGTTACCGGCAACAAGTCCGGCAGCAAGTCCGGCAGCAAGTCCGGCAGCAAGACCCCCGCGCAGAAGCAGATCCTCACGAGCGGCCTCGCCCATCTGCCGTTCTCGCCGAAGCAGCTCGCACGCGCCAGGGCCCTCGCGAGGGACGTTCGCGCGCACGTTGGAAGCCACGCCGGATCGCGTCTCGTCCAGCTCGAACCGGCCGCGCTTGCAGCAACCATCGCCTACGCGATCATCTACGTGGACCAGGTTCCGCTCTCCGCCGGTGAGGTCGCCGCTCCATTCCGTGTGAGCGCCACTCGCGTACGCGCCGCGTTCGAGGCCCTCCGTTCCGAGCTAGACCTCATCCGAGGCGACGCGCGGTACGCGACCGAGTAGCGCCGTCCCAGCAGCCGCTCATTTTTGAAGCGATCGTGGTCGTCCGGGATTACGTAGGACCCATGCGAAAAGCGGGTCTCGTCCCTGTTCTGCTCGTCGTCACGCTCTTTTCGGGCTTCGCCTCCGCCGACGACACCGTTCCTCCACCGCCAACCGTGTCTGACGCCTACCTCACGCCGCTTCCGCCGGCGGCGCGCGTGCTCGGTGATTGGCGCGACGCGGTGGACTTCGTGAAGGCGCGAAGCGTCGACCTGCGGGTTGCGCGGATGGATGTGGAGCGCGCCGAGGCCCAGTCGCGGTCTGCGTTCGCAGGCATGCTGACCCAGCTCAACGGCAATGGCTCCCTCACCCACAACCTCCTTACCAACCAGGCGACCACCCCGTTCGGCACCTTCACGACGCCCACCGAGAACTTCGCGAACGGGAGCATCGTGCTCACGCAGCCGGTGGTCAACCTGCGCGCGCTCAACGCGATCAAGACCAGCAAGGTCCGCATCCACGTGGCCGAGTCCTCCCTGGACGAGACCAAGAGGCAGATCACGCTCGGGGTCGCGCAGTCGATTGTCGCGGTGGTGACGGCGGAGCGCATCTCGGAGCTCAATCGCAGCGGCTTGCGGAGCGCGCTCGAGCGGCTCGAGCTGACGAGGCAGAAGCAGACGCTGGGCGCCGCGACCGGACTCGACGTGGTCCGCGCGCAGCAAGACGTGGCGGTCGCGCGCGCCACGCTGGTCAACGGCGACGAGACCGCACGACAATCACGCGAGTCGCTCGGCCTTGCGCTGGGCTTCGCGGAGCCCATCAGCGTGCGACACGGCGTGAGCCTGGACGGCCTGGAGGCGACCGCGCGCGCGATCTGCAGGCCCGTGCTGCTGGAGGAGCGCAGCGATTTTCAGGTCGCGCAGGCCAACATAGAGGTCGCCGACCGCCAGGTGAAGGACGTGAAAACGCAGTTCCTGCCCGCGGTAAACCTCGGAAGCACGCTCGCCGCGACCACGCTCGACACCGGCACGGGCCCCAATCCGACGTGGAGCATCCAGGGCCTGCTCACCGTTCCCCTCTGGGACGGCGGTGCGCGGTACGGCGCCCTCCGCGACGCAAACGTGGTCGCAGATGAGGCGCGCCTCCGGCTGGAGGGGCTTCGGCGCACGGCGACGGTGCAACTGTCACAAGCTGAGCGCAACGTGAAGGTGACGGAGGAGAAGCGCAAGGTCGCCGAGGAGGCGCGCGACCTCGCACGAACGACCGACGATCTCACGCGCAAGAGCTACCTCGAAGGGCGCGGGACCAGCCTCGAGCTCGTGACCGCGGCATCCGCGCTGCGCGACTCCGAGATCAACCTGGCGCTGCGCGAGTTCGATCTCATCCAGGCGAAGCTCCTCGCCATCCTCCAGCTCGCGGCCTGCGATATCTGAGACGTCAGGTGGCCGCCGCTACTTCACGTTCACGGGCGGATTCGGCGCGGACTCGTCCCAGCCGCTGACGCGCGCGAGATCGCTCATCGCGTTGTTGAGGTCCATCAGCGCGGTCGAGTGCGACACGCGTGCGTTCACATAGGCGCGCAGCGGCTCGAGCAGCGCGCGTTCGTCGCGCGTGCCGAGATCGATGCTGGCGCGCACGGTGGAGATCCACTCGCGAGACCGGCGTTCGGCGCGCTCCCAGTTCTCTTCGCGGATCTTCGACTCGACCGCGATGCCGTACGCGTTCTCCACCTCGACAGCGACGCCGCCGAGCGCGAGCCGCTCGTACGCGCGCGCCTCCTCCAGCTGCGCCTCTGCTTGCTCGATGCGAGCTTGCTGCGGGAGAAAATCCAGGTTCCAGCGCATGCCCACAGCGAGGCCGCCGTTCAGCGGGTCCGTGAACGCCGTTCCCGACGAAACGCTGGGCGCGTATGAATACGACGCCGACATGCCGAGGGCGACGTTCGGGTACAAGTTTGCGCGCTGGTAGTCGACCAGGGAACGGCGCGCCGCCACGCCCGCGCGCGCCAGGTTGATGTCCGAGCGGAAAAGGCGCGCCGCGCCGAGGTATTCGATGATGGGGCGCAGTGGCCTGTCTGGCCTCCTGAGCGGCTCGTCCGGGATGTCGAAGCTCGCCTGCACGCCGGTCAGGAAGCGAAGCGCGCTGGTGGCGAACTTCTCGCCGCGATCGGCCTCGGCGGAGCGAGCAAGGATCTCGTCGCGGTAGATCTCGAGGCGGAGCTTGTCGACCTCCTCCACGCTCGGATCGCCCTTCTCGAGCTTCTTCTTGACGCTCTTGATGCCGCCGTCGACGTAGCCGATCACCTCCTCGATGATGTACTTGGCGTCGCGCGCGAGCATCAGTCCGAAGTAGGCGCGGCGCACGTCCATGCGCACGAGCTCCCGCTGCTTCTGCAGGTCCCACTCGTTGTAGCGGACCTGCCCGCGCGCCGCTTCCGCGATCGAGGTGATCTTGCCGAACGTGTAGAGCGGTATGGCGCCGTTCACATTGAACTGCATGAATGGCTGATAGTTGGTCGCCGTGCGAATGGTGACCGGCGCCTCGCCGTAGTAGCCCGTGCCGCCGATGGTCGGCAGGTAGCCCACGACTCCACCCGCGTTCCAGCCCTGGAACCACGGCGTCCAGATCGCCTCGTCGAGCTGCGCGCGCACGTACGTGAGGCGCGCCTTCGCGGCCCAGATCTGCGGATGATTGCGGTCCGTCAGCGCCAGGCACTCGGGCAGCGTGTACGCGTGCGGCCTGATCGTCGCGATGACCACCTTGGGCTCGGGCGGCGGCTTCGGGTTCTTCGCGTCGTCGTCGTCGTCGCCGATACCGAAGTTGTCCGCGCGCGCGGGCGCCGATGCGAACGTGCACACGCCCACGGTCAGCGCGCAGAGGACCGCTACACCCACGCGACCCGCGGGGCTCCTCGAGGCGAGCGATGAAACAGAAGGAAGGAACCGGACCGACATGCGGAGGTCGGCGGGGACGTTAGCAGCTCCCGTCCTGATTTCCGAGCGCGCGCTCACCCGAGGCTCGCGCCGATGTCCGCGCCCGGCGTGTAGATCTGGCCGTCCTGCTGGAAAACGCAGACACGCCCGCCGCCCTCACGCTTCGCCTGCGCGAGCGCGCGGTCGGCCGAGAGGATGAGGGCCTGCTCCGTGCGCACGTCACGGCTGGGGAACAAGGCAACGCCCAGTGACACCGACACCGGTCGGGCGGCGCCGCCCACGTCGAGCGTGCGGTCGGAGACCTCCTTCAATATGCGCAGCGCCACGCGGACGCTGCCCACGAAGTGCGTCACCGGCAAGAGGAGCATGAACTCGTCAGCGCCATACCTGGCCACCGCATCCGAGTCCCGGATGCTCTTCTTGATCGCATCCGCGACGAGCTGGAGCGCCGCGTCTCCCGCGTCGTGGCCATACCGCTCGTTCTCGGTGGCCAGGTGGTCCACGTCGAGCAGGCAGCATGCGAGCGGCTCGTGCTGGAGCTCCGCACGCGCGAACTCCTCGCGCAGCTTCGTGCGGATCGTGGCGTAGCCCCACGCGCCCGTGAGCTCGTCCTTGGCGCGCGCCTCCTCCAGGCGACGGCGCGCGTCCTCGGATGAGCGAAAGAGACCGCGGGCTGTGGCCTGCTTGCCGATCACCCGGGCGAGATCACGCAGCACGATCGGCTTGTCGACGCAGTCGTCCGCGCCGGCAAGGAGCGCGTCCACGCGGTTCTCCGGATCGGTGCGCACGGAAAACAGGACCACGGGAAGGAACTCGCCGTGCGTCATGCCCTTCAGCGTGCGGCACGCGTGCAGGCCGCGCTGGCCCTGCATCGTCGCGTCCAGGAGCACGACGTCCACACCACCGCGAGCGACAGCGGCGATCACGAGGTCGCTCGTCGCCGCCTCGATCACTTCGTAGCCAAGCACCCTGAGCTCGCGCGCGACGGCCTCACGGGAGACGTCGTCGTCGTCTCCAAGAAGGACGGTGGAGGCAGTGGCGCGCGCCGTGTTCATGGCGCAAAAACTCTATCGCAGCTTGCCACGGCGAGGCTTCTTTTCAGCTATTTCGGCCCCGCTCTCCAGCACCTTGCGTGACAACCGCGACACCCCGAGCGTGGACAGCGCGTCGCGCGAGGCGAAGCGCGCTGCCTGATACGGTCCCGCGCACGTCATCGCGTCCGGGGCGCCAAGACACCCTGGTCTCACCGTCACGGTGAGCTCGCGGTGCGTGAGGACGTGGCGAACGACGGATGCGACCCCAGAGACCTCCACCGGACAACCAAGCACCTCCGCGAAGAGCTCCGAGGCATCGCGACGGTCACCCATAGAGCGCTCGACCATGGGCGGCTCCCAGAGGCCACCGAAGAGCCCCTCTTCGCGGCGTCGACACAGGAGCAGCTCGCCGCGTCGCTCCACCAGGAGCGCCTCCATCGCTACCTTTCGCGGCGCCTTCTTCCGCGGGAGGCGCGGCCACACCGCTTGCTTTCCAAGACGCCGTGCCTCACACCACCGTGACAGGCCGCAGTCCTGGCACGCCGGCGCGTCCTTCGTGCACACCGTGGCGCCCAGCTCCATGATCGCCTGGTTCAGATCGCCGGGACGCGGCCCCCGCACGAGCGCCTGGGCGAGCGACCACAGCTCGTCGTCCTGCGGTGACAGCTCGCGGTCGATCCCGAACACGCGCGAGAGCACGCGCACGACGTTGCCGTCCACGAGCGGCGCCTCCTGACCGAACGCAATGCTCGCGATCGCTCCTGCCGTGTAGCGGCCGACGCCCGGCAACTCGAGCAGCGCTTCGCGCGTGTGAGGAACCTCACCGCCGTGGTCGCGTACGACGACCTTTGCCCCCGCATGAAGCATGCGCGCGCGCCGGTAGTAGCCGAGCCCACTCCACGCTGCGAGCACGTCGTCGGAGCTGGCGTCCGCCAGCGCGAGCGCCGTGGGAAACTTGCGCATGAAGGCATGGAAGTACGGCACGACCGTCTCCACCCTCGTCTGCTGCAACATGATCTCGCTCACCCACGTGGCGTAGGCGGAGACCCCTTCGCGCCACGGCAGCTCTCGCTTGTGGGCGTCATAGAACGCGAGCAACGCGTCGCGAACGCGGCCCATCCGCGCGCTCTTCATTCCTACTTCACGACTTGATACGAGAGCGTGTACGGGCCGGACTGGCCCTGACCGTGCCCGTCGACGATCACATAGTAGGCGCCGGCCTCCAGCATGAGGTCGAGCCGGATGTGGTGCGCGTCGTCTGGACGCATGTTGCACTGGAGGTCGGCGTTCTGGCCGCGAGGCGCGTCCACGCACGCCTTGCGAATCGAGATGACCCCGTCGTGCTGCGCGGCCGCGAGCTCGATGCGCACGTGCTGCCGGCTTGGTACGTTGAGGCGATAGACCGTGTCGGGGCTGGACTGCTGGTCCGGGCGCCCGCCGCACGACGTGGTGAACTTGTTCGACGCGTTCTTCGTGTTCCCGGAGATGGTCTGGCCGGGCGCGATCGTCTGCGGATGCGCGCAGGCGCTCTCTTGCAGTGCGGTGTCTGTGACCTTCCAGTCGAGCTTGAACTTGCCGAAGTCGTGGGCCGTCTTGCCATCGACCGAGAGGAAGTAGGTGCCTGCGGGGAGCACCTCGTCGATGTCCGTCGCGCAGGCGATCTCCGTAGATTTGTCGCCGCACGAGCGCTGCAGCGACATCACGTGGTCGCCCTCCTGTGCGGAGAACGACGCAGTGACTCGGAGTCGCCGCGGGAGCTCGACACGATAGACGACGTCGGGGGCGCCCTGCGCGGAGCAGCGCCCCGAGATGTCGTCCTTGGCGGCGAAGGTGTCGCCGTCGACCGTGCGCGGCGTGAGAGGGAGGGGCGCGGCGTCACCGCACGTGTCGCCTTGCGTGCCGCTGCCGGCCTCGGGTGACGTCTCCAGATCCAGCGTGAAGTGTCCGTCCGCCTCTGCGTCGGAGCTGTCGGCGAACACGGCGAACGTGCCCGGATCGAGGACGCCGGTGAACGCGGCCTCCTGGGGCTCGACGGAGCTGTCGTTGCAAGAAACCTCCGTGTGGTCGTCCGCGCACGCGGAGCGGATGTGAACGACGGGGGCGAAGTCGTCGGAGTGCTCCGTGATGCGAACGCGCTGCCGCTGCCCGATGTCGAGCTTGTAGACGGAGTCCGCGCCCTTCGCTTCATCGCCGCAGCCGGCCCGTGCATGGTCGAACGAGCCTTGTGTCCCGCCTGTCACCTGCACGGTGGAGAGCGGCCTCGCGCGCGCGCAGATCTCGGCGACGGAGGGGATGTCTTCGATGTCGGCTGTGAGCTTGTAAGCGCCGTCGGAGGAGCCGTATCCGTCAACGAACACGAAGTACGTCCCGGGCTCCAGCACCTGATCGAGACGCGACGGAGGGTGCTGCGAGCCGCCGTGCGCAGTGGCGCCCTTCAGATCATCGTTGCATCCGAGCTCGGAGTCCGTGTCGGCGCATTCGCCCTGACGCAGGTAGAGGACAGGATCGAAATTGCCGCGAGGCTCGACCTCGAGACGCACGCGCTCACGCGAGGTGAGATCGAGGCGGTAGACGATCTCGCGCGAGTCGGAGCTGCCGCCGCTGCACGAGCCCTGGTTCTCTGCCTCGCCGCGTGAGGTGTTGCCCATGGTCGCGCCCGCGGACAGCGGCGTCGGTGCCTCGCACGAGCCCTGAGGCAGCGCGGACTCGCGCGTCGTCTGCAGCGCGATGACGGGCTCGCGCGGGGAGCTCGCCGTGCCGCCGCTCCAGGTGGCAGCCATCACGTCCCCCGCGCCACGCTTCATGGTCACTGCGAGCACGTAGGCGCCCGCCGCGGGCACGCAGGCGCGCACTGCGGCCTCGGGACCGTTGCCGGAGTCCTTCGCGATCGGGTTGCCCTGCGCGTCCTCGACCGCGGCATGAACGTCCTTCACGCCGGCGCCGCCGAGCACGACCACCGTGGTGCAGCCGAGCGGCAGGTCGAGCTTCAGACGCGCGTCACGGCCCTCCGCGATCGAGGCCTGCTGGATCGGGCCCGTCTCCGCGAGGCCCATCGCCACGAGCGTGTTGTGAACGGCGACATAGCGCGGCTCGAGGTCGGTCTGTGGGCGCACGCCGGCGCATGCAGCGAGCACGAGCGCCACGGACGACAGAGCGAATCCGGCGCGGACGGTGGCGAGGCCCCGTGGGGTCGCTCGCATGTTTTTGACGGGCATGGTTCAGCGGTAAGGGTTGTGCGAGATGTCGTCGGGCATCGTAGCCGAAGGCGACCCGCCCGGCGGTTTGTCTTGCGGCTTTGCTGATCCGACGCCCTTCCCGCCTGGTCTCTTCCCGTCTTGCCATTTTGGCTTGTTTGCAGCCACGCCGCTCACTGCCGAGGGCTCCGGCCCGCCCGCTGCGCCGATCGCGCTGGAGGGGAGTGCGGAGGGGACTGCAGAGGGCACCGAAGAAATGTCGGCGCTTCCGGGGGGGGTTGCGCTGCCGCTTGCGCCGCCAGCGGGACTTGCGCTGGCCGGACCAGCCGTCGGACCGACGATGGCGGCCGTCGAGTCCTTTCCGCCCCCGCCGTTGATCCTGGCATTGTCCGCATGGCGAAGATAGGCGAACGCCCCGCCACCCACGGCGATGACGGCGACCAAGATCGCCGCGACGACGGAGAGACCGACCACGGCGCCCTTGCTGGAGGTCGCCTGGTGGTCCGGCATCAGCGTGGATGGAGGAGTCTGCGAGGTGAGACCGCTCGGCTGCGGGAAGCTCGGCTGCGACACCGGGTCGGTCGCGTAGGGGCCGCTCCTGCTGGCGGGCGACGACGGATACGCAACGGGGCCCGACCCAGGGCCGGATTGTTGTGGATATCCACCCGACGCGCTTGCGGTGCCGTTCGACGAAGTGCGTGCGCCGCGGGTCTCGATGCGCGTGATGGATGCAGCGGCCTGACGGAGCTCCGCGGCGTTCTCGTTGCGCGACGGCTCACTGCGGGCGAGCCACGAACGAACCACCTCGCGCGTCTGCGAGAGCTCGGTGCCCATCAGCGACTCCAGGTACGCGGCGACCTCGCGCGCCGAGCCGACCTTCTGCATTGCGCGCGCGGCATTTTCGAGCGCGTCTGCGAAGTCCGCTGCCGTGGAGAATCGCTTCTCGGGATCGCGGTCGAGCGCCTTCATGACGACCGCATCCAGCGATTCGGGAATATGCGGCGCAGTGGCCTTGAGGCCAGGTATGGGCTCGTAGAGAACACGGTTCAGCGTCTCCGCCTCGCCGTCGCCCTTGAAGAGCCGCCTGAACGCGAGCGCCTCCCACGCCACGATGCCCATCGCGAAGATGTCCGCGCGGCGATCGAGCGCGGCACCCCGCGCCTGCTCCGGTGCCATGTACGCGAGCTTGCCTTTCAGCTGACCCGTGCGCGTGGAGCTGAGCCTGGAAGCAGCCCGCGCCACGCCGAAGTCGGTGAGGCGACTCGTGCCGTCGATTCCGACAAGGATGTTCTGCGGGGACACGTCACGGTGAACGATCTCGAGCGGGTTCCCGTTGTCGTCCTTGAGCACGTGCGCGGCATGCAAGCCGGACAGCGCGTCGAGGAGGATCCGCATCGCGACTTCGAGCGGCACGCTGGTGCCCGATTGCGCTGCGCGCGCGAAGAGTCGAGCGGCGGTGTCGCCCTCGATGTAGTCCATCACGAGGTAGTAGCCGCGATCGCTCTGCCCGATCTCCTGGATGGGCACGACGTTCGGATGGTGGATGCGCGCAGCAAGCCGCGCCTCGTCGAGGAACATGTCGACGAACTCTCGCTCACGCGCGAGATGCGGGTGCAGACGTTTGATCGCGACGAGTCGCTGGAATCCAGCGACGCCGGACAGGCGCGCGAGATACACCGTGGCCATGCCGCCGCTCGCGATGTCCGCGATCAGCTCGAAGCGGTCGAGTCGCTCAGCTTCACCCGTGGCTGAGAGCAGCTTGGTCAGGAATCTCCTCCCAAACTACAATTATGCCCGATCGGCCCACCGTTCGCCTCAAAAGCTTCCTGAAACGGCAGCACCGCCCCCGCCCCCGCCGCCGCCCCAGCCGCCGCCGGCACCGCCAGCACCACCGCTCCCACCAGGCACCACGACGTAGGGAATGAGGCCAACCCTGCCTTGCGCGGGCTGGCTCCATTGCGTGAAGAATACACCTATCACGGCCGTCGCGAGGGCCACGCCGCCGGTCACGCCAAGGATCACGTTGGTTCGAAACTGGGCATCTCTACCCTTCTGATACGTCGGACAGCTCTCACCTAGCCCCACACAATCGCGCTTGACCGCGCTCACGCCTGGATTGTTCTGCGCGTCGATACCGGAGAAGACCGTCGCGCCAATCCCCACCACGGTGAGCCCCGCGCCGATGAAGAACGGGACGCGACCAAGCGGCTTCTGCGGCTCTGGAGGCGGCGGTGGCGGTGGTGGTCGGATCGGGCCCGTGGTGCCTGTCGGCTGAGTGCCGTTCGCGTTCGGCGGCGGCGGTGGCGGTACCGGCGGCGCAGTCAACGCGAGGTTATCCTTGCCCTGGGCCTTCGCCTCGACATGAGACGTTTGGGAACGATCCTGAGGCCAGCTGACGACGACGTCGTGCGGGCCCGGATCGAGGAACAGCGTGAACGACTTCACATCGACGAGCGACACCACGCGGCCGTCCGCGGCCACACCGCACTCGGGCGTACAGGCGATCGAGACCTCGTGCAGCTTGCTCCGCGCATCCTTCAGCGTCGCGGTCGCAAGATCCATGGTTGCTGCATCGGAGCTGTAGAGCGAAGCGGCGAGCGCCGACAGTGTGGCCGCACGAGAGAGCTGCTTGGCCTGCGATCGCGCGCGGATCGCGTTGCGGAGCGCCTCGGCGCGAGGCGCGTCGTTGTACGCATTCTCGAAATGCACCGCGGCTTGCTCGAAGTCATTCGCGAGGTATGCACGCCGGCCCTTGTCGTACTCCTCGGCTGCGGACTTCAACCGCTCCGCGCTCGGCGGCTTGTCGTCAGCGCGAGCGGCGCCGGGGTAGAGAGCAGCTGCAAGGCACCCGAGAACCAGAGCAACCTGTGAGGCGGCACGGAAGCGAACGCTCGTCATGCGTCGCGGGTGCTGGATATCGCGCGCTCGGGAGCAGGACGGCGTCATGGCCTCATCGTTCACGATGCCTGCTCACGCGTCAACCGAGTCGACATAGGCCACGGGCACGTCAACGGGGAAAAAACCAGCTAAGCTTCCTCTGTGCGTCGACGCCTGCTCCCCTTGGCCATTCCCGCTCTCTTCGCCGGCGTGCTCCTCGTGCGGTGCTCCATCTACGACGCGAGCCTGCTCCAGCCTGCACCGCAGGAGGCCGGCGCTGGAGACGCAGGCACGCCAAGCGCTGACGCTGCCGCGGATGGGGCCGTCGACCCCTGCGCTCACCTGCGCGTCCCCGCGCCGCCCACGACCGAGGACGGGGCCGCAAATCTCGACGTGGTTCTTGCCGCGAGCTTCATTCGCGTCCTCCCGTCTGGCACCATCTCACTTCCACATCCGGCGCCGCCGACGGGCCTCGACCTCGACGGCACCTGCACCTGCCCCAGCCCGGAGACCTGCAAGCCGCGAGCGGGTGTGACCCAATGCGACGGTGACGGTGGCGCCGACGACAGCACCGGTCTGCTGTTCACCGGCTTCGCTGCGCTCTCCGCAGCTTTCAACGACGACCAGTTGAACGCCAACCTGCGCACGGGAGCGTCCACCGTGCTGTTCCGCATCAAGAGCTACAACGGCGGGCAGAACGACAAGCAAGTCACGTTCATCGTCTACACGTCGAGAGGACTCTTCCGATCGGACCCCAGCGACGCCGGCACGGATGGCAGCGCTGCGCCGCCGCAGTACGACGGCACCGACGTGTGGACCGTCGATCCGTCGTCCCTTCTCGGCGGCAGCAACGTCGACGCGGGCGCGTCCTGCGAAGGCAACGACAGCATCTGCGTTCCGCTCTACGCCGACACGCAGGCATACGTGAGGAACGGCGTGCTCGTCGCGCACGTGGACTTCCCGATCACCGTGGGCTCCGCTGGCAACCAGCTCGTGCTCGCCATCTCCGCGGCCACGCTCTTCGCCAAGCTCATTCCCGACGGACCGAACTATCGGATCGATGATGGTCAGATCGCCGGTCGCTTCAATTCAGGGGGGCTGCTCACCGCGCTCGGCACCGCCAACGACCCCATCGGCAAAGCGAGCGCCCTCTGCAACGACGACGCGTTATACCAGAACGTCAAGTCGCGCGTGCGCTCCGCAGCAGACATCATGACGCACCCGCTCGACGAC
>JANXLV010000127.1 GCA_025355005.1 Myxococcales bacterium | reverse complement strand
TGAGGCCGGTCAGGACTTCTTGGGCTTCGCGGGCGGCTTCTTGGCGTCGTCGGTAGCGCGGGCTCGGTCTTCGGCCTGACGGAGGCGGTAGCTCCGTCCCTCTACGGCGATAACGTCAGCGTGGTGGATGATGCGATCGATGAGCGCGGTGGCGCATGTGGCGTTCGGGAAGATCGTGGGCCAGTCACGGAAGGAGAGATTGGTGGTGAGCACGAGGCTCTTCTTCTCGTAGCGGCGCGCGACGATCTGGAAGAGCAAGTCGGCATTGCGGTTGTCGAATGCCAGGTATCCGACCTCGTCGATGACGAGCAGGCTGTGGTTCGTGTAGTAGCGTAGCCGTCGGTCGAGCCCACGCGCCGAGTCCTGGGCACCGAGGTCGAGGAGGAGCTGCGCGGCCGTCACCATGAGCACCGAGTGGCCCGCGAGGATCGCAGCGTGCGCGATGTTGTGCGCGATCATCGTCTTGCCGAGGCCCTGCGGCGCGACGAGCACGATGTTGCGGGACTCTGCGAGGAAGTGGAGCCGCAGCGCGGCCTCGACGCGCTCTCGGTCGATCTTCGTCGGCCATGCCCAGTCGAAGTCCGCCATCACCTTGAAGCGGCCGAGCCGACTGCGCGCGAGGCGCCGGTCGAGACTGCGACGCGCGCGGTCCTTCTCCTCGATCGCGACGACGTGCTCGAGGACCTGGGTCGCGCTCCACCGGTCCTTCGTCGCGCGTGCGACGAGGTCCGAGATGTCTCCCGCGGTCGCGTGGAGCCCCAGCTTCTGCAGATGGTCTTCCAGTTCACTCATCAGGTTCTCCTTGTTTTTCAGGCTCGAGAGCGCGCGCACCATGAAGCGCGTCGTCATACGACGCGAGCGAGTGAGGCGTGACGCGGAGGTCGCGCACGCGCGGATCGTCCGGCAGCGTGACCTCGATGAGCGGCGGGAGCTGCGCGGCCCTGCGCTTCTGGTCGAGGACGTGCGCGACAGCCTCCGCCGACACCGCGCCCCGCGTGAGCGCCTCGCCGATGGCGATGTCGACCGCGCGCGCGTCGTACCGATCGAGCAGGTGCAAGAGGCGCAGCGTGGTCCCGCCGAGGTGTCCTCCACGTCGGGCGGTCTCGTCGAGAAAGGCATTCGCGCTCTGGCACGCGCTCGTCAGTCGGTCGCGTCCGCGGAGCTCGGCGGCGTGACGTTTCTCCTCAGCGAGCGCCTCCAGGTGACGTCGCTCCTCGACCTTCCTGCCGCGATCGTACGTCCGCGGGTGGCGCGCGATCTCCACGTCGCCGTCGAGCAGACGGACCTCCGCGCTCGTGGCGACGAGCGTGAGTGTCCGCTTCGTGTGGGTCGACGGGATGGAGTAGTCGTTGAGGTCGAAGCGCACGTACGGCGTCTTCCCGCTGTGGATCGCCCTAACGAGTGCGGTGGAAAACGGATGTTCGGGAAGCGGCAAGAGGCGCGGTTTCTCCAGGACGAAGGCGTCGTGGACCGTGCGCCTCTCCGGATCCTGGGGGCGCGGTCGCGCCGACGCGATGCGCCCGTTCCACTCGTGGAGCTGCGCGTTCAGATCGTCGATGGTGGCGTAGCGTCGCGCCTCGAAGAAGGAGTGGCGGAGGTACTGGATGGCGCGCTCGACCTTGCCCTTCTCGTTGCCGCGGTACGGCGCGCAGGGCTTCGGCGCGAAGTGGTAGTGCCCCGCGAGCTCCAGGATGCGCGGGTGGAAGCGGATATGATCGCCCTTGCGCTCGAGCACGACGCTCTTCAGGTTGTCGTAGAGCAGGACGCGCGGCACGCCGCCAAATGCCTCGAAGGCGCGCACGTGGCAGTCGAGGAAGTTCTCCATCGCCTGGTCGAGCACGAAGCGCGCGTACAGCGCCCGCGAGTGCGACAGCACCATCACGAAGCACGACAGACTCCGTGGTGCATTGCCGACGCGGATCTTTCCGAAGGATGCCCAGTCAACCTGGCCTTGTTCGCCGGGCATCGTCTCGAGCTTGAAAAACGCCTCGCGCGGCAGCGGGCGAATCGTTCGCACATACCGCCGCACCACGACCTCGCTGCCGGTGTAGCCGCGGGCGCGGATCATCTCCCAGAGCCGCGATGAGCGCAGACGCGGGTGCTGCGCGAGCGTATCCACGATGAAGGGCTTGTACGGGTCGAGCACGGACGCGACGACGCGCGCGTCCGTGCCGCCCGTGAAGCGCTCCACCTCGACAGCGGCGCGCACGGTGTCGTGGTGCACGCCGAGCTCCGCCGCAATGGTGCCGATCTTCCAGTGCTCGGCGTAAAAGAGGCGGCGGATCTCCGCCCGCTGCTCGTCCGTGATCATCGGCACCACCACGCGGCGCGCTCGCGGCGCGTGTCACCGATGACCTGGAGCTCGTATCCGGGGCCGCCCACGTCTGGAAACCATCCTGGATAGAGCCTCGTGGCGAACGAAGCCGCACGCGTGGCCACAACGAGCGCAGCGTGGACCGGCACGAAGCTCCCGAGCGCGGTGAGCAACAACGGCAGCGCCTGCGGGTGCAGTGTCATCGTTGGAAGCGTCGCGCGCAGCCAAATTCCCGATGTCGCCGCGGTCTTCGCGACGAGCCGCGTCTCCGTCTCGTGCGGCACGATGATCATCTTCAGCGCGTCCATGCTCCGCCTCCGCGCCGCGAGGGAGGACTTCCTCCGTCCCGTGCACGTGCAGAGTGCAACTTTTTGGCACCTCACTTCGACCCTGTTCCATCACCCGGAGCCGCACGCGCGCACGGTACGCACGCTGGTGGTCGCGGTGGTCGGCCTTGCCCCAATCGGTGCGTTGGTGGCGGCGGCGGGGCTCGCGGACCTGGCGGCGCCGCGCCTCGCGCCGGCAGGGACGAGAGCAGTACGCGTCGCCGCGGTCACACTCCGAGCACAGGAAGAAGACCTGCTGGCACTCGGCAAATCGGCAGACTACGTAGCGAAGTGACTCCACGTCCCGACCTGCGGGACTGACGGAAAGTTGATCGATCGGCCTCGGTCGTGAGAACTACTTCTCTGCGACCCGTCCCGGTCGTTGAAGGCTCGGTCTTGATCACCGGGCCTTCGTCCTTTTGTCCCGGGGCCCATCTCACCCCGTCCCGGCCCCACATCCAAATTCACGCGCTTCGAAAAGACCGGGGACAGCGAGTAGCGGCGCCGTGTACACTTGGCGCTCCCAGCCGATGTTCACGGATCCGCACATGCGAGAGGGCGGCGCACGCATCGGGCTAGCCTTCTGCCCGATGCCGTGCGACGTGCGGAGAATTCCGCGCGTTGCGTGCGTGACCGCGGTCCCTTCAATAAACAGCGCCGAATGAGAGCCCCAGCATTGCACTCACGATGGTGCTCTCTTGCTTCTCACCAACCGATTGCAGCACGTTCAGCTCTGGATGGATCGAGACGCGAGACCAAGGGTGAACGTTCACTCCCAGACCACCACGAACGTACGAGATCCAAGCGGTCTCGCTTTGAATGATCTCCAGCCCGTCGTAGCCGACAATCGGGACGAGCGTGACCGAGTCCGTGATGTTCACGCCAACGATAAGCGGCGCAGCTACCAGCACATGGTAGGGGCGGAAGCCCTGCTCAGAGTACGGGTTGTCCGCGCTGAGGGATCCCTGGACGCCAATTCCCGTAGCAAGGTCGACCCGCGTTGACCGAAAAAAGTTGTACTTGGCATCGAGCCCGAGCAAGCCCAGTCCGAGACGAGCCCCGACATCGACGCGTTCTGCGACACCCACTCGCAGAGCAACCGGCACGACAGCGTCCGTGCCCCGGTGAGAGAGCGCTCTCACCGGTAGATTCGGGTACGTCGTGGTGCCACCAGCGATCGTGGCCATGTAGTCGCCTGGGGGCACCGTTCGGGGGGTTGCGAGCGTGCTGGGATCAACGCAGCCGCAAGTCGCTACGACAACGGAAACCCCGAACCAGATGCCGCGCGTCATCGATCAGTCCGGAGGCGTGCCAGCGCCAAGTGAGCTCAGGCGCACGCGCGCGAGGTTGAGCTTCGGAGCCCCCAGATAGGAGACGTTGGTGAAGAGCTCATCGCAGGTGATGGCGATCGGGTCGATCCATGCCCAACTGTTCGCTGTTGTTGCGAGCATCCACGACACTCCGTCAGCGAGTCGTACTATCCGCTCGCCGAAGGGCGTCGCTCGCACCGCGTAGCCGCAGCCGACCACAAACGGGGATACGCCAAAGCCGTTCGCGACCTCCGAGCGGAGACGCCGTGGCACGAGCGCCGCGCCGTCATCCGTGTACGGGGCGGTCATGATCGAATTCGTGTCGTAGAGACCCGATCCCGAGACACCCTTGCCGTCAAGCCAGACGAGATCATGTCCGTCGGTACCAAGATCGCCTACCCCGTGGGCGGGATCCGGCTCGTACGTGAGGAAGTCCGAGGCGCCCGCGTCAGGTGCAAATCGCTTGAACTTGTTGACCGTGGTGCCTTGGTTCGCTTCCCAGAAAATTTGATCCTGAAATGTGAAAGGAAAGTTTTGTTGGAGGCCGTCGCTTTGCCCCGACCAGATGGCGACTCCCGCTCCTGCGTCAGTCCACGGAAGGAGACGTATCAAACCGGTCCCTTGTTGAACGACGATTCCGAGGGAGGCGCTCGCGTGAAGGACGTGTGGCTGCCAATCCTGGAAAAGATAGACGAACGACGGAACGCTCTTCCCGACCTCGCCAGCGAGCACGCCACCACCAACGCCGCCGAGAACGCCGCCATCGCGGGAGTCGAGCACAGTGAATGCGTAGCGGTCGTCGAAC
>JANXLV010000121.1 GCA_025355005.1 Myxococcales bacterium | reverse complement strand
CGCACGAAGAAGTGCGAAGGCGACACGACACCGCAATGCGAGGCGAAGCTCTCGGCCGCGTTCGATGCGTGGCTGATGCAGCGATACCCGCCCGCAGGCGTCGGGAGCGTGGACATGACGTGCAACGCCAATCCAGGACGGTGCGACGATCCGAAGGAGCGTGAGATCACGCCCTCGCTGACCGACGGTGTGCCCTGACGGCACAGTGTAAGGAGCGGCGTTCGTGCTCGTTTTCCCGGCATGAACTGCAAATCCTTTCTTCTTTCGTCGGTCCTCGCGCTCTCCACTCTCTTCGGCACCGGCTGCGGCGGCGCGATGTACCAGGCCAGCCAGGGCGCTCGGTTCGAGCCGGACGGCGCGCGCGAGATCAACGACGACGAGGTCCGCGCGGCGTTCGATGCGTCGCCGCAGGTGAAGGACACCAGCAAGGTTGCATACTACACGTTTGACGATGACCGCTCCGCTGACATCGAGGCGATGCTGTCGAGCACTCCGCACGTCACGAGCGTCTACAAGATCCCGCGGCTCCTCGTCACCGGGCAGCACCCGTTCCAGGAGGGCAACGGAGGTCCGCCGCAGGAGGTGAGCCTGAAGAAGCTGCGGCTCCTTGCGGCGCGCGCGCACGCCGACGTCCTCGTGGTGTTCGACCACGGTTATCGCGGCGGCGGCGCGAACGCGCTCGTGGCGCTCAACGTGCTGCTCGTCCCGATCCTCTTCACGCCGTGGCTCTCCAGCGAGACCGAGAGCTTCGCGCAGGCCTTCGTGTTCGACGTGCGCAACGGCTACCTCTACGCGGACTTCACGACGAAGGACAAAGGCGGCGATCGCTTCGTGACCATCTACGGGAAGAGGCCGGAGGACGTGGCGAACGATCAGTGGCCGAAGCTCTTGGGGGACGTGAAGGCGAAGGTGGGATCGACGCTGGGGCCGACTTCGACACCGACTTCGACTTCGACTTCGACTTCGACACCGACCTCGACCTCGACCTCGACCTCGACTTCGTTCGTCCCCTCCGCGTTGTCCACGACCCTGTTCTGACCCTGTGTGCCGCGGTTCGCGGTGACGATCTGGTTCACGTGTGAACCAGGGGTCACGGCGGCGGGATCGACGCGGATTTTTGTGGCATTGCGTGCTGCTCGGCGTGCGCCGGGTGCTTGTGGGGGCGTCGGCACATCGGTTGCTCCTCTGTCGGTAGGAGATTCCGATGAGATCCCTTCTTCTTCCGATGGTCGCGCTTTTTTCTTCGCTCGGGCTCATGACTGGCTGTCGCGCGCAGGCGATCGATGACCGGGCACAACGCGAGATCGAGAGCATTCACGACGACACTGCGAGCCTGAGCCTGGAGGCAATTTGCCCGGACGGCGCGGTGCTCCACGCAAGCTGCGGCCTCGTCTCGCGGCGCGTGGCCATGCCCGACTTCCGTGACGCCTTCGCGGCCAAGAAGTGCGCGGGCGACACAACCGAGGTCTGCCAGGAGAAATTCGATCAGGCAGTGTCCGCGTGGATGGGTCAGCGCTACCCGCTCGCTGACATCGGCGCGGTCGAGGACGCGTGCGAGGCCCACCCCGGACACTGCGACGATCCGGGGGTCTACGAGCAACTGCTCATGACCTCACACAACAGCGCGCTGAACCGGATCGAGTGGCACCGGACGAGCGACGCCGTCGCACGCCGGGAGATGCGGCACGAGATCGACAACGCGGAGACCGCCGACGCGGCGCTGCTCACGGTCGCGGTGGTCGGCGGCGCGTTCGTCACGCGCCGTCACCAACATCACTGGTAGCGGGCGCGCGCTACCGCTACTTCGTCCACTTCCGGGTCGCGGTGTCGTACGCGACCATCGACGCGACGGGCGGCGGCTGGCCTGCGGATGCACCTGCGTTCGATCCGCCGACCACGAGGACGCGGCCATCCGACACGCTCGCAATACTGTTCCAGCCGCGCGCCTCGGGCATGGATGGAAGATCCTTCCAGCCCGCGCCCGGCGTGTACACCTCCGCCTTGTCCAGGAACGCAGACGTGGGGCCACCGAGGCCGCCCGCAACGTAGATCTTCCCGTCCTTGCCGAGCGTCGCGCCGAACCAGTAGCGCTCGACGGAGAGCGGCGGCGCGGTCGTCCATGTGCCTGCCTTCGGGTCCAGCACCTCCACGACTGCGAGCGGCGTGTTGTCCGCGTCGCGACCGCCGAGCGCGTAGACGAGACCGTCCGCGCCCGTCACGGCCTGCAGCGCGAGGCGCGGCGTCGGCATGCTCGGCCCTGCGATCCATGCCTTCGTGTCCGCCGACCACACCTCCACGACGGAGGACGGCATTCCATCCGCCGTGCGTCCGCCGATCGCGAAGACGCGACCATCCGCGGTCGCTGCGGCTGCGACGCCGAGGCGCGGCGTGGGAAGGTCCGCGCCCTTCTGCCAGGTGTCCGTGCTCGGCGAATAGATCTCCACGCTCGCGATCGGATTCTTTCCGTCCGTCGTTCCGGAGATGAGGAGCACATCGCCGCCCGCGGACTGCGCAGCGGAATGCCCGTAGCGCCGCGTGGTCCCGGACGCGCCCTTGGTCCACTCGTTCTTCGCGGCATCGTACGACTCGACGGACGACGACAGGCCGAGCGCCGACAGACCTCCGAACACGCGCACGCGGCCGTCCGAGCACGACACCGCAGCAAAGAGCTCGCGCGCCACGTTCATGGAGCCGAGCGGCGCGACGGGACCGGCATCTCCGGGCTGCGCGCTGCCTGCATCCGCAGAGACGGCGGGTGAGCCTGCGTCGCTGTCCGCGGTGTCGGTCACGTTGCTCTGCGAGCCTCCGCAGTGAATCGTGAGCATGGCGAGCACAAGAAGACCGAGCGAGCGTGTGTGAGTTCTCATGGCCGGTACGATGCCTCTCGTGGCGGTGCGCCGCTGCGCGTTTCGTGCGGTTCGCTAGGCGGATCGTGCTTCGCGGAGCACGTCTGTCGGGAGCTTGCCCGTGTGCTTCTTGAACATGCGCGAGAAGCGGCTGAAGTCCGAAAAGCCAGAAGAGATCGCGGCCTCCGTCACGCTCGAGTGACCGCTGCGAAGGAGCTCCGCCGCGCGCGCGAGGCGCACCTTGAGCAGGTACTGGTAGGGCGCCTGCCCCACCTCGTCGCGGAAGAGGCGGCTGAAGTGGAAGCGGCTCATGTTCGCGGTCTTCGCCAGGTCGTCGACGCTGAGCGACTCCGCGAACGATGCATTCATCTGCGCGATGGCGCGGAGCACGCGCGGATCACGACCCAGCGTCTTCGCCGAGCGCGGCGCGCGACGGAGCATCTCGATGACCACGCTGTCCGCGAGCGCCTCGGCCGCGCGCGTGTGCCCTGCCTCGCCCTCCGTCACCTCGTCACACAGCACGCGGAGCAGAGAGCGCATGCGTTGGTTGCCCGACTTGCCACGAGCAAGCACGCCGGCGGTCAGCACACCGCGCTGCACGTCTGGCCCCATCGCGTCCGAGACCTCGCGGATCAGGTCCTCGCCGATCCACAGCGCGACGCCGCGCATGTCGGTCAGGAACGTGGTCCGGTGGTCTGCCTCGTGGGGCACCACCATCACATCGCCAGCGGTGACGACGTGCTCGCGTCCGCCGATCTCGTACCGCACCGTGCCCGCCTCGATGAGCGTGAGCTCCACCGCGTGGTGAGCCGCCGCGCCCGATGAGGCCGCCGTCGGCTGCTTCTCCCAACCGCGAACCCGAAGCTGAGAGCTCACGGCACGATCGAGCTTCAAGAATTCATAGACGGGAGCAACGGCATTCACGCAAACCCATCAGCAACAACGATGCCAGGTCACCGACGCACAAAACACCGTAAAATGGGCCCAATCGTCAACAATTGCACGACCCGGCGGGCGAGGCGGCAGTCATTTGTCCTCGTAGCCAAGCGCGAGGTCCACCCCGCGCTCCTTGAAGAGTCGCTGGACCGTCG
Source organism: Myxococcales bacterium (assembly GCA_025355005.1). Lineage (GTDB taxonomy): Bacteria > Myxococcota_A > Polyangia > Polyangiales > Polyangiaceae > JANXLV01. Next base: position 25,836 of record JANXLV010000121.1, on the reverse strand, counting down.
CCTCGAACGCAAGGCGCGTGCTGCCATCGAGGCCCGCGCTTATCTCGTCCGGGCTCCCACTGCCGAAGCGATTCTGGTGCAGGTACAGGGCTGCGATCCCCGGTGCGTCTTCGTCCACGGTGACCTCCGCCATGAGCGCCGCGTCTGCCAGGCGGTACAGCATCACCTGCGCCGTGTAGTGCCCCGGCTGCAACGTGTTCTCTCCGTTCACCGCGCTGCGCACGAACTTCTTCTTGCGCGCGACCACCACGTACGCGAGACGGGTGACGGCCGTGGCCAGCCGCTGAGCGCCCTTCCTCTGATAGCGCTTCACGGCATCACCGTCGTAGAGCTTCGTGAAGTTCGAAAAGAGGAGGTCGGGCGCGAAGTGACCGCTGCGGTCGCCGCAGAGCCACGCGATCTCCCCGAGCTCTATCGCGTCGGCGTTGCCCCGCGGATTCTCCCTGGAGATGTTGTCGTAGTCGGGCGCGAAGAAACCAAGCAGACGAATCGCGTCGGGCACCGTGACCTTCGTCGGCGCAACGGCGCTCGTGCCGGGAGGCGCGCTCTGCTCCGGGCGCGCGTTCTCCGCGTCCAGGATCTTGCAGTACTGGGCCTTGATCGGATCGGTGCGCGGACGCTCTGCCGCGATCACGCGCTCTGCATCGAAGTACGAGGTCGCTACGAGAGCCGCGACCGCCAGCAACACGACGAGGCCCAGCGCCGCGAGCACCTTGTTGCGCGTGCGCCTCCGGTCCGCCGCGATCTGCGCGCGGAACTCTCCGGCAGGGTCATCCACGGGCGTGAGATGCGGTGCCATGCGCGACCGAGCCTACTCGATCCCGATCACTCCAGCTTCGGGAAGCGGAGCAGCTGACGCCACTCGGGGACCATGTTGTCATCCGTGATGAGCCGAGCGTCTTTCGTGCGAAGAAGCACGCTGTCGCGAGCCTCGAGCCCGCGGTCCGTCGGCGTCTCCTTGATGGTGTCCGCGTACGCAAGCAGCTCGTCGTAGAGCTCCTGCCCGTTCTTGGTGCTGCGATCGATCGCCGGTGAGCCATCCAGGCTGAACGTCTGCAGCACGTGCTCCCAGCGCCCCTTGTCGAAGGACAGCGGCGCGTCGCTCACGGCCATGAAGTTGTACACGCGCATCGCGAACGGCCACTCCGTCGCCGCGGTCTTCTGCACGTCGTCGCTGGAGGTGGAGTTGAAGAAGAACACGCCGCCGGGCGAGAGATGGGCGCGCACCAGCTGCATGTATTCTACACTGAGCAGGTTGGTGATGTGCGCGCGCCAGTGCCAGGTCGTGTTCTGGACGAGTACGTCGAAGCGCTCGTCCGGGTGGCGGTTGAGCCAGCGGCGACCGTCGTCGATGTCGATGTGGACCTTCGAATTCGTGAGCAGATCGCGCACCTCTTCGTGACGCGAGATGAGCGTGAGGTAGCCCGGGTTGATCTCCACGATCGTGAGGCTCTCCACGCCGGGCAGGTGCGCTATCACCTGCGCCCACGAGCCCGACGCCAGGCCGACCATGAGGATGCGCGCGGGCTTCGGGGAGAGCGCGCCGATGCCGTACGCGCGAAGGATGCCGTTGCGGTCGTAGACGATCGACGTGTTGAAGCGCCCGTCGTACGCGCCGCCTCCGTAGACCGTGCCATCCTGCGTGACGGCGATGACGCCGCTCTTGGTCTCGATGAGATCGGCGAAGTGGGTGTCGTCCTTGAAGTCCGACTGGTAGAGCAGCCTCTCGTAGATGCGGTCATACACGCGCGCGTTCGTGAGGCCGATGATGACCGCGCCAAGCGACACGCCCGCGAGCGCAAGCTGCAGGCTCCTGCCCTTGAGGCCCGAAGCGAAGACCATCACGAACACGAGGCACAGCCCGATCACCGCGATGGTGCGGCCGATCTGCGGCGTGGACATCCGGTCCATGAACACGAACCCGGTGACCAGGCTCCCCGCCGACGAGCCGACGATGTTTGCAAGATACACATAAGAAAGCCGCTGCCCCGCCTTCTGGTCCGGCGCGATGCCGAAGTGACAGACGAGCGGAAGGATCGACCCGAGCAGCCCCGCGGCCACGGCGACGCCCGCGAGCGGCGGCAGCCACGTCCACTTTGCGAGCCACGCGAAGAGCGGCGCGACCAGCCACGCGGCGATGTTCGCGAAGAACGTGAACGCGGCGAGCGCGCGCATGGGGCCGGTGTCGCCCTCTTTTGCGTCGTCCTTGCAGAAGCGGCCGGACACGCGCGAGCCAACGGCGATGCCGAACAGATACGCGGCGAGCAGCAGTCCGAAGGCGCTGGGCAATCCCCACGTGGCGGAGGCGATGATGCGGAACCAGAGGATCTCGTAGCTGAGCGCGACGAAGCCCGAGAGCGCGGCGATGAGGAGCACCAGCTGGAAGCGCGTGAGCTTCATCGCGATGCCTCCGCGGGCTCGGAGTCAGGGGCTTCGGTCTTCGTGGGTGCCGCGCTCCGCGTCATGCGGTGCATCGCGTAGACGACGGCGCTGATGGTGAGGTTGCAGATGGCTGCAATATGCACACTTCCGCGCTGACCCTCGTGCGGGAGCAGAAGCGTGACGGACGCCGCGGACGCGAACGCCGAGCCGAGCGTGTTGACGAAGTAGAGCGTGCCGACGCTCTTCCCGACGTTCTTCGACGAGCGGACAAGGAAGGAGACCAGCAGCGGCAGCGTGGCGCCCATCATCAGTGTGGGCACGAGTACCAGCACGAACGTGATGAGCCCCGTCCCGAGCGTGCTCATGCCGAGCGTGACCTTGCCGACAGCCGCGAAGAAATCGAGGGAGAAATAGCCAAAGACACCGATGACGAGCTCCACGATCGCGAAGAGGAGCAGCGTGGGGCGCTTCGGATCTTTCGAGATCGCACCACCACCAACGCTGCCGAGGCCGAGCCCGAGCATGAACGCCGAGACGATCATGGTGACCGACTCCACGTTGATGCCGTAGATGGCGTAGAGCGAGCGCTGCCAGACGACCTGATAGACGAGCGCCGCGAACCCGGACGCGGTGAAGAGCAGATAGAGGAACAGGCGGTTCGCCATGCTCTGTCCCGGATCAGCGGGGCTTCGTGAGTCAGACATCGCGCGGGCGGTTCTAGTCGACTTTCCCCCCGCCGGGGATCAGGAAGCTGCCGGGCACGTCACATCGGGCATGCCGTGCCGAGCGGCGCGACCGCGGGGACCGTGGCCTTGCCCGTCTTCAGGAACGACTCGAAGAAGCAGCCGTACTGGTATTTCACGCTGTCGAGCTGCTTGTAGATCGCGTGGCCGTCGGGCTCGATGCCATCCTGGTGATACTGGACCGTGACGCCCGTGTAGGGCGCGCCGCTCTCGCTCGTGAGGTTCATGGAGATCGCGTAGGGGCGCAGGCCGTCCAGCTTCTCGAGCTTGAGTGCATCCTGCATGGATGTCCACTGCGGCTCGCCCGCCTGCGGATGACCGTAGGCCAGCGCGACGGCGTCGTAGACCTCGGGCGGGAAGTACGAGTCGTTGATGCCCACGGGCTCGTAGATGGGGCGCGTGGGATGCCCCGCGAGCGGACGTCGTGCGAGACGCGGCATGTAGACGATCGGCTCCGCCGGCTCCCACCCCGTCTCGCCGATGACGAGCGCGGGATGCATGAACGACAGCTTCACGTGCGTGCCGAACAGGAGCGCGCCGAGCGCCGTGCCGGCGTGCGGGACGATGGACGTCTTCAGGATGAAGTAGGACCAGAAGCCGCCCGCGCCGGTGGGGACAGAGGCCTTGATGCGCGGCTCCACGGCGCTGATCAGATTCGTGTACATTCCACCCATCGACTGGCCCTGCGCGAGGAGCTGGTCTTCCTTGAAGCGGATATGTGTCTCGTTCGCGGGGAGCGTGACGCCGGTGCACGCGCCGAGGACCGCAGGATCAATCGTCAGCGTGCGGAGCGCCTCGATGAAGAGCCGCTGCTCGATCACGCCCTGACGGAACGTGTCGCGGAACGCGGCCAGGTTGTTCAGGTTCAGGTACTCGGTGTCCGTCGCGCCGGGGAAGCGCTCGGGGTTCAGCGGAAGCGCGGAGCCCGCCGCGGCGATGCCATGCGGCGCGAGCACGTACGCCGGTCCCTGGTGCGCGACGTCGGGACCACCGGCGACCTTCACGGGACCGCGATCGAAGACCGCGGTGGAGAGCCCGCCGGAGCCGTGGAAGTATGCGACGAGCGGGAATCCGCCGGCGGGCATCGTGCCCTTCGGGATCGAGATCGAGACGGGGGCGTCGAGCTCGCCTTGCTTCTGGGGAAGGCCATCGGCGCCGGTGACGAAGAGCCCCTTCGTGTCGAACGGCGCTACGCCCTCCTGGAACTGCGGGTACGTGACCTTGCCGACGAGCTCGCAGTTACGGGACTGGTCGCCGTCCTTGCGGAGCGCGAGACCGCTCACCTGCAGCTTGTACTTCGCCACGAGCTTCGTCGTGAGGTCGAACGTGTCCTTCACGACATCACCGGTGGTGAAGACCGTGGCCGCGGCGACGTCGTCCGTGTTCACACCCTTTGCCGCGAGCGCGGAGAAGAGCGGCGCGTACAGGCCGGACAGCTCCGGGCCGCGCGGGATCGCAGGCGTCTCGCCGTGCGCGAGCGAGCGCATGGTGCCCGACACGCCGAGCGGCGCACCGGTCGCATCGCCGAAGCTACGCATGATCACGAACGCGTACTTCCGCAGAGGCGAGAGCACGATGCCCGGACGCGGCGCAACGGCCAGCAGGTTGTCGGGCGTGTAGCGGTCGGCGTCTGGCGTGGTCGCGACCGTGGGATAGAGCGTGCCCTTGTCCTTCGACGCGTCGTCGATGTCGATGAGCAGGATGGGCGCGTCTGGCGTGGCGGCGATGACGTCTTCGGGCGCGTGCGCGGCGAGCGGAAGCGTGAACTGGAAGAACGCAGTCGAGACGGTGGCGAAGCCCTTTCGCTGCCCCGCGATGCGGACGAGCGGCCCGATGATCGCGTTCTGGTGCTCGGGGAAGCCAGCGAGGTCCGGTGTGCCCTCCGATGTGAGGCGTAGATCGGACGGATACGGCGCCTGGTAGAAGCCGGCGAGGTCCGTGAAGCCTGTGCTGTAGTCGAGGACGAGCTCACTCTTCGGCGCGGCGCTCTGCGAGGAGCCGCACCCAACGGCGATCTGGGCAGCGACGGTGACGAGACCGACCAACAAGGTGCGCGACGGAATCATGACGCTCCCACGTAGCCTGCAGGGCTGAACTCGTCGAGGTAACGGCAGAATCTATCTTCGCATGGGGTTTGCTTCATCCCTGGTTCATGACGAAGCTCGACGCCGTGTCCTCTGTGCCTTCCGTGTCCTCCGTGTCCCCCACGTCGGCCGCCTCCACTGATGGAGAGCCGGGGGCGCAGCTCGTCGATCCCGCTGTAATGAAGGGCGATCCGAGGGCACCGCGGGCGGACGGCACGGATGCGCCAGCGCAGCCGCTCTTCGCGACGATGCTCGCGGATGCCGCGGCTCCGCCACAAGACAAGACCAAGAGCGGGCTCCCGATCGCGAGCGCACCTGCCTTCAGCCTGGGCGCGCAGCCGAACGAGAAGGGCGCCATTTTCGGCGATCCCAGGAAGAAGATCGCACCGAAGACGCTCTCCGATGCGAAGAAGAAGCCGGACGATGCGGCGCCGACGCCCGACGCGACCAACGTTCCCATCGTCCCCGACCAGCGCGCATTTCCCGCCATCCCGTTGACGCTTCCGTCGTTCGAGGAGGGTGCCGCGTTGACGGCGAGCACGTCGGAGCTCGGCTCTGCGATCGAGAACCAGCTCTCGGGTGGCGCAGGCACGCGCGATCATGTCGCCCTCAGCATGGAGGCCAGCGCAGCGACGGATGCACGGAACGGCAACGCGGCGATGAGCGGAGTCCACCGTACGGCGAAGGCCATCGCAGAAGACCAGTCGCGCGTCGGCGTATCCACGTCGGAGAGCGCGCGGACGTACGCAGCGATCGCCAAGGCCACGGCGACGACCGTGACGCACATGATTCATGCGGCAGCGACGTCCGCGGAAGAGCCGCGAGCGCGCAGGGCGGAGGGCGCAGCCACGCATGTCGCGGAGGCAGAGGACGCGAAGAGTACGGCGCGAACCACGGTCGCTGGAGCCGGCGCACCGCGCAGCGGCGATCACAGCGACGACACCTCGCGAGGCTCGCGCGACGGCTCGTCATCGCACGCGGAGGCCGGAGCGCGCGGAGCGAGCGCGGACCCGAACGACACCGGGACGACCACCGACGGCAAGAGCGACGCTTCGCCCGTAGGCGCTCCTCCACACGTCGCATTCTCGGTTCCCGTTCCGAACCATTCGCCGTTGCCGTCCGCGGCCCCGGTGACGAAGCCAGAGGCGGTGCGCGCCGCGTTCGCAGAGGACACGATGAGCGGCGTGGAGCGCGCTGCGCTGGGCGGACACGAGCGAACGGATTTCGAGGTGCGTGCGTTCGACGGGACGCGCGTTGCGATCAACGTGCAGCTTCGGGACGACAACAAGGTGCACGTCGGCTTCGCGTTCGACGGGAAACACACGGCGGCGGAGGCCACGGTGCGGGCAACGCTCGGCTCGCTCGAGACGCGGCTCTCCGAGCGCGGCCTCTCCACGGTCGTGTCGTTCGGGACGCTGCAGCGCTCTCCACAAGAGGTGGGCGTGACGGCGGCGACCAGCGCAGGCGCAGGCGGAAATGCGACCGCGAACGGTCACGGAGGGAACGGCAAGAACGGCGACCCGCGCGAGCAAGCGCCGCAGCTGGCCGACGTGACGGAGCTCCCGAGGCAACATCAGGCAGACGCCCGAACGTCCAAGGCGACGTCGCCCACACCGAACGGACGCGGCGGCTGGGTCGCGTGATCAGTCGATGCGGAAGGTCTTGCCGACGGTGACGGGCGCGCCCGAGAACTTGGGGACGCGAGCGTGCTTGAACTGCATCGCGATGCAACGGCCGACGGCGGTGCCCTTGAAGGGGTCGCGATCGACGACTGCTTCTTGAACTTCACCCGTGGGCGCGAACGTCACCATGATGTGGCCGTCGCCCGTCGGTCCCTTGGACTGCTTGCAGGGAAGCGTCGAGACCTGTGACAGCTCGCGCGAGGCGGCGCCGCGATCGAAGACCGGCCCGGACGTCTCGGTCGGCGGCGGCGCGGGCTTCTTGGCGAAGGCCGGGAAGGCCACGGTGACGATGGCGACAGCGAGGACGGTCATGTGGGCGCGGAGCATGAGGTCATGTTGGCTGCAAGGATGGGGCCGTCGTAGGGCGCGAGTGTCTAGGGCGCGGGCGTTGGAAATTTGCGGAAATTCCGCGGAAAAGCGGGGGACACTGTGGATCACCACGGGTCCATGCGGGACGACGTCGGGCCTCACGCGGCCCACGCGAACTGTCACCGAGGGGCGACAGCAGATACCCGCGCGACGGGCGCGTGCGAAGGCCGCATGCTATCCACACGTCGCGATGACCGCGGTCTGGCTCCGACGAACGATGATGATGGTGGGTGTGAGCGCCTGCGTCGTGGGCTGCAGCGCTGCTGGGTGGCTGGGCGGAACGCTCGGCGGTGTTGTGGGCGCGACGAGCAATGACCACTGCGACCGTCGCTTCATCGCCGACGGCGGCAACAACGGCCCGTTCTGCCAGGAGATCGTGGACACGGTCGCGGGCGGCCAATTCCAGGACGACTGCCGCACGAAGTTCCAGGCCCAGACCGGCGACGGCCGCTGCACGCGCACTGGCGTGATCGCAGGCTGCAAGAACAAGAAGGTCAACGACGACAAGTCCGAGGTCTGGGACTGGTACTACGACGTGCGCGGCCTCGAGATCGAAGCTGGAGTGGAAGCAGGCTCGATCTTCCCCAACGCCCCCACGACCGTCGCTGACGTCAACGCCCTCTGCATAGACCCCAAGCGCTACGAAGACGGAGCCGAGCTAGCCAATCCCTAGCGTGGCCTAGCGTGGCAATCCCTAAGCTTGCCAATCCCTGGTCTGGAGCTTTCCCGGGCCCCGGGCTTGCGCGGCAGTTCGAGTCGCGTTATTCAGGCCTTTCTCTCTGGAGAGGTGGCCGAGTGGCCGAAGGCACATCCTTGCTAAGGATGCGTACGGGAAACTGTACCGTGGGTTCGAATCCCACCCTCTCCGCTACCGCCTCGCCTCCCGTTCCAAGGAGGTCGAGGCGTTCGCGTCTGGAGTTCGCACTCATCGCTGCGCGCGAAGTGCTGCGGGGGTAGCGCGCCCCATCGGCGCTCCGGCGATCCACGCGTCGCCATCGCGATCCACGTTTCACTGGAGTGTTTCACTGTGGCGACACTCGGCGGGCAAGATCACACGAGTTTGTGATCCACCCCCTTCGGGCACATCGTGTGCAGCTCAGCTCTGCATGCTCGTGCTTCGACCGATCCGTGGGAAGTCCGGCCTCTGCATGCTGCTTGCGTTCGCTTCGTTTGCGCTCGGTGGGTGCGGCGGTCCGGCCGAGGACGTGGGCAGCAACGCGACGTCCGCGCTGGGTGAGAGCTGCAACTACGACAAGGGAATGACCGCGCGTCAGACGCTCGCGAACCTGCCGAGCTCCATTCCGCTCAAGCACATCATCATCGTGATGCAGGAGAACCGGTCCTTCGATCACATGCTCGGGTCGCTGGCGCTCGAGGGCAAGGACGTCGACGGCGTGCCCGCGGACTTCGTCAATCCGGATCGCAACGGTGATCCGGTCAACTTCTGGCACCGCACGGATACGTGCTTCGACGCGGACTCGCCGCACAACGAGGAGGCGCTGGAGTCATCCGTCGACGGCGACAGGATGGACACGTTCGTGGAGAGCGCGGCCACGGACAAGAACGACGGCCACTACGTGATGAGCTACTACACGCGGGCGGAGCTGCCCTTCTACTATTACCTGACGGACTCGTTCGCCACGTCCGATCGCTACTTCTCCGCGATGCTCGGGCCGACGGATCCCAACCGCGACTTCCTCTATGCGGCGACGTCGAACGGCGTGAACTACACGCAGTCGGGCAGCTCCGACAAACCGATGAAGGGCGTGAAGACCATCTACAACCTGCTCGACGAGCACCACGTCTCGTGGGGCGTGTACTCGAGCGGTCAGCCGCGGCAAGGCGCGCTCGGATGGACGTGCGGTCACAAGGGCTTCCACAGCGACGAGGACTTCTTCGACGCTCTCCGTGACGACAAGCTGCCGAGCGTGGTGTTCGTCGACCCCGGTGAAGGCCAGGACGAGCATCCGCCGCACGACGTGCAGAAGGGCGAAAAGTTCGCGAAGAAGATCTTCGAAGCCGTGACCTCGAGCAAGGCGTGGTCATCCACTGCGCTGTTCTTCACCTACGACGAGGGCGGAGGAATCGCGGACCACGTGTCACCGCCCGCCGCCTGCGCGCCGAGCCCGGAGTTTCCGTCGTTCAATCGGCTGGGCGAGCGCGTGCCCGTCATCCTGGTGTCGCCATTCGCGAAGCCCGGATACGTGTCGCACGAGACGCACTCGCACACGTCGCTGCTCCGCCTGATCGAGGCCACGTGGGATCTGCCCGCGCTCACGGCCCGCGACGCGAACTCCGATGCGATGCTCGACATGTTCGACTTTGGACGCTCGCCTTACAACTGCCCAGGCGCGGGCCCGCTGCCGGGTCGCGGTGGATGCGTGAACGACCCCACGGACACGTTCCTGAACAAGGTCGGCTCGTGGTTCGGAAACACCTGGACCAACGCCTCCAACGGCTGCTTCTGAACAGCGTCGCCAGCGTCGCCAGACCCGCGCTCAGGTTCGGGCGGCTCGGAGGGCCCAGCGCTTCTTGGCTTTCTCTCGTTCGCCCTCGCGTGTGCGTGGCTCGCCGCGCGCGGGTAGCTTCGTGAGGAGCGCGCGCGTGGTGGCGGCGACGTCCTCGATGGCCTTCTCGAATGCTGCGTCGGCGCCCGCGGGGGCCTTCTGGTGTCCGCTGACCTTGCGCACGAACTGGAGGGCCGCCGCGCGGACCTCGTCCTCGGTGACCGGTGGCTCGAAGTGGTGGAGGACGCGGATGTTGCGGCACATGGAGGAAGAATACCTCCTACTTGAACAGGAGCGCGAGCTGCCCCTTCGCATGGAGAACGCCGAGGTCCATGCAGAGCCCCACTGCCGAGTGCACGACGACACCACCAGCGATCGAGCGCGTGCGCAGCGCGAAGGCGCCCAGCACGATGCCGGTGATGATGGAGCCCGCGCATTCTGCGAATGGCTTCTGCATGTGGATGATCGCGTAGGGCAGCACCATCACGAAGATCGCGAGCCACCCGAGGCTCCGCGCGAGCGCGAACAGCAGGAAGCCACGGTAGAACAGCTCCACCATCAGAAACTGGAACGCGTATGCGAGCTCCCACGTGACGAGGCGCGACGTCGAGTCGCCTGCGCCAGGACACTTCGGATACGTCGCGGCGAACGACGCGTCGCGCGACGCGAGCAACGTCACCGGCAACATGACGACGAGCGCGAGCGCCACGAGCTTCCATGACGCTGGCTGTTGCGGCCACGCGAGCCCGTGCTCACGCAGCCCGCGATGCAGCACGAAGCGCATGCACAGCCACGGCAGCACCCCGAAGTGAACGCCCTTCCACAGCGCCCAGAACAGCTGCGCGTGCATCTCGGGCGCGGGCCATGCGGATGAGAGCCCTTGCAGGAACGTCGAGCCCTGGAACGACTCCGGGCTTCCGAGCAGCCTGGGCAGGATGATCGCGACGGTCGCGAACAGCAGCACCCATGCAACACTCGCGCGCGGCAGATCGTCGCGCTTGTGATCGCGATCGATCTGCGCGCACTGTTCTTCCACGAAGCGAGCCACGTGCGCGACCATCCACGTCACTATCGTGCGCGCAGGCCGCCGTTGTCCATTCTTCGGTATTTCCGGTCCGACGCAGCCGGAATGTGATTCGCTATCGCTGCTTTCCGGGATGGCACGAACACAACGAGGTCGCTGACATGACGAAGACGAAGATCCTTGGTTTCGGGGTAGCGCTCGGTGCGCTCTTCATCGCGGCGCCCGCGTTCGCGGATGCACTGCCGCCGGCAGCAGAGGACTGCGCAGGCGGCGGTGGCGGCGGAACGGTGGCCGTCGGAGGTGCGTGCAGTCTACATGATACTGCGAGCACCGCAGGCACCTGCCAGAACTCGACGTGCAACAGCGTGAAGTACTGCTCGGACGGCGGCATCAACTTCCCGTGTGGCAGCACCACCCACGACTGCATCCTCTGCGTCTCGGGGAGCGCCAGCAGCGGCGACGGTGGCGCGGCCACCAGCGATGGCGGCACCACGGGCAAGAGCTCTTCTTCCGGCGGCTGCACGGTCACGGGCAACGATACGTCGCCGTGGAACATCCTGCTTCCGCTCGGCCTGGCGGCGCTCGTGCCGCTCGCGCTGCGCCGCAAGAAGAACAAGGCGTGATCGAACGGCGAGCCTGATGAACGTCCGTGTGACAGAGGTGCTCTTCGAGCGTGCGGTCACCGCGCTTGGTCCACTGGATCGAGCGCGCGGGGCCGTGTTGTCGCTCGGCGCGCGCGCGGCACGTCCGCTGCTGCGTGATCGCGGCCTGCGCGTGCTCGTGCTCGCGAGCCTCTCCGTCATGCTCGCGTTCCTGGGCGCGTGGTTCTTTCCGATGGCGCTGCTGGCGCTCGGGCCCATCGCCCTCGGCGTGCCGCATCTCCTCTCCGACGTGCGGTACCTGGTCGCGCGGCCGGGGCTGCACAGGCGTGCGGCGTTCTGGGTGCTCGTCATAGGTCCGCTCGGCGTCGTGTACTCGCGGCCGGAGGTGTGGGTCGGCCTCTTATGCGCGATGGGAGCTGCGGTGATCTCCAGGACCACCGTCCCGCGAAAGACCGCGGCCGTCGCGACGCTGGGCGCGCTGGCCTTCTGGGTCCACGGGCACCGCGGCGTCGCGGAGATCTGGATGGCGCACGCGCACAACATCGTGGCGCTCGTGATGTGGACGCTCTTCTTCCGCACGAAACAACGGGCGGGGGGCGTGGGCGCTCGGAGGCACCTCTGGGTCGCGCTCCTCTTCGCATTGCTGGGCACGCTCCTCTTCGTGATGCCCCTGCGCGAGACGGCGGACGCGTTCGCCGGCCTCACGCTCGACGTGCAGATGCGATCACTCTCGCCAGTCGCGGACCCCGCCCTGTCGCTCCGCTTCGTGCTCTTCTTCGCGTTCGCGCAGTCCGTGCACTACGCGGTGTGGCTGCGAGCGGTGCCGGAAGAGGCGAGACCGCGCGCTGGGATCAGGTCGTTCGCATCGACCGCGAGGGCGCTGCGCGCGGACGTGGGACCGTGGATTCTCGCGGCGTTCGTGCTGGGGTTCGTTGCGATTGCGGCATGGGCCCTGCGGGATCTCGTGGCGGCGAGGACCGGATATTTGCGGCTGGCGATCTCGCATGGGTATTTGGAGATCGCGGTCGCGGCGCTGTTTGTGCTGGAGAGGAAGTCGGCGACGACTTCGACAGCGACAGCGACTTCGACAGCGACTTCGACTTCGATCTGAACCTCGACCTCGACCTCGACCCTCGACTTCGACCTCGACCTCGACCCTCGACTTCGACCTCGACCTCGACTTCGACCTCGACCTCGACCTCGACCTCGACCTCGACCCTCGACCTCGACCTCGACCTCGACCTCGACCTCGACCCTCGACCTCGACCTCGACCTGGACCTCGACCTGGACCTCGACCTCGACCACCTCGACCCTCGACTTCGACCTCGACTTCGACCTCGACTTCGACCTCGACTTCGACCTCGACTTCGACCTCGACTTCGACCTTCCACTTCTCCCCTCTCTTCGGGCGGTGGGCGCTTTTTGCTCGCGGTCGTTCATGTGGTCCTCCTGACATGCCTGGGGGTGCGCACGCGGCCTCGCGTTGTCAAACCCCGCCGTCGAGACGCAGTTGCTCGGGGGCGTCGCCGGGGTTTGACAACACGAGGACGCGTGCACGGGGCTGTGCATGTCAGGAGGACCACATGAACGACACTGCGAAGACTGATTGCCTCATGCCGTTTCAGCGATTGGATGTTTATCGAGCGGCCAAGGAGCTCGTGGTGACTGTGCATCGGGCTGGGATCCGCGATGAGGAGTTTCGGGACCAGGCCCTGCGGGCTAGCAAGAGCGTGTTTCTGCATGTCGCTGAAGGACTTCCGAACTTCTCGCCCGGCATGCGACGGAAGTACTTCACCGGCGCTCGGAACAGCGCCTGCGAAACCTCTGGCGCGGCGGATGGCGCGCACGCGATCGGCGCTCTCGACTACGCCACCTCGGTCGACATCATGCAGCGCTGCATGAACCTCGCGAAGATGCTCTCGGGGTTGATGCGCTGACCACGCGAAGACCGCGCCGCGGAGCTCGTTCTCCGCGGCGCAGCCCTGACTGCGTGTACTTTGCAGCTAACGCGTGAGCTTCGTCAGCGTGCCCAGGATCTGACGCATGCGAGCGCGCACTTCGTCTCTGACGCAGGGCAGGTAGCCCAGCGCGACTCCCACCTCGATGCACGCAAGCGTCTCCCGCGCGCTGCCGAGCGCCGTGTGAAACCGCTGCTGCGCGTTCCGTCCACGCGAGTACGATCCCTCCGAAACATTCAACGCGATGCTAGACGCCGCGCGCCGCATCTGTTTCGCAAGCTCCGGATCCACTCTTCCAATCGCCTCCATCTCCCTCCGAAGCATCCCAACCGTCTCAATGATCACTCCGTAAATTCTCAACTCCATGTGCGAGCTCCTTCCGCTTCCGACGAAGTGGGGCGTCGAGCGGAGGCCAGCTCAAGGCTCGCCCAAAGGGCGACGAGCGAAGCGAGCTCGGCCTTGAACTGGTCGAGCACGATGCCACACTCGTCGAAGCGAAGGAGCGACCACGAGTCCCCGAGCAAGCTCCGCAAAGCCCGCAAACAGGTACTTCGACTTCGACTTCGACTTCGACTTCGACTTCGACTTCGACCTCGACCTCGACATCGACCTCGACCTCCAACTCGACCTGGAACTCGACCTGGACCTCGACCTGGACCTCGACCTCGACCTTCTGCCTCGCCCTGTCTCCTGTGGGCGACTTCGCCGTACCTGATTTGTGTGGATCGGGTGGGTCACGCTCGACCGTTGCGGATGGGCGACGTCGTCCGCTCCGTGTGTATTTTTCCTCGAAAACCAGCCTCTTTTCGCTATTGAACCAGACTCATCACGCTGTTGAACACACCTCAATTGCTGGCCCGAACCTTGGATAGAGGTAGCCCAGAGGGTGCTCTGGATGAACAGCAAGCTTATGTGCGGAGTGTCGGGGCTGATCTTCGCAGGCGGCCTCTTGATAGCCGGTTGCGGGCCGACCGATCTGATGGGGACGCCGCTCGAAGGCAGGTACAGCCTCGACGGTGGACCCGCCACGACACAACAGAAGACTAACTGCAACTCCACCCCGGCGACTCTTCCCGATGTCGACCCCAGCACCCTCCCGGCGTGCGGTCCTGCGTGTGATGGCGCTCACTGCGTCCCCTCTGCCGACGTACCGGGGAACGTGCAGACGCAGCTCGCGGCGTGCAGCGGCGGCTTCTGTGTTCCCGACGCCCTCGTCAAGTCGAAGGGCGCGAAGCCCCCGTCCTGCAAATCGATGAACAACGCCGACGGCGTCTGCCTCAGCGTCTGTGTCCCGCAGGTCGCGATGTACAAGGACCTCTTGCCGCAGTCGTCATGCGGCGGCGGCGAGCGCTGCGCGCCTTGCGTGAACCCGCTCACCAACACGAACTCTGGCGCGTGCGATATCGGCGCGCCCGTCGATACGTCGCAGTGCACCTCGCAGAACGGCGACGGCAAGGACGGCGGCGGCGGCGGTGCATCGGCTCCCACGTGCCCGCATCAGGGGCCTCCCGTGCTCGATCCGAGCTCCCTCCCCGCGTGCGGCGGCGCATCGAGCGGCGCGCACTGCCTCGACTCGAAGCTCGTGCCGCCCGCTCTTTCGTCGCAGCTCGCCACCTGCCCCACCGGTCTCTGCGTTCCGGACAAGCTCATCGCATCCGGCGGGCAGTTCATCCCCAAGACCTGCGCGTCCGTCGATAGCGCAGAGGGCCGCTGCATGTCGGCCGCGCTTCCCCAGATCGCAGCGCAGTCCGCGATGCTCCCGCAGGCCGACTGCGACACCGGTGAGAAGTGCGCGCCCTGCTACGACCCGCTGTCCGGCAAGGCCACGGGCGCGTGCAAGATCTCCTGTGATCCGGGCCCGCAAAAGCCCGCAGTCCTCTTCGCGCAGTGCTGCCAGAGCAAGGGCGCGAGCAAGGGCCGCTGCGTCCCGACGACCTCTGTCCCCGCTGCGGAGCAGAAGCAGCTCGCCGTGGACACCTGCACCAAGGGCACGGAGTCGTGCGTCCCGAACGACTTCCTCGACCCGAGCTTCAAGCCACAGAAATGCAGCGCGTCGAATCTCCTGACGGGCGCTTACACCGGCGTGTGTCTCTCGAACTGCCTGAATTTCGGCTTCGCGGGCATCGCGATCGCCCAGGGCAACTGCGACGGTGATCACGAATGCGCACCGTGCACAAACCCGATAACGGGCGCCCCCACAGGCGCTCCCGGCTGCACCTGAGCCGCGATGCGAGTGCTCCGCACACTCGCTGCCGCGACGCTCCTCGCTGCTAGCGCCATCTCTGCATCCAGCGTTGCCCACGCTGGCGGCTTCGAGTTCCCCGACAACGGGACCGAGGCACTGGGCCGCGGCGCCGCGTTCACCGCGAAGGCCGACGATCCGACAGCTGTACAATACAACCTTGGTGGACTCGCCCGGCAGCGCGGCACACACCTCCTGCTCAACGGCAACCTCAACTTCCACGAGTTCAGCTTCCAGCGCGCGGGCAGCTACGCCGACAACGCGAAGGATCAAGCGACTCCGTGGGGCGGCTCGCGCTACCCGGTGGACTCCGACAAGGGCCCCGCGTTCTTCGCGCCGTTCCTCGCGCTCACCACGGACTTCGGTTACTTCGATCGCCTCACGTTCGCGTTCGCCGCGTTCGGTCCTTCCGCCGTCGGTGGTCGCACGTTCCAGCTCGGCGTGAACGGCGCGCCGGGCCCGGGCCGCTACGACAGCGTCCAATCGAGCTCCAGCCTGATCTACCCGACGGTCGCGGCCGCGTACCGCGTGACCAGCTGGCTCGACGTGGGCCTCGGCGGCTCGCTCGTCCTCGGACAGTTCGACACGACCACGGTGTCGTTCTCCGACATCTCGCCGGCGCTCTGCCCCAACGCGGAGTACCAGCCGTGCGACTCGCGCAGCGAGATCAAGACCAGCGGCATGACGTTCGCGCCGTCAGCGGGTGTGCTCGCGCGTCCGAGTCAGTCCGTCGCGCTTGGCCTCAACGTGCGGGCAGCGCACACGCTCGACACCAGCGGCACCGTGAACGCCGCGCCGCCGACCGTCGCCGCGAGCATCCCGATCGAGCCGGGCACCGCGCACCTCCAGATCAAGCTGCCGTGGGTCGTGCGCGCGGGCGGCCGCTACATCGCGATGAAGAACGGCACGGAGTCGTTCGACGTGGAGCTCGACGCGACCTACGAGACGTGGGGCTCGGCGCAGGGCGATGGCCCGACCATCGACATCCCGAAGCTGGGCCCGTACTCCAACATTCACAGCGTCTCCACCCACGGCTACAAGGACACGTTCAGCATCCGCGGCGGCGGCGCGTACAACACGCGCGCGCTCGGCGGCACCATCAGCATCCGCGGCGGTGCGTACTTCGATTCGAGTGCAACGGACTCCAAGTACACGCGCATCGACTTCGACACGCTCACGAAGGTCGGCGCGACCGCGGGGCTTGGCTACAAGGCTGGCCCTGTCGCGGTGAACCTCGCGCTCGCAGAGATCTTCGAGATGACGCGCACCGTGGGCGACGGCGTCATCCGGCCGATCAATCCCTCCGCGGGCGGCGCGAGCGCGGGCGCGGACGGCAAGCTGTTCCCCGCGGTCAACAACGGCGTCTACTCGGGGCACATGCACATCATCTCGATCGGCGTGACGGTCGCGTTCGATGAGATCTTCGGCGCGCCGCGGAAGAACGTGCCCATGAACGACTGGGAGAGCACCCCCGACTCTCCCGCGCCCGCTGCGAACAAGGAAGACGATGAAGCCAAGCTGAAGGCAAAGGCGAAGGTCGTGTCGTCGGACGCGCCGAAGTGGGAGGACGCGCCGAGCGTGCAGAAGCCGGACACGTGGAAGCCGACCGTCGCCCCCGTCACGCCGGCAGCGCGGGCCGTGCCGTCCCCCATGGAGCCGGAGCCGGAGCTCACCACGACGAGCGCGGAAGCCACCACCGACGCCACGACGGAGACGTCGTCGAAGAAGGCGAGCACGACGAAGCCGAAGAAGAAGGCCCACAAGGGCACGCGCAAGACCACGCGCCGCTGATCAGACCTCGCCGGTGGCCACGGCGTAGACCATCGCGATGGCAACCACTACGACCACGATGACGACGAGGCACGCCATGCCGATCCCGAACGCGGCCCAGCCGGAGCCCTTCTTGCCGCCGAGCATGAGGTGCTCGCTCACGAACATTCCCTGCCGTTTCTGGGCGAAGAAGCGCATCGCGACGATGGGCCCGATGGAGATCGGCAGGCTGGGCACGTTCTCGGGCAAGAGGAACGCGAGGCCGAAGAGGAGCCCGGCCACGACCACGCCTCCACCGAGGAGCGCCCAGCCCGCAGACGCGCGACCAACGCGCCGCTCGTTGAGCGTCATCAAGATCGCCCCGGCGAGCACGGTTCCGCAGAAGGTCGCGAGCGCGACCTGGTTCGCGTTGTAGAGGGCGACGTTCTGACCAGGAAGCGCGAGGCCGCTCACGCGAGGCGGCTCGTGGGCCATCGGCGCCGTTGGAGGCGCGTAGGGATTCTGGCGAGGGTCGAACGGCTGCATGCGATGAGGGAGTCTACGGCGGAATCCGGTACGATGCTGGCTCATGAGCGAAGGCATCGACCTCCCCCACCTTGACGTGCCGCGCCTCGCTCTGGAGACACTGTTGTCTCCCTCGCTGCGGCTCGCGCGTCTGCAGCAAGCGGCGCCGCAGATCCGCGCGGCGTGCGACGGCGAGACGGACGCTGTCTCGCTGGAGGCCACGCTGGCATGCCTCCTGTACCAGACGCTCGCGCAGTCGAACTTCTGCGGATTCTACCGCCGCGTGGGAGAGCGCACGCTCGCCGTCGGTCCGTACCAGGGCTCGATGGGCTGCCTCCGCATCGACTTCGATCGCGGCGTCTGCGGCAAGTGCGCACGCACCAGGGAGGTGCAGCGCATCCCCGACGTGCACGAGATCGCGGACCACATCGCGTGCGACGGCCGCTCGCGCTCCGAGCTCGTGGTCCCCGTGGTGCGCGCCGGGGAGCTCCACGCGGTATTCGATGTAGATTCCCCGTATCTCGATGCGTTCTCGGCAGAGGAGGCGCAGGAGGTGCTTGCGCTGCTCACCGCCATCTTCGATCGCCCCGAGGTGTGCTTCTAGTCAGAAGAAGCGGAGCGCGTGCAGCAGGAAGCTGACGCCTACGGTGAGCACGCCGTGGACGATGAGCGCGAATGTCGACGCGGTGCCCGCCTCGCGGCTCTCCTCCCACGCACGCGCCGTTGCCACGAGGTGCCCCGACGCGCCGAGCGCGAGCCCCCGAGCTCGTGGGTCTTTCACGCCCAGCAACGAGAGCAGACCCGGTCCGACGAGCCCGACGAGCACGCCGCTCGTCGCGACGATGACGCTGGTGAGGGACGCGGAGCCGGCGAGCGCCTCCGACGTGGGCACCGACAGCGCGCTGGTCGCAGCCCGCGGCGCCAGGGACGCGCACGCGGTCGCCGATGCACCGAGCCACCTCGCGACGAGCACGATCGACGCGGCAGACAGGCCCGCCGAGACAAGGAGCAGCGCGGTCGTGAAGCCGACGCGCGCCTTCCTGGCGCCGTCCTCCGATGCCTCCGCGAGCGGGACCGCTAGCGCCACCGTCATGGGCCCGAGCAGGTACGAATACGGCGCGATGCCCTGCCTGAAGGCCGCCTCCACACCCGGACCGAGCAGCACGAGCACGACGCCCACCACTGCCGCGGCGAGCATCAGCACGGGCAACCGATGACGCGCACGCGTGACATAAGCGCCCGCATAGGCACCCGCGCACCCGAGGAAGAAGAGGAGCGCGCTCACGGGTCCGTCGTCTCCGTGCGCAGACGCCACTTCGCAGCCAGACCGACCACGGACAGACAGAGGAGCGTGGACACGAGCGTGGACACGACGATCGCCACACCTTCGGCGGCAAACGAGCGCGCCGCGTACGTAACGCCCGCCGTCACGCCGACGATCGGAAACGCCAGATGAGTGACGAGCAGCCCGCTGCCGCCGCGCACCCGCTCGAGCGGAATCAGCCGAGCACGAAGAGTCACGAAGAAGAGCGCGAACCCGACGAGCCCGCCACCATACGACGAGCCAAGTGAGCGCACGATCGCCTCACCCAGCAGCCAGAACCCCACGCAAACGACGACACCGATGATGCGCATCGGACTGCGGGTCACCGTGGGACCCTGAGAAGTCGCCCGTCAGTCGATGCACCATACACGTAGTTGTCGTCGAACGCGAACGGCGATGGCGACGGATCCACGGGCGCCTGCAGCGAGAGCACCTTCACCGGGCACGTCCCGGCGAACGGGCATGCGCCACTCGGCCGTGACTCGTAGACCTGGCCGTTCTCGTAGACGAAGAGCCCAGTGGAATCGACCGCGAGCGCCGTCGCGCCCTGCTTCACGAAGAGGAAGGTCGGCGCTCCGCCCGCCAGCGGCTCGATCGACACGCGAGCGCTGTCACCCAGATAGAGCGTGGGCCCGAAGACTGCGAGACCGCCGTCTGCGGTGGCGACGTCCACGCCCAGACCGCCCGTCTTGGGTACGCCAAACACGTGGCCGCTCGCGGAGAAGTACGCCTCCGTGTCCGACAGCGCGAGGGCGATGGCCTCGCCCGCGGGGAACACGACCACCTCCGGCGCGGCGGAGCCGTCCTTCTTCACGCGGAACACGCCACCGTCGGAGTTGGAAGCCGCCGTGGTTCCGCGCTCCGTCCAGTATACGTAGTCGGCGTCGAGCGCGACGGACCACGGAGCCTTTCGTGACGTGGCGAGGACGATGGGGCACGTGGGAGCGGCGCCGCACGTTCCGTCACGCCCCACCTTCATCACGGAGCCCTGCCCGGAGCCCTTGGCACCAAACAGTGTATAATACACGTATGAGGTGTCGACGGCGAGACCGCGCGGCAAGGCTTGCAGATCCGCGAGCACCACGGCGGGCCCTCCCGCGGCAGGCACCTTCAGCACGCGACCGTCAGGCGGCATGGAGATGTCCTTGCCGTAGTCCGTGAGGAACAGATCGGTACCATCGCGCACGATCGAGAACGGCGCGACCAGGCCAGTGGCGAGGGACACCGGAGTGCAGAGTCCGTTCACGCACGGCCCTCCGCACTTTCGCCCGCAGATGCCGCAGTCGTTGGCGAGCGAGCCGCTCACGTTGACCTCGCAGCCGTTCTTCTGATCGAGATCGCAGTCCGCGAAGCCCGCGCCGCAGGCCGGATCCGCGCAGACACCGCTCACGCAGCGCGCGGCGCCAGAAGGAAACGGCATGCAGGAGTTGCCGCAGCGACCGCAGTTCGTGGGGTCCGCCGCAAGGAACGCGCAGGACAGGCCGCATTTTACCTGGTTCACCGCGCAGAATGGCGCGGGGCCAGTGTCCGCGCCGGTGTCCTGTCCTGCGTCCTTCGTGGGTAGCGCCGTCGTGGTGTCGTCGCTTGCGCTGCAAGCAGGCGAAGCGAACGCGAGGAGCAGCGCGGTGAACGCAACGGCGAGCCCTCCCCTTCCCGCGATGCGCGTCATGGAAAGGAGCGTATCAAACGGTGCCCTTGAGAGCCTTCTTGAACTGCTCGAGCTTCTGGAGCGCGTCGTTCCTGAACGCCTGACCTTGCGCCGGCGGCGCCTTTTGTCCCTGCCCCTGCTGTGGGCGCGAGGCCTGCGCGTTCTGCGGCCGCGATTCCCCTTGCTGCGGCCGCGCCTGTGCTCCCTGCTTCATGGTGAGCGCGATCTGGTTCTTCTGCAGGTTCACCTCGAGCACGCGGACGGACACGTGGTCGCCCGGGCTCACCACGTCGCGCGGATCCTTCACGAAGCGATCCGCGAGCTGCGACACGTGTACCAGTCCGTCCTGGTGAACGCCGATGTCCACGAACGCGCCGAAGTTCGTCACGTTCGTCACGATGCCCGGACACACCATGCCCGCCGTGAGGTCCTTCATGGCGTGGATGTCCTCGCGAAACTGGAACGGCGCGAAGGATGCGCGCGGATCCAGACCGGGCTTCTCCAGCTCGCGAACGATGTCGTCGAACGTGAAGGGCCCGACCTCCGTCTTGAATGACGCGTCCTTCTTGATGTCGGCGACGCCCGCGCCGGTGAGGTCACGCGCCTTCTTGCCGAGCCGCGCAGCGAGGCGTTCGAGCAGCGGAAAGCGCTCCGGATGCACGCCAGTGTTGTCCAGCGGGTCGTCGGCGCCCGGAATGCGCAGGAAGCCCGCGGCCTGCTCGAAGACCTTGTCCGAGAAGCGCGGCACACCGAGCAGATCCTTCTTCGCGCGGAAGACACCCTTCGACTGCCGGTGACCGACGATGCTGCGTGCGAGCGGCGCGCCGATGCCTGCGACCTTCGCAAGAAGGTACGGCGACGCGGTGTTCACGTTGACGCCAACGGAGTTCACGCAGCTCTCCACCACGGTCTCGAGGCTCTTCTTCAGCTGCGCTGGTGCCACGTCGTGCTGGTACTGACCCACGCCGATGCTCTTCGGGTCCACCTTCACCAGCTCCGCGAGCGGGTCCTGCAGGCGGCGCGCGATGGAGATGGCGCCGCGGATGGTGAGATCCAGCTCGGGAAACTCCTCGCGCGCGACGTCACTTGCACTATACACGCTTGCGCCGGCCTCGCTCACCATGACCACGGGGATCTGGGAGAGCCCGAGCTCAGCGAGCGTCTTGCGGAGGAACGTCTCGGTCTCGCGTCCGGCGGTGCCGTTGCCCACCGCGACTGCGGACACCTTCCCGTTCGTCATGGCTGCGCCGAGAACGGCCTTCGCGGCGGCCGGCTCGCGATCGGGATAGATCACGTGGCTGCCGAGGTAGCTGCCCGAGTCGCTCACCAGCGCGAGCTTGCATCCGGTGCGAATGCCGGGGTCCACGCCCAGCACGGACTTCGCGCCGAAGGGCGATGCGAGCAGCAGCTTCTTCAGGTTCTCAGCGAAGACCTTGATCGCAGCCGCATCGGCCACCTCGCGCAGGGCCTTGTTCGCCTCGTTCTCGATCGACGGCGCGACGTACACCTTGAGCGCCATGCGCGCAGCCTTCTTCATCTCGGCGGAGACGGGTGAGTCCTTCGCGGTGCACGCTGCGCGCTCGAACGAGCCGAGCAGGTTCGCGTCGAACGACTCGTCGGTGCTGGACGCGCCGAGCCCGAGGACCAGCTCCTCTTCCATGAAGCCGCGCCGCATGGCCAGGTACCGGTGCGAGCTCTCGGGACGCAGGAGCGACGCGATCGACTCCTCGTGCTCGAAGTAGCGCTCGAACTTGCTGTTCGGCTTCGCCTTCTCGCCCTTCTTGCTGGACGCGACGCCGCGATCGAACATGGCGCGCCGCACGACTTCGCGTAGGCCCATATCCTCTGCCAGGCGCTCCGTCACGATGTCGCGCGCGCCGGAGATCGCGTCGTCCTTCGACGTGATCTTGTGCTCGGGGGCCTTGAGGGCCTCCGCGCGATCGAAAAATGAAGCGCCGTCGGCAGCAGCACCATGCGCCACGCTCCACATCCAGTCCGCGAGCGGCCCGAGGCCTGCCTCGCGCGCGGCCTGCGCCTTGGTCTTTCGCTTCTGCTTGTACGGGAGGTAGATCTCCTCGAGTCGAGCGAGCTCGTAGGTGCCGACGATGCGATCGCGCAGCTCGGGCGTGAGCTTGCCCTGCTTTTCGATCTCGGAGAGCACGGTCTCCTTGCGGCCCATCACGGCGTCCCAGGTCTCTTTCGCCTCCAGCACGGCTCCGATCTGCACCTCGTCCAGGTTGCCCGTCTGCTCCTTGCGGTAGCGCGCAATGAACGGAAGCGTCGCGCCTCCTTCGGACAGCGAGAGGACCGCCTTCGCGGAGAGTGTGGAGATGTCCCTGTGCTTCTCTGCGAACCAGGCGTCGAATGTGAGCGGCGTCATCGGTGCCGGAGCTTACAATACGAAGCGATGACGGCGCGACGCGCAGAGGTGCTTTCTCCCGCGGGAGATCGCGAGAGCATGGAAGCGGCAGTGAAGGCCGGCGCGGATGCCGTATATTTCGGCCTCGCGTCGTTCAACGCCCGCGCGCGCGCCACGAATTTCGCGGAGGCGAGCCTGGCTGCGACCGTGGACTATCTGCATCAGCACGGCGTGCGCGCGTACGTCACGCTGAACACGCTGGTCTTCGACGACGAGCTGTCCGCTCTGGAGACAGCCGTGCGCACGTGCGCGGAGGCTGGCGTGGACGCGGTGATCGTCCAGGACCTGGGCGTGCTGCGGCTGGTCACGGAGATCGCGCCCACGCTAGCCATTCATGCGTCCACGCAGATGACGTGCACGGATGCGGCGAGCGTCGCGTTCGCCACGTCGCTCGGCGCGAAGCGCATCATCCTCGCGCGTGAGCTCTCGATCGCCGACATCGCGTCCATCAAGCGCGAGACCTCGGCGGAGCTCGAGACGTTCGTACACGGCGCGCTGTGTGTGTCGTACTCCGGTCAGTGCCTCACGAGCGAGGCGATCGGCGGCCGCAGCGCGAACCGCGGCGCCTGCGCGCAGGCATGCAGGCTCCCGTACGAGCTCGTCGTGGACGGTGAGCGCCGGGATCTGGCCGACGTGGCATACCTGCTGTCGCCTGAAGATCTGGAGGCGAGCGCGCTCGTCCCGGAGCTCGTCACGGCAGGCGTCATATCGCTCAAGATCGAGGGGCGTCTCAAGGGGCCTTCGTACGTGGCCGCCACCACGTCGCTCTATCGGAGCGCGATCGATGGCACCGCAACGGAGGAGCAGCGCAAGACCGCGCTCGCCACGTACACGTGCGGCTCGGGCCCGGGATTCCTCGGCGGCGTGGACCACCAGCGTCTGGTCGAAGGTCGCTCGCCAGATCACCGCGGGCTCGCCGTGGGTGTCGTCACCGGCACCATGCGGAAGGGCCAGCGCAGCACCATCGAGCTCACGCTCACGGACGAGATCGCGCGCGGCGACGGCGTGCTGGTCGAGGGAGGGCGCGAGGGCAAGGGCGAGCTCGGCGGACGCATCTGGGAGATCAGCGTCCACGGGCGCGACGTCATGATGGCGGAGCCTGGTGACACCGCGTCGCTCTGGCTCGGACCGGAGAAGGCGATCGGCGCGCTGGCCGCGGGCGCGCGTGTGTTCCGCACGGACGACCCATCCCGCGAGAAGGCGGCGCGCACCGCGGAGCGACGGATCGGCGTGGAAATGCGCCTGACGGCGAAGATCGGCGAGCACCCCATTCTCACGGCCACGACCGACCGCGGCCTTACGGCCAAGATCACGCTGGACGCGATCGTCGAACACGCGAAGAGCGCAGCGACGAGCGCCGACGGAGCTCGTGATGCGCACCCTCAAGAAGCGGCGTTCAAGGCCAAGCTCTCGCGGCTCGGCGAGACGCCGTACGAGCTCACGTCGCTCGCGCTCGACATCCCGGCCGACGCGTTCATCCCGCCGTCCGCGCTGAACCGCGCGCGACGCGAGCTCTGCGTGGCGTTGGGCCATACGACTCCCCACGCAACCACGCGAATCACTGCGGCGGAGCTGGTGCAGCGTGCGCGCGCGGCCATCGACGCGAGCCCACCCCCTGGCGGCCTGTTCGCGCTGTGCCGCAACGAGGCGCAGGCGAACGCCGCGCTCGACGCCGGTGCAGACGGCATCATTTTGGATTTCCTGGAGCTCACGGGAACGGGCAATGCGGTGCGAGCGCTGCGCGCGCGTGGCCCGTGTCACATCACGCTGGCCCCTCCGCGCATCTTGAAGCCAGGCGAGGAGAAGATCGTCACGTTCCTGCGGCAGCTAGCGCCTGACGCGATGCTCGTGCGCGGCCTCGGCGGTCTGATGGACGCGAAGAGCGGACCGCCGAAGGTCGGGGATTTCTCGCTCAACGTGACGAACCGTCTCAGCGCGCGCGAGGTGCTCTCGCGCGGCCTCGTGGCATTCACCCCCGCGTTCGATCTGGACGCAGAGCAGCTGACGGCGCTGCTCGACGGTGACCTCGGCGCGTTCGCGGAGGTGGTCGTGCACCATCCGATGCCGCTCTTCTACACGGAGCACTGCGTGTTCGCGGCGCTCCTGTCCGAGGGCAAGGATCACAGGACATGTGGTCGCCCGTGCGATCGCCACGCCGTGAGCCTGCGCGACCGCGCGGGAATGGAGCACCCCGTGATCGCCGACGTGGGCTGCCGCAACACCGTCTTCCACGCGCGCGCCCAGAGCGCCGCAGACCTGATGCCGCGCCTGCGCGAGCTCGGCGTGCGCCGCTTCCGCGTGGAGCTCGTGCGAGAGTCCGCCGAGGAGACCGCGCGCATCATCAAGAGCTACCGCGATCTGCTGGCAGGCAAGGCGGAGCCGAGAGACGTCTTCAAGGCGTGTCAGTCAGAGGGTGGATACGGAGTGGTGAGAGGGTCGCTGCGGGTGCTCCAGAGCTGAGCGGGCTCGACATCGACATCGACTTCGACTTCGACTTGGGGCGGCCCAGTGCATGTTCGGTTCGACGTCGGGCTTCGGTGAGGTGGCGTGCGTGGGATGGCCCATCGCGCCGACCTG
>JANXLV010000119.1 GCA_025355005.1 Myxococcales bacterium | reverse complement strand
ATGCAGAGGAGACCGCGATGAGCGCCGGACCCCATCCCTTCACGCTTCGGCAGCTGCAGTACGTGGTCGCAGTCGCTGACGAGCTCTCGTTTCGTCGTGCGGCTGGGCGTTGCCACGTATCTCAACCTACCCTGAGCGCGCAGCTCGCGCAGGTGGAGGACGCGCTGGGCACGCGCCTCTTCGAGAGGAGCAAGAAGAGCGTGCTCATCACCGCGGCCGGCCGCGATGTCGTCGGCCGGGCGCGCCGTGTGCTCCTCGAGGCGGACGAGATCGTGCAAGCAACCCAGCGAATCAGCGACCCGCTCTCCGGCACGATTCGCCTCGGGGTCATCCCGACGATCTCCCCCTACTTGCTCCCGACGACCGCGCCGCACTTGCGCAGGAAGCTGCCGCGCCTCCGCATCGCCTGGGTCGAGGACAAGACCGCAGTGCTCATGCGCAAGTTGCGTGAGGGCGAGCTCGAGGGCGCGATCGTCGCGCTCGAAGCGGACGTCGGCGACGTGGCGCAGCAGGTGATCGCAAGGGATCCGTTCATGCTGGTGACTCCGCGCGGACACTCGCTCGCACGAAAGAAGGCGCCCGTCGCACAGGCCGAGCTCCGTGGCGAGGAGCTCCTGTTGCTCGACGAAGGGCACTGCTTCCGGGACCAGGCGCTCGAGGCCTGCGGCACGGCGCGCGTGCGGGAGGGCGAGTTCCGCGCGACGAGCCTCTCGACGCTCGTACAGATGGTGGCAGGAGGGGCAGGCATCACGCTCATCCCCGCGCTCGCCGTGGCAGCGGAGGCGCGGCGCGCGCGACTTCACGTGCGGCCGCTCGGCGGCCCGGGTGCACAGAGGACGATCGCGCTCGTGTGGCGAAAGCACTCGTCCGTCGAGGCGACACTGGAAGCCGTGGCGACGGCGCTACGCGAAGCCTATCCCACGTAGCGCAGCTGCTTCTCCGCCGCGGCAACGATCCCACGCGCATCATGCTCCACCGCCCGGAGGTCCTCGCGCGTCAGGCGCCCGAGCCCACGCCACGCGTCCGCGCCTCCGTCCGCGGAGGAGATGGGTGCATCATGCACCGACACGCGAAGCCGCTCCAAGATCTCTTCACCCACGCGTGGCCCGAGCTGCGCGATCGACCACGCGACGAGCCGGAAGCCAAGCGCCGCATGCGAGAGCTCCTCCTCGGCCATTGCAGCGAGCCGCGCCCGCAATGGCTCCGAGGCGCACGACTCCGAGGCGCGAGCAAGCGCGAGGGCCGCTACGGTCTCGCCCACGCACGACTCCGTTGCGGTCTCGAGCGCGATCTCGCGCAGGTCGCTCCGCAGGCGAACGCCATCCATCGGGAGCGGCGCAGGCCCGACGGTTTCGCCGCCCGAGAGCTCCGCAGCGATCGCAAAGCACGTGCGCGCGTGGTCGATCTCCTGAAGTGCGGCCCGATGCGCGTCCTCCACCAGCGCGCTTGGTGCGCCCACCGCCATGAGCTCCAGTGACAGCCGCGCGAACGCCGCCACCGACGCGTGCTCCATGCGTGCATCGGAGATCCACGCGTCCGCGGCGCGCTGGCGAACCGCGCTGTCCGCATCGAGCACGAACGAGGGCCCGCTCCAGTCATCGCGTGCCTGTAGATCGGCAAGCCGTGGACACCCGTCGACAACGATCGGACGGCCGCACGGAACCGGCACGCGACACACCTCGTAACAGCACTTGCCGCCGGCACGCACCGGCCCCGCGGCGGTCTTGACGCCCGTGCACGTGCCTATGAGGGCGCTCGCCGCATAGCAGCCGTTCGCGTCGTACTCCGAGAACGTGCCCACCTCCTGGACGCCGCGCATGTCTCCCGACGGCGGAGGCGTCCGCGGCGCGACGCACATGTGATCGGGCGTCGCGTACTGGGGGCAGACGAACGCTTTGCTCGCTGGCTTCGTGCCTGCGTCACCGGGGCTTGCATCATGTTGCTCGGGCCGCCCGGTCTCCGCAGGGGGCGTGTTCGCGGAAGGCGCGCTCGGCTCCGCGGTGGTCGCCGCAGGCACGGGGGACGATACGGCCGCATCGGCTGGGGCCGGCTGCTTGTTGCAGGCAGCCATGGTGGAGGTGACTGCCAGGAGCAGCTGCGCACGGACGTGAGCGGAGAACGACATCGCACGAGCCTACCGCCCCTCAGCCCTCTGCCGCGCCCTCTGCCGGTCGAATCAGTTCGTCGAGAACCACCCGCGTCCAGATTGGACGCAGGAGGGACAATCTGGCCCGAACAGGCCTCCCCCGAATGCGGTGAGACCATGAAATTCTGGGAATTCGATGATGGCATGCAGCGTGCGTTGGAGCCGGCATTGATGCTCGAGAGACACGACAACGTGGAGTGGGGGAAGGAGCAATGACAGAGCGAGGGCACGACGCCCGACCCAAGCCGGCGAGGCCGGATGAGGCGCCGTATCGGGAGAAAACTTCGGGCGTGAGGCCGGTGCCGGATGGGGGACGGGAGACCCTGTCGGTGAGACACGTGCAGGTGACGGACGTGCCGCTGGTGCTCGATGACGGGCTCCTCGCGGGCGTCGTCGATCCGCTGATCATGACCCTGATTTCTGGTGTTGACGGAAGCTCCTCCATCCTCGAGATCGCAGAGGGCGCCGGGCTCGAACCAGAGCACGTACGAGCATGCTTCGGGTTCCTCGGCAACATGGGCGTCGTCGCGTTCGGGCGCGCTGCGCCTACGCCCGTGTCACAGCGTGTAGCATCGACACCGCGACCACCAGCCCCCTCCTTGCCTCCGCCGGCGCATCGCTCGGAGGTTGGCGGCACCGAGACCATCCTCGTGGTCGACGACGACAGCGGCGTTCGGCGCGTCGTCTGCCGATTCCTTGCGCGGCTCGGATATCAGGTGCTGGTCGCAGACGGTGGACCCGCCGCGCTCGCAGCGGCAGCCGCACATCCTGGCGAGATCCACCTGCTTCTCACGGACGTCATGATGCCGGGCGTGTCGGGGCCAGAGCTCGCGAGCTCCCTCACACGCGTGCGTCCGCGGCTGCGGGTGCTGTTTGCCACGGGCAGTGGCCACGCGGCGCTCCGCACCGCCGCCGTCCCGACCTTCGCGGTCCTGGAAAAACCGTTCTCCGGAACTGCAGTCGCAGCAGCGGTGCGCGCGGTGCTCGATGAGGTACGGCCAGCAACCGAGTCGCCGCCCCGAGCGTGACCGTCTACTTCATGTTTCCGATGATGCCATTCTGCGTGTCGCTCATCTTGTGCAGGACGTTGGAGATCGCTTCCTCGAGCTTGGCCTCACGGCTCAGGTACATCTCCATCCGCGCCATCTGGTCGGCGGAGAGCTCCTTGAGGGAGTCGTCCTTGCCCGCGTCGGGGCCGAGAGCATCGGCGTGAGCTCGTGCCTGATCGATCAGCTGGCGTTGCTTCTGCTTCTTGTTGTTGATGGCCTTCACGGCGGCCATGATGCTCGCCAGATCGTCCTGCGTGGCCTTCGCCGCCTCCATCAGCACGATGAACGCGAGCGCTTCGATGTCTCCGTCGGCCAACGATCCGAGGATCGCATAGTTCGGCGAGGCCGCCACGTCGCGCGCGTGCTCGAGCGGCGTCTTCGCGCGGACGGTGCGCGTCGGCGGTCGGTCCACCCGTGCCGCGAGATCGCGCGCCGCCGCATCGAGCTTCGCGCGCCGGTCGACCGTGAGTCCGAGCGAGAGCTTCCGCTGCTGCGCGGTCAACGTATCGATGGGGTGAACGACCGCCATCGGCGTCACGGGCGGTGACTCGGCGAGAGCATCCCCCGCGAATGGCTCGCCGCTTGCGGCCACCGCGAAGATGGGCAGCCCGAAGATCCAGAGAAGACGCCCCACCCTCTTCCTCGTCATCATGGCTCGCATTGTAGCCGCCGTCAGCCCGCGTGGGTAGTCGGCTCAGAAGCGCTCCTTTTCGTTCTGCGGTGCCATCGCCCACGCCTTTCCCTGCTGGCCGTTGATGGTCGTGCCGCCGTACGCGAACGCAGGGACCATGGAGAGCATGTCGACGGGGAACGGGAGCGCGGGCGTGCTCGCCTTGTCGAGCGACGCGACGTGCGCGGCCGTGAGCTTCACGTCCAGCGCGCCCACGTTGTCGTCGAGCTGCTCGAGCGTGCGCGCGCCGATGATCGTGGACGTCACGCCAGGCCGGTTCTGTAGCCACGAGAGTGCGACGCGCGGGACCGTCGTCTCGAGCTCCTTCGCGATGGCCTCCATGATGTCGAGCAGGTCGAAGGTGCGATCGTCCAGGAAGGTCGTCACGCGCGCGCCGCGCCCCGCCTCGTGCTTGCCCTTCTCCGCGCGCTTGTACTTGCCGGAGAGCGCGCCGCCGCGCAGGGGTCCCCAGGGCGTGATACCCAGACCGAGCTCCTGCGCCATGGGCACGAGCTCCCCCTCCACCGTGCGCTGCAAGAGCGAGTACTCGATCTGCAGCGCGATGAGCGGAGACCATCCCCGCAAGAGCGCCATGGTCTGTGCCTGCGCCACCTTCCACGCAGGCGTGTCGCTGAAGCCCAGGTAGCGGACCTTGCCCTGCTCCACGAGCGTGTCGAGCGCGCGCATCGTCTCCTCGATCGGCGTGGTCTTGTCCCACGCGTGGAGCCAGTAGAGATCGATGTAGTCGGTCTGGAGGCGGCGCAGCGACTCCTCGCACTGGCTGATGATGGCCTTGCGGTTCGAACCTCCGCCGTTCGGATCGCCCATGAACATGTTGGTAACGAACTTGGTCGCGATGACGACGCGGTCGCGCTTCTTGCGGTCACGTCCGAGGTGCTCGCCGATGATGACCTCGGAGTGGCCCTTCGTGTAGCCGTTCGCGGTGTCGATGAAGTTGCCGCCGCGATCGATGAAGGCATCCATGATGCGCTTCGCCTCTTCGGGCTCCGAGCCCCATCCCCATTCCTTGCCGAACGTCATCGCCCCGAGGCAGAGCGGGCTGACACGAAGACCAGAGTGACCGAGGGTGACGTAGTGAGCGAGCGACATCCGCCCGTCCTACCGCCACGCGAACGACACGTCGAGGGTGGTGCGCGAAAACAGCGTGGCCGAGGCGATACCAGGGTCGAGAACGGGCCGCTACTCCTCGCTTACGCGCGAACCAGCACCGGTACGCTGAGCGCGCTTGCGTCGGTGGGGCCTTCTTGCACGCGCGCGTAGATGCCCGCAGCGCGGCCTGCCACCAGGTACACGCCGTAGTTCGTCGCGTTGCCTGCAGCATCCGTGTTCGCGGAGAAGTAGCGCTGCGCGATCCAGTGCCCCTTGCGCGCGTGCTCCAGCGATGCGGCCCATTC
Source organism: Myxococcales bacterium (assembly GCA_025355005.1). GTDB lineage: Bacteria > Myxococcota_A > Polyangia > Polyangiales > Polyangiaceae > JANXLV01. The sequence continues at coordinate 33,213 of JANXLV010000119.1, read as the reverse complement.
CGCCGGGTCCGTCACGCGGCCCACGGTCACCTCGTCGCCCTCGGCGCCGTAGTCGCTCTTCAACACCCACGCGTCCTTCTGGGCGCGGAGCTGCTCCCCATGCATCGACTCGCAGCGTGATGTGATGGGCACGTGCCTCTCGATCACAGCGACGGATTCGCTGGAGAAGCGGTGGATGTGCTCCCACATGAAGGCCATGCTTCGCTTGTTCTGCGGCAATACGGCGCCGAACGGGTTCACGACGGACACGCGCCGCTCGAGCTGCGCCTCGAGGGTTGCGCCGAGCGGACCGCCAAGCGGCTCTGCGTCCGCGAGATCTTCGTCGTCCCAGGCAGACACTCGCTCGCCCCACCAGTCCGTCTTGTAGTGGCGCACCATCACGTCGATGGGCGTTTCGAACAGGCGGAGCGAGCCGCCCTCGCCGCGCGTGAGATTGAACGGCGAGCCGAGCAGGACGCGATCGCCGCGCGACTCGAACCAGCGCTTGTAGAGCCGGACCAGCGACAGGTCCTCCGTGAACTCCGTGGGGTAGACGAGACCGATGGTGCGACGCGGCTTCGCGTCCCCGACCTTGTCCCCGAATGCCGCGCAGAGCTCGCGCGCCGCGAGGGCGTCCGTCATCGCGAGAAACCGGGCACCGAGCTCCGCGTTCGGATCGTGGAGCTCTGTATCGCTCGAGCGCGCGGCCTTCGCGATGCGACCAAGCACGATGGCCTCTGCCTCGCCAGTGGGTGTGTCGCAGTTCAGCTCCGCGGTCGCGATGCCGTCTTCCGTGAGGAACAGATCCGCGCGCGCAAGGCCGTGCCACAGCGGCTGCGACGCGCCCCACATCGCCTTCTGCCACGGCGTCATCGCGAAGAAGGAGTCGAGCAAATCCGGGGATTCGCGGACGATCGTGCACAGCTCGTTGTACACGCCGCCCAGTCGCTCCGCGGCCGTCGTGAGCGCGGCGTACTCCTTCGCGGACAGGATGATGGGCTCCTCGCGGAAGCGCGGTGCGCCGTCGAGCCACGGATCGGTGATGATGCCGTCGCGCATGATCTCGTGCGCGAACGCGTCGTATGACGTCATGGAAAGCGCGTGCGGCTGCGCGTTGGAAGGCCCGTCATCGTTCACCCCAGCTGCGTGATTGCCAGCGCAGTGGACACGTACGTGGCGGCCTCGAGCGCGCCCATGCCGGCGTTGCGCTCCGCGCCCACCGCGACATCCAGCCGCCCGCCACGCAGCGCGAACGGCGCACGGAGCAGCACCATCTGCACGAAGATCTGGCGCACCGGATAGAACGCGACCAGCGCCACGAGCGCCTTGCCGTAGCCGCGCACGGACGCATCCCAGCCGACGAACTCACCTTCGACGGCATGCGCGACGACCAGCGCAACGGCGATGACGAGCCCCGCATACGAGAGCGCCGCTGCGAGGTTTTCGCCTGCGATCTGCTCTGCGTCGTCGTACGTGGTGAGCATGCGGAAGAGCAGCGTGAAGACGTGCAGCGTGAACTGGGAGAGCACGAAGAACACGAGGGACACGCCGAGCCCGTGCAGGTCGTTTCCGCCGATGGCGTGCGCAGTGACGATTCCCGTGGCCACGTAGTTCGCAGCAGACGCGACCCCGGCCGCGACATTTCCGCGCTCCAGCTCCGCAGGCAACCGCGAGGAGAGCAAGAGCTGCACGCCGAGCCGACCGGTGACACCGACGAGCGCGATCGCCGTGAACCCGAACGCCGTGACCCAGATGACGTCGCGTTCGATGTCGCCCGTGACGCCGTTCTTCACGACCGCGGCCGACACCATGAACACCGCAAACACCTGACCCACGCGCTTCAGGCGGCGCGCCACGTTTGCGCCGTTCAGATCGTGGCTCAGCGGATGCTTGTAGAGCAGGCGCTGCATGAGCGTGAAGGCCACGAGCATGACCAGCGTCGTTCCGACGCCGAAGATCGCCAGGTAGGCCGGCCCGAGCTCCATGCGCCGAAGGTACCATAGGGTATAGTGCGGGCGTGAGCCTCGTCGGCATCTTCGGTCGCCCCTTCGTGGACCTCTCCTCGCTGCTGGATCTCTCCGGGCTGGACGACGTGCACGAGGAGATCTGCCTGGCCCTCGCGAAGACCCCCGTGGACTACACGGGCGGCAGCCACCGCTCCATGGGAATCATGCCGAAGGGCCACGACGCGGAGGCGCTCCGCGACTACGGCGAGGTGATCCGCGCCATGACCGACGCGCAGTTCGAGACCTTTCGCGGGCTCGCGGACACCGACGTGCCGGCAGACGCGCGCGCCACCGGTGAGTTCGGAGAAGAGCGCGATTACCCTCTCTCGCGGCGCCAGATGCTGTGGCTGAAGGTGCGTTTCGGCGTGTATTTCCCATGGAAGGCGTACGTAGAGCTCATCCCGAACCGCGCCTGGAAGGACAAGAGCGACCCCACCGGCAAGGACTTCACGGCGCGCGCGAAGACCTTCTTCCCGAAGACCGTCGCATTGATTCACTCGCTGCCGTTCACGCAGGTTGGCCGCGCGAACATCATGGGCCTCGAGGCGAACGACCACGGCACGCTCCACCGCGACGGCGAGCCGAAGGATCAAGCTGCGCCCGACCACTTCATCACGCTCTGTCCTGCCGGCGACAAGCGCCTCTACGTCTGGGACCAGGAGACGGAAGAGAAGACCTTCGTCATGGGCCGCGCCGTGTGGTTCAACGATTTCGACTTTCACGGGGTCGACGCGGAGCCCCACTTTCGATACTCCCTGAGAGTGGACGGAATCTTCGACGACGATCTCCTCGCGCGCATTCGCGGCGCATGCATGTCAGGAGACCCGCGCATGACGGATGGCGCATGACGGATCCTAGCGAGCCGCTCCAGCGAGACGAGCTGGTCGACAAGCCCGGCATCGTGGGCGCGCGCTGGTGGCAAGACGGCCTGGCTGGCGCGGACCCCATGGCACGGCGCACGGCGCTGAAGGTGCTGTTCGGCGCGACCGTCGGCGTGGCGGCTGTTGGCGGGCTCGTCGCGCTGCTCGCGCGGAAGTCGTCCGGTAGCACCGCGTCCTACGGCTCCGTCGACGACTACGACACTTCACAGACGCGCGCCGCGCTCACGATGCAGCGAGAATACGGCTGGAATTTTGGCGCCGCCGGCGAGCCGCTCGTGTGGGACGGCGACACGAGCATGCCGTTCTCGCGCCCTGCGCTCGCGACGCTCGCACAAGATCTCTCGCCATCATCGTCGACGTATCGCCCGTTCTTCGTGCCTACGCTGCTCGAGTCGGTGACGGCGCAGCGCAAGACCATACCCCCCGCGGATCCGGGCACGTTCGTTCCGGTGCAGGATGTGCTCATGCCGATCTTCACGACGGCGATGGGCGTGGCCTTCCGGAACGGGCGCGCGCTCGCGAGCCTCTTCGATCGGACCAAGATGCCGGACGCGCCGCAGCAGGTGGCGCTCGTGATCGATCTGCCTGGACCTGAGTCGATCGCGTTCGCAGCGGGCGCAGCGGGCATGTTCGATCCGGTGATGCTCATGGACAACTGGCCGCATCCGCGCGGCGTGGTTCGCTCCCATCTCGCGCTAGCCGCCGCTGCATATTTTCAGCCGCTCTTCGCGAAGGCGCGCGCGACGCGCAAGAAGTCTCCGCCCATGTTCATCCTCGATCGCGGTCGGCTCGCGTCGTACACGGACGACTCGACGCACTTCGACAACCGCTTCGTCGCGAAGATGCCGGGCTACGCGCGGCTCAAGGACCAGCAGCTCGCCCACGTGCTCTACGTCGCGCCCACGTCGCGCGACACGCTGGAGATGGACGACCTGAACGACGACTTCGTCGCGATGGTCGCGTACGGAGTCGACGTGAGCATGGTCGCGGCCGACTCGTTTGGGCCAGACCCGGCGGCTGGCTCGACTGCACCTGTGCCCTCCGTCCCCACGCACGATGCGGGCGCACAGCTCGACGCGGGCGCCCAGGTGACGACGTCGCCCATTCCCAACCCCGATACGCCGCTTCACTACTACGGACGCAAGGTCGCGACGCACGCGTGGTTCTGGACGGACTACCGCGCCATGGGCATCTATTCGCAGATCGCCAGCGCGCGTGAGCCTGATTTTCCCAGGCCCGCATCGGGCTACGGGCCATCGGCGCGGAAGTCGCCTTTCTCCAACGGGCTCGGTGGTCCGCAACGTACGACGCCCAGCGAGTTCGGTACGATCCCCGTCGTCATCGCCGTGGGCACGGGCTTGGTCGTCGGCGCGGCGATGAGCCGGAGCGGGTCGTGGACGCGCGCTTCGGGCTGGGGTGGAAGCTAGTGGCGCGCTCGATCTTCGCGATGGAGCTGTGCTTCCCGTTCCACGACCAGCTGCACGCGTCGCTGCGCGCGCACGTGCGGTCGCTCCCCGCCTCGATGGGCCACCACCAGAAGTGGGAGTCCTATCGCAACCTGCGCGAAGAGCTCGCGCAGAACCTCTCGCTCGTCGAGCGCGGCTGCTGGGACTACTTCGACGAGAACACGAAGGCGCAGAGCGACTACCGCATGTGGGTGCAGGGCATGCTCACCGACGAGACCGCGCGCACAGAGCCCTCCGGCCCGATCGATCCGTACCGCGGCGGCGGACGCTACATGACCATCACCATGGCATTCCTCGTGGTCGCGGACTCGCCCACGGACCGCGCCGTGAGCGCGCTCTGCCGCGTCCCGGAGTCCCGCTTGTGGGACCGCACGACCTTCCAGCACATCCTCCGCGGGCTCGGCATCCTCAACTTTGCCAGCGTCGAGAGCGACGTCCTCTATCTCATCCCCCGCGACGACGACTGGAGCCTCACCGCCGAGGACATGTCGCAACAGAAGTTCAGCTACCTCCGCCCCGTGCGCTAGGACTTCTAAAACCAGGTCTCCCACACGCCGGCGTCGACCTCGGCGGCGTGCAGCGTGATCGAGATGCGGTCGCGGTTGCCCGGGAACGGCTGGATCTGGTGCAGACGGTAGCTGTCCATCGCGAGCACGTCACCGACGTCGTACGTGCAGAGCTCGCTCCGCGTTCGCTCGTCCGCGCGCGTCGCATGCTCGCATCCGTGGTAGCGCGCCTCCCACAGTCGCAGGCCGCCATCGCGCTCCGGTGTCTGCAGCATCACGATGATCGAGAGCGCCGCTCTCTCACCCTGCGTCTGCCGCTCGTTGAGGCCCTCGACGTCGAAGTGTCGGACGCCGCCTTTCTTCGCGACCTCACCGCCGGCGGGGAAAATGTGGACGCCTGCGCCGCACCAGCCGCGCCGGGCCCTCGCGTGATCGCCTGTGAGCTGCGCGCAGAGCTCGCGCATGAACGACTGCATTCCGGGCAGCGTGCGCTCGACCAGCGCGTCGGATTCGTGCACGCCCGCGAAGTAGGCGTCGCTCTTTCCGGTCTCGAAATGCGTGTAGAATGCACGTCCAAGCGAGAACTGCGCGCCCCCGAAGTCGTGGTTCCACTGCGCCCGTGCACCGGTCACCGCCGCTGCCATCCGCGCGCATTCGTCCGGCGGTATCAGGCCAGGCACCACCAGGGACAGCGGAGGAGACGCGGACGCGGGCACGGACGCGGGCACGGACGCGAGCAGGGGACGCGCGACCCCGCGCTCCACCACGCTCAGAGCCGCGCCCGTGACCATGGCTTCAGATGTATCATTGGCGTCGCTGGCAATGGATCACAAGAGCAACGTCCGCGTGAGCAAGCTGATGAGCCTGGGGCTGCGGCATGAACCGTCGGCGCTCGGGCTCAAGCTCGACGATGCGGGGTGGGTGACGCTCGACGCATTGCGCGCCGGTCTCCGCGCGAGGGGAGAGGACGTGAGCCACGAGGACGTGCTCGAGATCGTTCGCACGAGCGACAAGCAGCGGTTCGCGCTATCGCCGGATACGCTGCGCATCCGCGCGAACCAGGGACACTCCGTCGACGTCGAGCTGGGGCTCGAGCCGAAGGAGCCGCCCGCGGAGCTGCTTCACGGCACCTCGGAGGCGGTGCTCCCCGCTATCCGTCGCGACGGTCTCTCGCGGATGGCGCGGACGCATGTGCATCTCTCCGCCGACGAGAAGACCGCGAACATAGTGGCGAAGCGGCGCGCGGGCCCCACGGTCCTCCTCCGCGTGGACGCCGCGGCCATGCACCGCGACGGCCACGCGTTCTTCTGTTCGGAGAACGGCGTGTGGCTCACGCTCGCCGTGCCGCCGCGCTATCTGCGCTTTCCTGACGGGCAGTGATCACATCGAGCGCCTCGAGCGCCCGTGACTCTGTCTCGCGCCACGTCGGTGCGGGCCAGATGCGCGGGCTCCTCGAGTGCGATTCGCCGAACCACAGCAGCATGGGGACGATGCCGCGCATCGAGTCGAGGATGTCGTACCTGTCGTCGATGAAGCACGTGATGCCGAGCTTCTCGCAGATGGGCGCCTTCTCGGGACGCGTCTTGCAGAAGCGCAGGTTCTCCTCCGGGATCTTGGTGATCTCGAAGAAGCGGTGATGCTCGAGCCAGGCACGGCTCTTTTGCTGCACGCCAGCGCCGCACTTGGAGACGAGCCACACGCGCCCCTCGTAGGCGGCGGTGAGCCGAGCGAGCGCCTCGAATGCCCCTGCCATCGCAGGGGCCTTCAGGGAGTCCGCCAGGGAGCATCCAATGAACGAAGTATCGGGGCCGTCGCCATGGATGATCACGCGGCCGATGTCCACGCCCAGGCGCGGTACGAGATTGGGATGATGTTGTGCATTCATGATTCAGAGAAGATGACCGCGCGTGACTATCTCTTCCAATGATGTTTGGTTAGTATTCATCATGAATCGTGATGATTGAAGCAAGCTGGCTCCTCACCTTCGCGGCGTTTGCAGAGGACGCGAACATGTCGCACGCGGCGAAGCGCCTCCACATCACGCAGCCGGCAGTGCACGGGCACCTGCGGAAGCTCGGTGACGAGCTCGGGGTGCCGCTGTACCGGCGCGCGGGTCGTGGGCTCGTGCTCACGACGGAGGGCGTGGAGCTCGCGGCATTCGCGCGCGAGCATCTGGAGCGCGAACGAGCGCTGCGCGCGAGGCTCGTCGGTGAATCACGCGCAGAGCCGCTCGTGCTTGCTGCGGGGCCGGGCGCGCTCCGCTATGTCGTGGGCGACGCGCTACCGGCGTTCCAGCGCTCCGCGAAGGTCCGCATCGAGGTGCGCGCGCTCGAGGCGGCGCCGGCAGTGGCTGCGGTCCGTTCGGGAGAGGCACAGGTCGGCGTGGGCGTGCTCCTCGCGATGCCGGAGGAGCTCGCATGCGCCAAGCTCTGCTCCGTCGATCAGGTGCTGGTGCTACCGCGGACGCACGCCCTCGCAAAGAAGCGGAGCGTGCGCCTGCGCGATCTCGCGGACCAGCCCTTGGTGCTGCCCCCCGAAGGCCGACCGCAGCAGCAGGCGCTGACCGCGGCGCTGCGCGAGCGAGGAATCGAGCCGGTCGTGGGCGCCGTGGGCCGCGGGTGGGAGGTGACCATCAAGCTCGTGGAGCTGGGCCTGGGCCTGGGCGTGGTCAACGCGTTCTGCGAGGTCCCGAGGGCGCTGGTGAAGCGTCCACTGCCAGAGCTGAGGCCCGTGCCGTACTACGTGTTCACGAGAGAGGACGCGCGGCCGATGGCGAAAGCCCTCGCGAGAGCCCTGCGCCAAACAACGACCTAGACGGGATGCTGTTTAGAGATCACCACGGCGCCAGGAAGCGCATGATGTAGAGCGAGATTGTTTCTCCGAAGAACAGGAACTCGAAGACTCCCAGGATCAGGAATGGGCCGAAGGGGATGGCGGCTTGCATGAAGTCGTCGCGGTCGTCCGCCAGGGGATCGTTGTCGAGGGCGGCTTTCGCTTCCTTCTTCTCTTCGTCGGTGCCGTGCTCGGCGTAGTGACGGAGCTCCTCGATGTCCTTCTTCACGGACTCTGGAACCTCCACCTTGTGACCTGTGAGGCGCACGGCCACCGTGATGAGCGAGCCCTGGATCGCGCCTGCGAAGAGCACGTACGCGAGGCCCATCCACCCGAACCACGCGCCCGCTAGCGCGAGGAGCTTCGCGTCGCCCATGCCCATGCCGGTGCGCCCGCGCAGCCACTTGTAGACGACGTTGAAGAAGAACCAGATCGCCAGGAATGCGCCCACGCTGCTCGCGATCGCATCGATCACGCCGACACCGCGGAGCTTCGCGGTCGCAAGCCCCACTATCGTTCCGCCTATCGTGATCTGATCCGGCAGGATCATGTGCTCCATGTCGATGAACGCGGCGGCCACGAGGCCCAGGCACAGCGCGAGCTCCACGAGGAACAGAAGGCCGAACTTCCACTCCGGGATGTGCGTTCCGTATGCTCCGGTCACGTGCATGAGCACGCCCACGGCCATCATGCCGCCGATCAGCTCGACGAGGGGATACCGCGGGCTCATGCGCGTATCGCAGCAGCGCGTCCTGCCGCGAAGGAGGATGTACGAGACGAGCGGGATGTTGTCCCAGCCGGCGATGGGCTTCTCGCAGCTCGGGCATCGCGACCGCGGGCGCACCACGCTCATGCCAAGCGGCACGCGATAGATGACGACGTTCAGAAAGCTGCCCCACAGCGATCCGAACACGAAGGCCAGGGTCTGCAAGACGTAGGGGGGAAATTCCTCGAGCGGCAAGGGTGCCTGAGAAATACCACGTCGCGGGCCGGCGTACAGCTTCGCACGCGCTTCGTCGGTGTAGCCCGTCGTCGCGCGCTCCTCCTGGGTCGTTCATTCCAATCGTTGCGATCCTTCGGGATCTTGTTAGACGTGCGCGCCTTACTGATGCTTCTTCCCGTCATGCCCGAGAGCCCCGAGCCGCGAAAGATCCGCCGGGCCATCGATGCGCTCCTTGCGGGCGAGGTCATCGGCTACCCGACCGACACGGTCTACGGGCTGGGCTGCGATCTGATGAACAAGAAGGCGATCGATCGCCTCTACCAGATCAAGCGGATGGACAAGAACCACAACCTGGCCTTCATCTGCCCGGACCTGTCCGAGATCGCGCGCTTCGCGATCGTGGAGAACCACGTCTATCGCGTGCTCAAGCGCTTCTTGCCCGGCCCGTACTGCTTCATCCTGGAGGCAACGCGCGAGGTGCCGAAGATCGTCCACATGAAGCGCAAGACCGTGGGCATCCGCGTGCCGAACAACCAGGTCATCCTCGACCTGGTGCGCGGGCTGGGCCGGCCGATCATCTCCACCACCGCGCAGCTTCCCGGGGAGGAGCCGTTCATCGACGCGAAGGACATCGACCGCGCTTTCAAGGGGCTCGGCATGGTCCTGGATGCGGGAGCAGGAGGCATGGTGCCCACCACCGTCATCGACCTCACGACCATTCCGCCGACGATCGTGCGCGAGGGCGCCGGGCCCATCGACGAGTTCGTGGAATAGCGGGATAATCGGGGCGCATGCGGACGTGTAGGCTCGTTTCAAGCTCGATGGTGCTCGTGACGTTCGTCGCGGTCGTCCTCGCGTGCAGCTCGCAGGCGGCCACGCCCACCACGTCGGTGCAGTGGAACGTGAAGAGCCTCACGACGAAGAGCAAGACCGGGGAGGTCACGCGCGCGGAGGTCACGGGCTACTTCATCTTCACCTCCGCCAACCAGGCCGCCGCATCGAGCGACGGAATCCTGCCGCCGTCGTCAGGCACGTTCGTGGAGGACATCACGCTCACGCGCGTGCGCCGCGTCCAGTCCGCGACCTACACCATCAACGACCAGAAGACGCTGAGCCTGCTGGTGGGCGATCACAACCAGACGTACGCGTACAAGATCACCGCCATCAGCGGTGTGCAGACCATGACGTGGGACGGTCAGGACGAGACCGCCGCTCACTGGGTGCTCGAGGTCGCAGAAACGCCAGACGCCGGTGGTGACGCGGCCCCCGACGGCCCCGACGGCTCCTAGGGCAGCATCACGCGTAGATCGCCGCCGACGTCGAGCAGCGTGGCAAGGGCGCGGTGGTGCGCTCGCTTCGCCCAGCGTGTCGCGTCGATCAGCATGTCCGCTGGCTCCTCCGCGAACGAGCGCGGATCGACTGCAAGCCTTCCGGCGATGAGCGAGGAGAGGATGCACCCACCGCCGTGGAGCTGCGGCATGGCGAGACGTGGTGACGTGAGCTCGTGGAGCTCACCGTTCACGAAGAGGAAATCCGTGGCGCTCCCCGCGCCCATGTGACCGCCCTTCACGAGCGCGGCGCCCCGCGACAGCCCCGCGAGCGCCTCCGCCGCAATGCGTGCATCATACACGTTCACGATGCGCTTCTTCAGCAGGACCTCTGCCTCCGGCACGTTCGCGGTCACGAGCGCTGCGCGTGGCAGGAGCTCCTTCTTGAGCGCGTGCACCGCGCCGTCGTCGAGGAGTCGTGAGCTGCCGCGCGTCGGACGCATCACCGGGTCCACCACGAACGGGATGTCCCTGTGGATGGCCGCGAGCTCCGCCACCGCCTTCACGTTCGCAGCGCCGCCCAGCGCGCCGATCTTCACCGCGCGCACGTTCTGGTTCGCGAAGACCGCGCGCGCCTGACGCGTGACGAACGGGGCTGGTACCGACTTCACGTCGCGAAGTCCGGACGTCGACTGGACGGTGAGCACCGCAGCGACCCCACAGGGAAACGCGCCCGTGCGCAGGATCGCGCGAGCGTCGGCCAGGATGCCGGCGCCGCCGCCCGGATCCAGACCCGCCAGGGACAGCACGCACGGTGCGGAGGTGACCTTCGAGCGCGTGGGCTTGGGCATGAGCCAGGGCAGGATACCGGAAGCACGCGCGCGCGTGCACCTGTGTACAATGAGCGAATGTCAGCCCTGCTCGAGGCATGCGCCGCGCTCGCCCACGACGTGAAGAGCGCGGCTGCGGCCGGTGACGAAGCCCGCAACGTGAGCCAGGCGAGCGTGAGTGCGCTCGCGGCCACGGGCGCGTTCAAGATGCTCGTTCCGCGCGCGTACGGCGGGCTCGAGTGCCAGCCGTCGGAGGTCGTGCGCGTGATCGAGGAGGTCTCCCGCGCAGACTCTGCGCTGGGCTGGTGCCTGATGGTCGGTGTCACATCGGGGCTTCTGTCCGCGTGGTTGCCCGCAGACGTGGGGACGCGCATCTTTGGCGTGAAGGACGTGCTCGCGTGCGGCGTGTTCGCACCGTCCGGCGAGGCAGTGGAGCTGCCCTCGGGCGAGCTGCGCGTGCGCGGAAGGTGGGCATTCGCGAGCGGGTGCGGTCACTCTGCGTTTCGCACGCTCGGCGTCATCATGACCCGTGATGGCAAGCCCGTCATCGGTGACGACGGCGAGGTGGACCTGCGCCACGTCGTGCTGGACGCCGCGCAGACCAGCATCATCGACACGTGGGACACGTCGGGCCTGCGCGGCACGGGCAGCCATGACATCGCCGTTTCGGACGCGGTGGTCCCGCGCGAGCGCGCGATCAAATTCATCGGTACGGCGCCCCAGGTAAAGAGTGCACTTTACACGTTTCCGCCCATCGGACTGCTCTCGCTCGGCGTTGCGGCGGTGTGCATGGGCATCGCACGGGAGGCGATCACCGAGCTCGTGGGCCTGGCGCAGAAGAAGAAGCCCGGTGGGGCCCGGCGCACGATGGCCGAGCGCGAGATGGTGCAGGTGCAGGTGGGTGAGGCGAACGCCTGCGTGCTCGGTGCGCGCGCCTACGTGCTCTCCACCGCCGACGAGATCTTCGCGAAGGCCACGCGCGACGGAGCAATCACCGACGACGACAGGGCCGCGCTCCGCCTCTGCGCCACGCACGCGACCCGGGCCTCGGCCCGCGCGGTGGATCTCATGTACGAAGCCGGCGGCGCAACGGGCATCTACAAGCGGAGCCCGCTCGAGCGGCACTTCCGCGACATCCACGTGGCCACGCAGCACGCGATGGTCGCGCCTTCCACCTATGCGCTCGCGGGCCGCATCGCGCTCGGACAGCCCGTGGAACGCACCGCTTTGTAGGGCTTCTTTGGGGGCGTGAGCCCCATCGGTCGCGATCGAGCCGTGAGCGGCTCCAGGCGTGTTTCGAGCGGTGAAACAAGTGCGGTTCGCCATGCGTCCAACATTCCATGTCGACCCAGCCGCAGTTCCCGCAGTGGACCACTCCCTATCGCGCCGGGCCGGCGCCTACGCCGGCGTGGGTGCATCGCAAGAACAAGCCGCCGCCGCTTCGCCTTCGTGAGCTCGCAGGCCTGCTGGGCGTCGCGCTCGCAGTGGACATCGCGCTCTGGAACGGCGAGTGGTTCGGCTCGGGCGGTATCGGTGCGGCGATCATGCTCGTGGTGGTCCCGCTGATCGCGCTCGTGGTCGCCCGCAAGACACGGCGGACCGCGCGGCTCTTCGTGCTCGGTGCGCTCCTCGTCGGTTGCGCGGTGCGCGCGGCGGTGGCGCCGAACGCAGGCTCAGTCCTGTCCGGGCTCGCGCTGGTCTTCGCGTTCGTCGTGGCGCTGCGGATGCGAAAGACGTACGTGCCCGAGCTCGTCGCGTCTGTGTTCTCGTCGATCGATCGGTCTCCTTCGCGGGTGGGCGCGACGTTCGCCGGCGTCCGCAACGCGTATGCGAAGACGCGGATGGGCCGCTTCTCGGTTCTGCCCGTCGTGGTACCGCTGGGCGTCGCGGCAGCGTTTCTGGGTGTCTTCGCGCTCGCGAACCCCATGGTGGAGCACGCCGTCACCGCGGGCTGGGCCGCGTTCGCGCGCGTAGTCGGCTTCCCGCATCCGCTCCGCATCGGCCTCTGGGCCGCGACGTTGATCGTGGGTGCCACGCTGCTGCGCCCGGCCTGCCACAAGACGCTCGCGCCCGAAGCGGCCGTCACCACGGGCGAAGCGACCGGCACAAATGTGCAGATTGCACGCAATACGTTGCTCCTGCTCAACGTGATGTTCGCTGGCTACAACGTGCTTGACGCCGCATGCCTCTGGGCTGGCGTTCCGCCGAAAGGCACCACGACGCAGATCTACGCACACCAGGGCGCCGCGTGGCTGACGGTGGCGCTCGCGATGCTGACCGTTGTGGTCGGTTACCTCTTTCGCGGCGCGCTCGCGCACGATCCGAAGGCCAAGCTTGCGCGCATCCTGTCGTACGTGTGGATGGGGCAGGGGCTGGTGCTGGCGCTCGGCACGTATCGCCGCATCGGCATGCACATCTCTTACAGCGGCCTGTCGGATCTCCGCGTCGTGGGGATCCTGGGCACCACGCTGGTGGTGGGCGGCATGGCGCTGGTGCTCACGAAGCTGATTCGCACGCGGAGCTTCGGCTGGCTCGTTCGCCGCCAGCTGGACGCGTTCGCTGCCACGTTCGTCCTCTACGCCATCTTCCCGACGCACCTCGTCTCCGCGCATGTGAACGTCGCGCGCATCGAGCAGGGTGAATACCGGCCCGTGCTGCACATGTTCCGTCAGGCGAGCGAGACCGAGAGCGCAACGGCCCTTCTTCCTCTGCTTCACCACCAGGACGCGCGCGTGCGCCAGGGCACCGCGGCGCTGCTCACCCAGAAGCGCGAGCAGCTGGAGAGCTCGCTCGGGCAGGAGACCTCGTTCCGTCAGCGCGATCTCTCCGCGCAGCGCACGCTCGACGCGCTCCAGAACGCACGACCCGACATCGACGCCGCGCTGGGCTCCGCGTCCACGAAGGGCGCCCGAGCGGTCCTGTACGATCTCTCGAACGCCGCGAACGAGGGGGCCTCGCTCGAGGACCTGCTCTCGATCCCGAGCGCGGAGTATCGCGAGGGAGGCGAGAACACGCGGGGCTACGTGCAGTAATGACAACGAGCCGTTCCGACGCTGGGAGTTTTGCTACCTTCGTTCGCCGGAGGTCAGCCCATGCCCGCAGGGACGATGATGAACGTGCCGCTCACCCTCACCCGGGTGACGGAGCGGTGCAAGACGGAGCTCGCGCACGTGGAGGTGGTCCACCGTGAGCCAGACAGGTCGATCTCCCGCACGACGTACGGACAGGTGATCGCGCGCGCGGAGGCGATGGCGCGCGGCCTCTCCGCGCTGGGTATCAAGAAGGGCGACCGCGTGGCGACGCTCATGTGGAACCATGCGGCGCACCTGACGGCGTACTTCGGTGTGCCGCTCTCCGGCGCCGTCCTGCACACGCTGAACCTGCGCCTCCACCCGGACGAGATCGCGTTCATCGCGAACGACGCGGGCGACAGGCTTCTGTTCGTGGACCACGTGCTGCTCCCCCTGTTCGAGAAGTTCCGCGCGCAGGTGCCCTTCGAGAAGGTGTTCGTGGTGGGCGCGAACGGCAAGGTCACCGGGACGGACGTGGACTACGAAGCGTGGCTCGCCGGCGCACCGAAGGAGGGCCCGCTGCCAGACCTCGCCGAAGAGGACGCGCTCGGCATGTGCTACACGAGCGGCACCACGGGCAAGCCAAAAGGTGTAGTTTACACCCATCGCTCCACGCTCCTGCACGCGATCGTGACGGCGATGCCGGACAGCCTCTGCCTGTCGCGCGCCGACACCATCCTGCCCGTGGTGCCCATGTTCCACGTCAACGCGTGGGGCTTGCCATACGCGGCGGCCCTCGTGGGCGCGAAGCAGGTGCATCCAGGTCCGCACCTCGATGCTGCGAGCATTCTCGATCTCATCGAGAGCGAGAACGTGACCATCGCGGCCGGCGTTCCCACGATCTGGCTGGGCATCCGTGATGCCCTGGACGCCGCGCCCGAAAAGTGGAAGCTCAAGCCGGGGTTGCGCATGGTCGTTGGTGGCGCCGCCGTGCCGGAGAAGCTCGTGCGCGACTTCGACCGCCTCGGGCTCACGCTCATCCACGCGTGGGGAATGACGGAGACGTCTCCTGTGGGGCTGGTGTCGCGGCTCACGCCAGACGTCGCAGGCGTGGATGAGGACACGCGCTTCAAGCTGCGCGCGAAGCAGGGCGTGCCGGTTCCGTTCGTCGACGTGCGCGTACGCAACGAGCAGGGCGACGTCCCACGCGACGAGAAGACCAGCGGCGAGGTGCTCGTTCGCGGCCCATGGATCACGGGCAGCTACTTCGGCATCGAAGCGAAGGATCGCTTCACGGACGACGGGTATTTCCGCACCGGAGACGTGGCAAACGTGGACCGCTTCGGGTACGTGCAGCTCGTCGATCGCATCGCCGATCTGATCAAGAGCGGCGGCGAATGGATCGCCACGGTGCAGCTGGAGAACGCGCTCATGGGGCATCCCGCAGTGCGTGAGGCCGCGGTCGTTGGCGTGCCGCATCCGAAATGGAGCGAGCGCCCGATCGCAGCGGTGGTGAAGAGGGAGGGCGCGGTGGTGTCGGAAGAGGAGCTCCGCGCGCATCTGGCGCCGCACTTCGCGAAATTCTGGCTACCGGACGCGTTTGTCTTCATGGACGCGATCCCGCGGACGTCAGCCGGCAAGTTCAAGAAGACGGAGCTGCGTGAGATGCTGCGCGCGCACTACACCGGGACCTGAAGGCCCTCACGCATGTCGCACGCCCTCGTCCTCGTCTTGCTGGTGCAGTCCACGGACGCAACGGATCCATCGACGAGCGCCGCGATCGACGCCGCGCACCGGACGCTGGGCGCGGATGCCGTCGTGAGGCTCTCCGGATACGTGGATGTTCCCAGCGACGAGGTGATGCAGAAGCAGTCAGAAGGCGCTGACGCGGTCGTCGCGGTGAGCTGGTCCGACGGGCACCGGCACGTGCGTCTGCGCATGCTCCGTGTGGCGGACGGCTCGTGGGTCGACCGCGACATCGGCTTCGATGCGCGTGATGCGTCGCGCGAGCGCGGACGCACCATCGGATTTGCGCTCGCCTCGATGCTGCCGGAGAGCGCGAGCGACCCTGCCGGTGCGACGACTGCCTTCGTCACGCCGCCAGTCGACACGGTGCCGGTGATTGCTCCGCCACCTCTCCCGCGGAGTTTTCGCGGTGCGGTCTCCGCCACGGGCCTTTTTGCGGCAGGCTTCGGCGGTTACGGCGGAGGAGGAGGAGGCGGGCTTGCGCTCGAGTGGTACGTGAACCCATGGCTCGGGCTGCGCGTGAGTGCGAGCGGACGGAGCGGCCAGGTCGGCCCCATCGCTGCCACGGCGACCATGGTCGCTGGCGGTGTGGGAGGACGGGCACGGCTCTGGCGACGAGGGCCGGTCGAGCTTGGCGGAAGAGTGGACATGGTCCTTCTGTGGGAGCAGGTCAGTCACCTGGACGCAGACGACGCAGCGGCGCGGCAGCAATCTCATCTGCTGCCGGCCACGAACGTCGCGCTGGACTTCGCCTGGTATTTCAACGAATCGACGGGACTGCTCATCGGCGCAGGCACCGAGATCGCGTACGGCCAGACCGACCTTTACCTACGCATGCAGAAGGCCGCAACACTGGTTCCGGTGCGCGGATTCGGTGAGCTGGGTTTTCGGGTACGCTTTTGACGGGCACTTGGGCGCCATGTCCCTCGACCAAATAGGTGCCTGCTAGGTGAGCTCCATGGGTACTGAATTCAACGAAGACTTCTGATGGCGCCGCCTTCGCACAACTCGCGACCCCGGCTGCGCTTGGTGCGGGGAGAACCAGTCAGTGGAAGCTCGACGAGACAGACGCCTACGCCGACCCTCGACGACAGCGAGCTTCTGGCAGCTCTGCGCGCCGGGGATCGCAGCGCCGCGACCGCATTGCATGACCGCGCGAGGCCCGTCGTGGACCGCACCATCAGGCGCCTTCTGGGAGCGGGGGATCGGGATCACGACGATCTCGCTCAGGTTGCAATGATCGAGCTCGTCCTCACCATCGATCGCTACAGGGGCGACTGCTCGCTCGACTCGTGGATCTCCACGTTGTCGGCGCACGTCGTCTACAAGCAGATCCGTCGTCGCGTGATCGAGCGACGAATGTTCGACGGCGTCGAAGTGGAGACCCTGCAGACCGCATCGCATTCCAACGTGGGCCGCGAGGCGCAGATGCGCGACACGCTCGATCGCGTAGTGGGACACCTGCACGGCATCGAAGAGGGCAAGGCGTGGACCTACGTCCTCCACGACGTATGCGGATACGACCTGAAGGAGATCGCCCAGATCACGCAGGTCTCCATCGCGGCAGCGCAGACACGCTTGGTGCGCGGCCGACGTGAGCTCGAGGAGCGCATCGCGAGCGATCCGGATCTCGCGCTCGCGCTGGCCGAAAGCGGGGTGCCATCATGACGTCGCCTCGCAACGCGGGGCCCTCCGCTTCCGGGGTGGCCAAATTCCTTCGGGAGTCGGTCAAGGTCGACGGCTCGCCGCCGTCTTCCGAATCACGTGGCGCGGCGATCGTCGCCATCGAGCGCGCGATCGTGACGCGGAGCCGCCGCAAGCGGGCGCGTGTGGGGCTTGGTATCGCCGCGCTCGCTGCCGCCGCGGCGACCGTGCTCGCCATGTTCAAGGTGTTTCCCTCGGATGGTGACGCAGGCAAAGGCACAGCGAGCAGCACGCCCATTCTCGCGCACGCGTACGCGAACGGCGCCACCGTGATCGCATCCAACGAGTCGGACCTCCTGAAGGCCGTTCCGCTTCGCGACGGCGCGCTCGTGTCGCATGGCCAGCGGGTGTTCACGCCTGCAGGCGGCAAGGTCGTCTTCGCACATCCTGGCGGCACCGAGCTCACCCTGAACGGCGGGTCGGACATGTCCGTCGTCGAAGACGATCAGAACCGCATCTACTCGCTCGGCAAGGGCACGCTGGACCTGCGCGTTGCGAAGCTCAAGACGAACGAGCGCCTCATGGTGCGAACCGTCGACGCCGAAGTGGAGGTGCGCGGTACACGCTTCCACGTGGAGGTCACGGACTCCACGTGCGACGGCCACGTCACGCGCGTGAGCGTGGATGAGGGCGTCGTCGTCGTGCGGCGCGACGGGGCAGAGGCCCGCCTCACCGCCGGCCAGTCGTGGCCCCCTTGCACGCAGGCACAAGCTTCGACGAGCGCGAACGGCGCGAACGCACCCCAGGTGAAGAACGACGAGCCGCAGACGGCGCCATCGACCCCTGCGCCATCGACTTTGGCGCCATCGACTTTGGCGCCCTCCGCCGTGCCGGGGCCCGCGGTTCTCGAGGTCGCGAGCTCCGCCGGCTCCTCCACCATCGAGCAGAATGATCTCTTCGACGACGGCATCGAGAAGAAGCGCCGCGGTGACATGGCCGGCGCGGCCGCTGCGTTCGAGCGCCTTCTCACGAAGTATCCGCACGGTCCGCTGGCCGAGAGCGCGGCGGCGCAGCGGGTCAAGGTGCTTCGCACGTCGAACCCCGCGCGCGCGAAGGTTGCGGCGCGCGAGTATCTGTACCAATGGCCGCGCGGATTCGCGCGGGACGATGCGGAATCGGTGCTACGGGAAGCACCGTGAGGGCAACGACTTCGGCGGTGATCGCAGGGCTCTCGATCGCGACAGCCCTCACGTTCTCTGCGTGCTCCGACTCGTTCTACTTCGACAGCACCGGCAGCAAGCTCGGCGTCGGTGATGCTGGCGACCCGGATGGCGCCTCCGCCGACGGCTCCCGCGGCTCGCTCGCGCGCTGCGCGTCGGACCCCGATTGTCGTCTGGCCAATCTGTACTGCGACCAGTTCTCGGGCGCGTGTGTAGAGTGCGTGGGCGACACGAACTGTCCAGCGACCTCCCCGCGCTGCGACGGCGCTCTTCACCGCTGCGTCAACTGCGGCGTCAGCGGCGACTGCAAGGCGGCACCGCCGCAGACCGCGATCTGCGAGAGCACGACCCACACGTGCATCGTGACGTGCTCCGACAGCATGAACGAGATGAGCTGTCCCTCGGCCACGCCGCAGTGCCTGGAAAATCAGGGCATCTGCATCCAGTGCCGCTCCAATGCCGACTGCGTGGGCAACGGAACGAAGCTCGAATGCGATCCGCTGACGGGCCGCTGCACGGAATGTGACCGCGACGGCGAATGCCCCGAGCACAAGCCTCGATGCGACCGGTTGCACGATGTCTGCGTGGAATGCACCAGCTCCGGTGACTGCCCGGCAGGAAAGCCGCTCTGCGATCCTTCGACCTACACCTGCGTCGCCGCACACTGACCGCCCCCGGGATGTTCCGGTTGGAAAGCGCGTTGTGCAGCGCCCGCAACCGGTGCGATAGTCGTGTCCATGGAACTCCCCGCCAAGTTCGAGGACGCGCAGAAGAGAGTCAAGGAGCTGAGCTCCGCGCCGGGCAACGACGACTTGCTCGAGTTGTATGCATTCTACAAGCAAGCCACTGCCGGAGACGTGTCAGGGTCACGCCCGGGCATGATGGACTTCAAGGGTCGTGCGAAGTTCGACTCGTGGACCAAGAAGAAGGGCACGAGCAAGGACGCGGCGATGGAGGGCTACGTGAAGCTCGTGGACAAGCTCACCGGCTGACCGGTGTTTTTCGCCGATACCTTCGCGCTGGGCGCGCTTTTCGGTCCGGTGCGTGCTCACGACCGTGAGGTCGTTCCGCGCGCTCCTCCCGAGAAAGCGCACCCATCGCTCGGTCTCGACGAAAACCATCCGGCCTTCTCGTGCAGAAACGCGGGGACTGTGGATCATTTCCGTTTTCGTTTCTGCGTAAACGGCGTCGCATGGCGTGAGAGCCGCCCGTCAGGCAAGGCTTCGAGCGAGCACGGAGCAGAACGGACTCTTGTCCGTGAGCACCGCGCGCAGCTCGAAACGAAGCATGGCGGGATGGATCTCGCGCCATGCGACGCCGTTTAGACGTTCGGGTTCTTCCAGTGACGGTGACCTTCCGAGTCGAACCAGAGAAGGCGATCGAGCACCTGCGGTCCGGAGAGCGGGACCTCCGTGTGATGCTCCGCGACCAGCCGGAGATCCTCGTCGTTCTCGTGTGACGCAAGCACGAGGAAGTCCACCATCGCGATGAACGTTGCGGCGTCGTTGCCGGCCTCCGCGGTCTCGGGGCCGAGCACGAACGCGCGCGCGGGCGGCGGCATGAGCGGGACGCGATCGGGGACGAGGAGCGCGCAGAGCTTGCTCGCGGCCTCCACGAGGAACGGCTCGTCGCCGAGGCGTGGCCACGCGCTGCGGACAACATCCTTCCATGCACCGGTGGCAAATGTGGGCGTGGCGGCGTCCAGCGCCAGCAGCAGCTCGAGCCAACCCTCGCGGACGGGGGTGAGGGCCCAGCGACGCATGACAGCCGAGCTCGCGGGGCTGTTCACGAGCCAGCTCGCGGGCAGCGCGAGCGCAAATCTGTCGCCGAGCGACACATCCCTGTCCCTTGCGGCGCGCAGGGCGTTCGCGGAGAGATCGTAGACCCGCGCACCGGGGAGGCCAGCGCGCAGCGAGAGCTTCCGCAGCGCGTCTTCCAGCATCCAGGTCTTGCCGCCTGGGAGTGGGATGGGGAGGCCAGCGCCGTCTTCGGCTCGATCGTCGGTCACGATGGTGAGCCTACACGCTCGACGGCCCTCGTTTCACGGCATACGCTCCGTCCATGGCGAGCAAAAAGAAGGCAACGAAGTCCGGAAAAAAGAAGGCCGCGCCGAAGAAGAAGCCTGCGCCGAAGAAGAAGCCTGCGCCGAAGAAGAAGCCTGCGCCGAAGAAGAAGGCCGCACCGAAGAAGAAGGCCGCACCGAAGAAGGCACACGCGGCTGCGCCGAAGAAGGCCGCGAAGAAGGCCCCCGTGCAGCGACGAGACGCGACCGGTCACCTGAACCCGCGGATGGCCGCGGACCTGCGGCGACGAAGCCGCGCGGACCGCGTGGACAGTGGTGCGGAGGCGTTCCTCAAGGGCGCGCGTTCAAAAGATGATCTCGCGGAGGCGCTCGGTGAAGAGGCCGTGACCGCGATGACGGGCGGAGACGATGCTGGCGAAGACCTGAACCGGCTCCAGGAAGAGGAGGTCGGCGGGCCGTTCGTGAGCACGACCGGCAAGCAGGAGTTCGGACGCGGCACCGATGCCTCGAACCCGCGCGGCGCCGAGCGCGAGCCGTTCCCGAAGGTGTAAGGAGGCACGCCTCCCGAGCGTTCTTCGAAACAGGGAAGTGAAGAGGCTCACCCATCGTACAATGTCGAGGGGTGGGCTTTTTCGTGTCTGGAGGTAATCCCCATGTTGAGATGCTCGTCGTACGTGCCCCTGCTCGCTCTCGGCCTCGCGCTCTCAGCGGGATGCGACAACGGCCCCGAGAAGCCGGGCGCAAGCTCACCCAGCGGTGATGATGGCGCGAAGCACCCGCTCCGCAATCAGCCGGGGCCTGACTTCTCGCGTGACATCGTCGCGAACGGCAAGGGCAAGGCGGGCTTCGGCTCGTACAAGGGCAAGGTGCTCATCGTCGACTTCTGGGCGACGTGGTGCGAGCCCTGCAAGAAATCGTTCCCGAAGCTGCAGGAGCTCTACACGAAGTACAAGGGGCAGCTCGAGATCGTCGCGGTCTCGGAGGACGAAGAGAACGCAGGCCTCAAAGATTTTGCCGACTCCCACGGCAACGCGAAGTTTCCGATCATCTTCGACGAAGGAAAATCGATCGCGGGCAAGTGGCACCCGGACAAGATGCCCTCCACGTTCATCGTCGACAAATCAGGCGTCGTGAAGTTCGTACACCTCGGCTACCACGACGGCGAAGAAGCCGACATCGAACGCGAAGTGAAGGGCCTTCTCTGACGAAGGTTTAGCGGAGAGCAAGGGATTCGAACCCTTGGTTAGCTTGCACCAACACCTGATTTCGAATCAGGCTCCTTCGGCCACTCGGACAGCTCTCCACCGCCCACATTTGTAAACGGTGGCTCGCTTGTCAAGCCCTACCGCCGTGTCACCCGTGGTCTATCTACTGCGGGAGGCCCATGACCTTCACGGCGCCGACGTGCGCGACTGCATCACCGTTGCCCAGGCGACCGCCCGCTCCGCCGAGATCCCCAGCCGCCGTGTTCTCCCCCCAGCACCACACGGTGTTGTCGTTGCGAAGCGCGCACGAGACCAGGAAGCTGGAAGTGAGCGCAGTGACGTTGGCGATCGGCGTGTTGCCGATGAGCACGGTCTGCGGCGTGAGGCTGGGGTGCGGTGCCGCGCTGCCGAGCGCGTTGTGATCGTTGTTGCCGCTGCAGAGCACGCCCCCCGCGGTGGTCAGCATGCAGAGGTGGTAGTTGCCGCCCGTCGCGGCCACGCCCAGGACCGAGGCACCGTAGTTTGCCGGTTCGCCGCCGTCCGTCGTACCGATGCCGAGCTGCCCGGATTGGTTCGAGCCCCAGCACTTCGCCGGCTGCGCGGCGCCGTACAGCGCGCACGTCTGCAGGCGCCCACCGCCGAGAGCGATGGGCTTGTTCGGGACGATCACGTTGGTGATCCCGCGGCCGCACGGCGAGGACGCGGTCCCCGAGTTGTTCTGCGCATCGCCGAGCTGGTTGAAGTCGTCCGCGCCCCAGCACTTCACGGTACCGGCGCCATCCACCGCGCACGCGTGCTGATCGCCCATCTCCAGCGCCTTGACGTTGGAGAGCCCGACCACCTTTGTCGGGGTCGCGTTTGCGTAGAACGGATTCGCCTGCACCACGCCCGTGCAGCCGTTGCCGGGGTAGGCGATGTCACCATTCGTGTTCGACGTGTGGCCGAGGAGCAGGTGATCGTTCGAGCCCAGCAGTACACATCGTCGTTTGCGTCGATGCCGCAGTTCGTGTCGCCAGAGACACGAAGCGACTTGTAGCCGCTGAGATTGCCGACCTTCGTCGGCACGAGCACGTCTGCCTGCAGCGGGTCGACGGTCACGCCCGTCGCGCCGTCCTTGCCCTGGCCCCAGCACCAGATGCTTCCGTCGTCCTTGCGGGCGCACGCGTGCCCGAAGCCGATGCCGACATCGACGACGTGATCGAACGTGGCACCGGTGGAGTCCACGGTGATCTTCGTCGCGAAGTTACGCGCCAGCTTGTCACCGACACCCAGGTCTCCGTTGAGGTTGTCGCCCCAGCCCCACACGGTGCCGTTCGCGAGCAGCGCGCACGAGTCACCGGAGGACGCGGACCCGCCCAGCAGCACGACCTCGTTGCCGCAGCGTCCAGTGAAGCAGGCGTTGCCGGCGGAGCACTTGTGCCCGCACGTGCCGCAGTTGTCCGCGCTGCTCTTCGTGTCGCCACAGCCCGAGTCGACCGTGCCGGCGTCAAACGTGGAGCCGTCAGCGGTGTTGCCGGGACCGGTGTCGGCGGTGCCACCGCCGTCCACTCCGCCCGCATCTGTGCCGGTCCCGGTCGACCCAGCGTCGCCCACGCAAGCCACCATCCATGATGTCGCGGCAAGCACCACACACACAGTTCCCCCGACAATCCAGCGAGCGTTCATCAGCGCGAGCATAGCCAAAAACGGCACGCGCGCCAGGCTGAGCTGTCCTGGTTAGCTGGAGAAATGGTCGTTCAGGTGAGGAGCTTCTTCACGAGGAGCTTGTCGATGAGGTCTTTCGAGTAGGTCGAGAGCTCGCGGAAGACGACGCCCATGCCGTCCTTCTCGACGCGCACGACCTCGCCGGCACCTTCGATCGTCTCGATGCCGTCCATCACCACCGTGAAGTGTAGGTTCACGCGCGTGCCCACGGGGAGCACGTGCTGCGCGCGGATGAAGACGCCGGTGCGCGAGATGTTGGTCACGTACTCCTGGATGAACGCGTCGAACGACTCGAACTCCTTGTTGATCGTGACGCGCTGATCTTCACGACCCGGGATGGCCTGGTCGCTGGGCTTCTCGCTGGGCTTCTCACTCATCGCACTGCCTCGTGACGGGCTCAGCGCCCAGTGAGATCGAACTGCTCGATGTGGTACTCGCGGCGCGGCACGACCTGGATCTTCCGCTGCGTCTTGCTCTCCGTCTGGGCGACGGCCTCGCGCTCCGCGCCGTTCAGCACATCCGCGACGGCCGGGTGCGCGTTCACGACGACCGAGTAGCCCGCCAGATCGTTCCTCTTGCGGCGGATCTCCCGCAGGATCTCGTACGCGATGGTCTCCTTCGACTGCAGCTGGCCGGTGCCATCGCAGTAGAAGCACGGCTCGTTGAGGAGCCGACCGAGACTCTCGCGCGTGCGCTTTCGCGTCATCTCGATGAGCCCGAGGTCCGAGATGCGGTTCAGCGTGGTCTTCGCCTTGTCGTTCTGGAGGAGGTCGTCGAGCGTGCGACGCACCTTCTCGCGGTTGGCGGATTTCTCCATGTCGATCAGGTCGAGGATGATCAGGCCGCCGATGTTGCGGAAGCGAAGCTGGTAGGCGATCTCCTTGACGGCCTCGAGGTTCGTCTTGAGGATGGTCTCCTCCATGTCCTTGCTGCCCTTGCCGACGAAGCGACCCGTGTTGACGTCGATCGCGGTGAGGGCCTCGGCCTGGTCGATGATGAGGTGACCACCCGACGGCAGCGGCACCTTGCGCGCGAGCGCGCGGCCGATCTCGTCCTCGATGCCGTACTCGTCGAAGATGGGCTCGTCCTCGGTGTAGAGCTTCACGTCCTTCACGCGGTCCGGTGCGAACATCTCCACGAAGCGGCAGAGGCGCTCGTGCTGGTGCTTGTCGTCGATGACGACCTCCTCCACCTCGTCGGTGAAGAGATCACGCGCGACCTTGAGCACGATGTCGAGCTCGGAGGAGAGGAGCGACGGTGCGTGTGCGCTCTCGTTCTTCTTCGCGATCTCGCCCCAGAGGCGGACGAGGTAGCCGACGTCCTGCTTCAGCTGCTTCTTCGTCAGGCCTTCGGCGACCGTACGCACGATGAGGCCGCCTGTCGGGGGCTTCACGCTCTCGATGACCTCGCGCAGACGCGCGCGCTCCTTGTCGGAGCCGATGCGCTTGGAGATGCCGATGTGATCGACCGTTGGCAGGAACACGACGTAGCGGCCGGGGAGCGAGATGTGGCTCGAGCAACGCGCGCCCTTCGTGCCGATCGGATCCTTCGTCACCTGGACGATGATCTCCTGGCCTTCCTTCACGACGTCGCGGATGGGGGTGGTCTTCGAGATGCGCGGGATCGAGCTGCCGCCGCGATCACCGCCACGACCGCCGCCGCCGCTGCGTGAGCGTCCGCCGCCACCACCGCCGCCGCCGCGACTTCCGCCTTCACGCTGAGCTCCGACATCGCGGCCACCGCCGCCGCCGCCGCTCTGACCGTCGCGACGACCGCGACCACGACGACCACGACCACGACGACCGCCGCTGCGGTTCGGATCCGCGGAGCGCGCAGCGACCTGCGGAACGGGCTCGTTGGGGTCTGTGATCGTGAAGCCGGGGAGATCGCCGAAGTCGTCGTCGTCGTCGGCATCCTTTGCGGGAGCTGCTGCGGCTGCCGGCGCGGGCGCAAGCTTGTCCTCGCCTTCCCCTTCGTCGTTCACGTCCTCGCCGCTGTCCGCGTCCGCGTCGTCGTCTTCTTCGTCTTCGTCGCTAGCATCGAGCTCGGCGCCCGATGCCGCCGGCCCAGAGTCGGGCGGAAGAACACCGGAGACGTCGCTCACGCCGTGCGTCGACGAGGTCGCGTGCGCGATCACCGGGGCAGAGCTGGGATCGTGGTGCTCTTCGTTGATGAGCAGACCGGACTCCTGCGCGGGGGGGACCTCGTCACTGATGTCGTCGTCATGCGGGTCGTGGCCGGTCGTGTCGCCTGCATCCACGCCGCTGTCGCCGGCCTCTACCGCCTCGGTTGCTGCGGCGTGCGCGTCCTCGGGGGAGACCGCGGGAGCTGCCGCTGCGGCCTCTTCGCCCTCTTCGTCGTCGACCTCGGTCTCGGCGGCGACGGCGCCCTCGACGACCTCACCGCGCGCATGCTTGCGACCGCCTGCAAGGTACGAGTCGAAGTCGTCGGGGCGGATCAGGTCCTCGACGTGGAGGAACGCCGCGCGCTCCTGACCGATCTCGATGAACGCAGCCTGCAGGCCCGGCAGCACGCGCGTGACCTTGCCCAAATACACGTTGCCGACGGTATTCGCGGCATGTCCGCTTCGTTCGATGTGCAGCTCGGCGATGACGCCGTTTTCGATGAGCGCTACGCGCGTCTCGCGCGGATCAACACTGATGACGAGGATGTTCTTGGCCATGGACGGAATCGACTTTCCCGCTCAGGCCTAAGGCAACGTGCGATGCAATCATGTGCAGAGCGCACGCATCCCTCACCGGGAACGCGTGGCTCGACTTCGTGCCGATCCAATTGATGTCACGCGCGCCATCTCCAGTGGAGGTGGCCGCGCTCTTGGGCGCGCCTTTCGAAGGGCAAGCGTAACGATGATTTTGCGGCATGAAGAAGCGAGCCACGGACGTGTCAGCGGTGGGGGGCCAAAGGACCCGGGCATAAGGCCGCGCGTGCGCCATCAGAAACCCTGAGGAGGACACGCAGCCGAGCAAACGAACACGAAACTCTCCCCGCAACATGCAGGGAACAAACCTTCGGGGCCGCACGGAACCGGGCCGCACCCCTACGTGTCCCTTACCGCAACGCCCCACGGAATGGAAGAAGCTCCCAACAAAATGGGAAAGGCCCCGTCACACTCTTCCGCGCTACCGTTGCTCCCTCTCGGGCCTGGCGGGGTTCACGTTTCCGAGTCGACGAGGCCAAACGTCGCGCTTGCGACAGCTCCTTCAGTAGCCGAGGATACCGCCCTCCGTCGAGCCAAAACGCCATGACCCGAAAACCCCGTGTCCACGCCTTCCGTCCCGTCCTTTTCCTCTTCAGCGGCGCCGTCGCCATGACGAACGTGGGCTGCGACAACAAGCCCAGCGCTGGCCCGACCGCGCAGCCATCCGCCACCACCCCCGCGCCCAGCACCAGCATCGGTGCGGCGAGCGCGCCCGCAGCCAGCGCGTCCGCCACCGCCGCCGTGGACAACGATCCGCTCGCCGGTCTCTCGCTCGGGACGATCTTCCGCGACGACGAGGATCTCCTGCTCAACGACGCGAAGGAGAACTGGCGGCTCGAGTGGGCGCGCGCTCCCCTGCCCGACTGCATGGGCTCTGGCTGGGACACGTGCCCGTGCACGGGCTTCGCGTTCGGCGAGCGCGGCGACATGGATCTCGTGCGCGCGCGTCCCGGAAAGCCGGACGAACGCCTGCGCCTCGACGCGCTCTTCGCGGAGAACGACACGCGCGTGCAGCGCTGGCCGGTGACCCGATCCGACACCGACGGCGCGGGGCGCACGGACGGCGGGGGATCGCTCGACAGGATGGGCATCTCGATGCGCCCCATCACGTCGATCATCAAGTTCGCCGACTACGATCACGACGGCCGCGCATCGGAGTTCCTGCTCCAGGTGGCCGCGGGTCCGTGCGGGCACACGCCCACGATCGTGGTCGGCGTGTCGAAGTCCAATCCCAAGCTCCACGCGTTCGGCACCGCTGACAAACCGAACGAGCCCTTCGCCCTCGACCACGCATCGGACTGGGAGAAGCTGCGCAAAAACCCCAGCGCGGACATCGTCAGCATCGCGTGCGGCGATCACGGCGCCACGGAGCAGACCGTCGTGCACGTCACGGCCGACGGCGATCTCCACGCGAAGACCGAGACGAAGAAATGCCCGTAGCGGGCGTTATTTCGGCGGATTGACCGTGCCGCCACCAGGCTTGCAGCCGTCGGCGGAGCTCTGGATCGCGGCGAGCGCAGCGGTGAACACGGCTGGATCACCACCACCGACGTTCCACGCGAGGCAGGGACCGTTGCCGTTGCCGCACGCATCGGTGATGGTGCCGACGACGTCGGGGTGCGTGGGCGCATTGCCACCCTTCGCGATCTTCTCCAGGTTGGAGAACGTCGCTCCCTGCATGCCGATCACGTACGTGTGGATCGTTGTCGCCTTGAAGTGCGCGTCCAGCAAGTCCGAGAGATGGGTCAGGTCCTCATCGCAGCCGTTCGGGTCGCCGTCCGTGATGAGGATGGCGATCGTTACGCGGCCGGGGCGACGGTTCGCCGCGCTGAAGCGCGTGAGGCCGCGGATGGCCGCCTCGGTGGGCGTGCCGCCGCTGTTGTTGTTCGGTGAGGTGGAGTCGAGGAGCGCGTCGAACGCCTTGCTCGGGAGTGTGGTGAAATCAGCCTTGGGAAGCGCGGCGACGTTGTACTGGTCGCCCGTGCCGCAGAGAGCGTCGGCCTGTGTGTCGAGCGGGAAGAACTGGATCGCGGCCGCCTGATCCTTCGAGCCCGCGGAGTTGAAGTAGCCGGAGAGCGCGTTGATCGAACGACACCACTTCGACGTGGTCGTGTCGCCGATGTTGCAGTCCTTCCCCATGCTGCCGGAGCGATCGAACATGATGAACATGTCGATCGGCGCGTTGCACACGCCACCTTCGCCTCCGTTGCCGGTGCCGCCCTCGCCGTTGCCGTTGCCGCCCCCACCACCGAAACCGCCGCCGCCTCCGCCGCCGCCGCCACCTCCGCCATCGTCGCCATTGCCGTTGCCGAATGCGCTGTCACCGCCCGACCCGCCACAGGCGATGCCGATGGCACCCAGACACAGGACCAGTGCTGCGGCGGTGCGTGTCAGCTTCATGCCCTTGATGGTACTGGAGGATGCTTGATGCGCCACCCGGGAAACGGTCTCGAAATACGGCACGTGATGGCTCACGCCATCATGCAGAGCTCGTCGAAGGCCGCGTAGTAGGCGCGCCTGAACGCGGTGACAGTGGCAACTCCAGCTGCCGCCCTGTGCGTGACCAGGTTGCGGACCTGCGCGAGCACCGAGAGCGAATGGATCAAGCGCACCATCCGCCCGCCGTCGGTGCACGCGATCTGGAGAGCGTTCTTCGCGCCCGACGCATGATCCACTGCGAAAAACAGCATGATTCGCGCCCACTCCGTCACCGACGGCGGCGAGTCGAACCCCCTGCTGCGCCGCTCGGAGAGGTCGCGGAGCGCGTTCGGCATCGAGCGGAGCGGCACCTCGACCGTCACGTCGCCCATCTTCACGGGATCGGTCCAGCGCTCGGCGACCCAGCGCTGATAGGCAGGCCAACCGGTCCCGAGCATGCTCCCCGAGATCTCGTAGACCACCCCGCCGCCCTCGGCGAGCCCGCGAAAGCGTGGTCCGAGCCACGCGTGCATGTAGCCCTCCAGGCACTTCATCCAGAGGACGATGGCTGCGGAGAGATCAGCGTCGTCACCTCCCGTGCCCTGCGCGTGGAGCATCTCCGCGGTCCGCAGGCTCTTCGCGAGCGGCTGAAATCCACGCACGGCGGAGAGGCGTGGCCATGCGGTGAAGAGCTCCTTGATGCGGTCATCGACGCCCACCGTGCTCGGTACAGTGGGCCGCGTGGCCTCGAGCGCGCGCACCTTGAGGACGAGCAGCGGCTCGTACGCGGCGTCGTCGTGCGGCATCCGCGACAGCGACTGCCCGAGCGCGGCGAGCCACGCGGCGTCGGCCTGCGCGGGTAACTCGATGCGCGCGGCCAGACGTGCGGCCGCCGCGCGATCGAACGTGCGCGAGAGATGATCGAAGACGCTGGCGACTGCGGTCTGCGTACCCATCAGCAGCAGCGCCTCCGACGCGCGCTCGCAGATGAGCGGATCCGCGTCGCTCATCGCGTGGATGAGGACCGCCTCGGGACCGTGGCACCGGCCGAGCGCGATCACCGCCTGCTCTCGGACGCGCGGCGAGGGATCATCGACACGAGCCGCGAGCTCACCGAGAAGCGCGCTGGCGCCGGCGACCCCGGCAACACGCGCAGCGGCCGCGCGAATCCGCGCATCGTCGGACGCGAGCAGCTTGGGAAGTCGATCATGTGCGCGCGCGAGTGATGGCGGTGGTTCTTCCGACCTTGGAGCCGACGCCGCGGATTTCTCGATCGCGCGGCTCGCCGCGAAGAGCGCGTCCGGATCATCTTCGCGGTTCCAGAGGAACACGAGGTCGGCGAAGCGCGTGGGCGACGCGACCTCCGTGAGCGCAACGAACGCCGCGACGCGGAGGTCAGGACGCGTGGTCTCCGTGCGCGCCAGCTCCGTGAGCTCTGGCACCAGGGACGCCGCGTCCAGATTGCCGGCGACATACGCCGCGCGCTTGCGCACGGTCGGATCCTGATCTGCGAGCGCGCGCTTCACCCACGCCTCCGCGCGTGTCCGCTCCGCGCCGCCGAGCCTGCCAGGGCGCGTGGTCAACTGCAGTGCCCACAAGAGGGCGCCGCGGAGCACGGGAGACGCGGCATCCCACAGCGGCGCGAGCTGGTCGAGAACGTATTCCGGTGGAGCGAACGCGCCGATCGTCCGTGCTGCGGCGGCGCGCACGGGATCATCGGAGGGCGGACCTTTGTCCGGGGAACACAGCTCGCAGAGCGCATCGCGCTCCCATGCCTCGTTCGCCTCGATCGCACCGACCGCACGGGCCCGAACGGCGAGCGCCACGCTCTCGTCCTTGGCGATGCGGAGCAAGAGGCGCGTCACCTCGGGAGCCCGCACCTCCGCGACGATCTGGACGATGCCCTCCGGATCATCCGAAAAAAGAAGCTCCGCCTGCTCGAGGACGGCCGCCACTGGAAGCGTACGCAGCCTGCGCGCCAGCGCCGAGCGCACGGCCCGATCCGTCTCCGTGAGCGCGGAGAGGATCCGCTCGTCGGGATCGTTCTTGCGCTCGGCCTTCCACGCACGCGATGCGAGGCCGGCGATGATGCGCGTGTCCGCGTCCTCGTCGCGGGCGAGCGCGCGGAGCGTGGGGAGCACCTCTTCGCGTCCCACCTCTGCGAGGTAGCGCGCCGCAGCGACCTTCACCCTGCGCGGCGGATCAGTGCCGAGGAGCAACAGAGCCGCGTCACAGCCCGCGCGCGAACGGATCTCCATCAGCGCGGAGAGCGCGCACACCGCTTCCTCGGCGCCGAGCCGCACGAACGGCACGAGCCGCGTGGCTGCGCTCTCTGCGCCCATGCGTCCGAGCGCGGCGATCGCGGCGAGGCGAAGGCGCGGAGGGCGGAGGTCCGTCAAGAACTCCTGGGCGATGAGCTCCTCCAGCGCAGGAAATCCAAGGCCCCCGGCCGC
This sequence comes from Myxococcales bacterium, assembly GCA_025355005.1. Classification (GTDB taxonomy): domain Bacteria; phylum Myxococcota_A; class Polyangia; order Polyangiales; family Polyangiaceae; genus JANXLV01. The sequence goes on along the minus strand of JANXLV010000119.1, from coordinate 2,359 downwards.
GGAGATGGCAGCGGCGACCACGGACTCGTCGTCGTCGGAGAGGCGACTGTGGACGAACGGCATCAGCCACACGTTGCGGAACCCGCGGCCCATGGCGTGGAGCAGGTCGATCTTCTCGGTGGCGGCGTCCGCCTCACGCGCAACGGAGAGCAGCGCGAACGCCGCCCGCTCCGCGATATCCCACGGAACGCCGAGCTCGCGACCGGACAGCGCGCCCAGGCCGTAGCAGGCCTCCGCACGAAGCGCCGTGGTCCGCGCCTCCGTTGCGGCGGATACGAGCGCGGACAGGGCCTGCTCCGGAGTGAGCTTGCCCTCTTCGAGCCCACGAAGCCCACGAAGCCCAGAAATCTTGTTGTCGGCGCTCATGGGGGTCGCACCCGAGCGTACAACGCAAGGAAGGCGGGCAGAACGGGAAGGGAAGGGAAGGGAATAATGCTGTGGTTTGCTTGGTAAACGAAAGCGGTCTACCGTTCTGTTCGCGCAAATTGCGCACCCCCTTCCACGCCCTTTTCTCCTGCCACACAACTGGAGTCCGCCGTGAGCCCTGCCACTGAAGTCAACCTGGTCATGCTGCGCGAGCTACGGAGGAATTTCCGGAGCGTCAAAGGGATCATCCTGAGCGTCATTGCGCTCATTGGTGGAACCGGCGCATCGCTGCTCCTCGTGAAGTTCCAGGAGTTCAAGCGAACCCAGTTCGCCGACATGAGCCCGGAAGACATGGCGGCGATCCGCGAGAAGGGCCTCTCGCAAGTCTATGACGCTGACACGGCGAAGAGCCTGTCCACGTCGCCCGAGGTGCTGTTCGCGGTCCTGATGCTCACCATCTGGCTCACGCCGCTGATCATCTCCATGCTCGGCTACGACACCGTCGCGTCCGACGTGCAGTACCGCAGCGTGCGCTACTGGTCGGTGCGCGCGCGCCGCTGGTCGTACTTCCTCGGGAAGTTCGTCGGCCTCTTCTTCACCATCTCCGCCATCACGCTCGCCATGCACGCCCTCGTGTGGGTCGTCTGCATCGCGCGCGGCGAGGCCAGCGCGGGCGCCACGTTCGGCTGGGGCATGCGCTTCTGGGCCACCACGCTTCCCATGAGCGCGGCGTGGTGCGCGATCGCCACGTTCATCAGCGCGCTCTTCCGCGTGCCGATATGGGCACTGCTGGTGACCATGGCAGGCTTCTTCGCGCTGTGGCTGCTCTGGGTCATCGGCGTCGCCGCCGACTGGCCGGCGTTCACGTACGTGTACCCGAACACCTACGACAAGTTCCTGCTCTCGCCCCACATATGGCGCGCCATCACTGGCGTCGGCGGGTGCGCGGCGATCGCCGCTGTCGCGACCGCTGCCGGAATGACCGTCTTCTCGCGGAAGGACATCTGATGAGCGCGGAAGCCGAGCAGACGGAGAAGCCCAAGGCCGCGGAGCCTGCTCCCGCCGCAGCGCCGGAGAAGGCGGAAGAGGCCAAGGTCGATGAGAAAGCCGAGGCCAAGGCCGGTGGGAATGAGGCTGGCGACAAGGAGGATGGGGACAATCCTTACCTTGCCGTAGCGAACAAGCCCGAGGCGGAGATCAAGAAGAAGGGCGGCAAGAAGAAGCGCGAGGTCGAGATCGCTGTTCGGCTGACCCAGGTCACGAAGCGCTTCGGAGCGAAGACTGCGGTCGATGGCGTGTCGATGAAGATCAAGGCGGGGCTCGTCTATGGCCTCATCGGTCCGAACGGCGCCGGCAAGACGACCACGTTCTCGATGATGGCCGGCTATCTGAAGCCGACCGAGGGAGCGATCGAGATGCTCGGCTTCGCGCCCACGTCCGTGGACGAGCTGCGCTCTCGCGTCGGCGTGCTGCCGCAGGACGCGATCCTTCCCGCGAGCGACACGGTGGGCGAGTTCTTGCTCCACATGGCGCGCCTCCAGGACATCCCGAAGGACAAGGCAGAGACCGCGGCGCGCGAGGTGCTCGCAGAGGTCGACGGCCGCGACTGGTGGAAGCTCCGCTGCTCCAGCCTCTCGCACGGCATGGCGAAGCGCGTGTCGCTCGCACAGGCGATCATGGGCGAGCCAGAGGTGGTGCTCCTGGACGAGCCCACAGCCGGCCTCGATCCGCGAATCGCCTACGAAGTAAGGCAGATCGTGAAGTCGCGACGCGGGCGCTGCACGCTCATCGTCTCCAGCCACAACCTGCAGGAGCTCGAAGAGCTGTGCGACTCGACGGCGATCCTCGACAAGGGCCTGCTGGTGAAGGCCGGCACGATGTCGGAGATGACCGGCCAGCTCGCCGAGTTCCGGGTGCAGATCGCCAAGGGGCCGGTGCCGCTCGACGAGGTCAAGGCGCTCTCGGGCTGCCGCACCGCGACGGTCGAGAACAA
>JANXLV010000112.1 GCA_025355005.1 Myxococcales bacterium | reverse complement strand
CGCTCACCCGCGGACAGAAGGAGCTCGCCAAGGGGGAAGGCATGGTCCTCAACACCGCCTCCAAGTTCGCTCTCGACCGCCTGCCGAAGCAGCTCTCCTTCTTCAAGGACACGGGGGAGCTGAAGAAGGTGACCGCCCTCTTCAACCAGACCGATCTGATGACCCAGCAGATCCCCGGCTTGCAGCCGCTGCGCGATACGATCCAATCGGACGTCGACAGCGCGAAGTCCTACGTGCAGTAGCTCTGCGCTCTCATTCGCGGATGGTCAGGTGAGCTTCACGAGCACACTGCCTGCGGCGAAGAGCATCCGAACCAGCATCGCAAGCAGAATGCCTAGCGCCGGGCTTGGCAGAGTCGCGCGGTTCATCATGCTGGACGCGTGCACGACGACGGTCTTGCCCCACTTGTCGCCGAGCCGCTGCTTCATCTCGTTGTTCGACATGACCTGCTGCGCGACGATGCCGAAGAACAGACCGTCGATGTAGTAGCCAAGATTTCGCACGAGCGCGCCCATCGCGCTGGGGCGCCCGTAGCCGTCCTGGTTCACGACGCGAAGGCCGCAAATGAGCTTCCCCGGGCTTGCGCAACCCATGCGTTCTGCGATCGCCTGATAGGCGACCGAGCCGAGGGTCGTGAGCACGAACGAGAGCACCAAGTGCGACTTCGCATTCACGGGCCCGAGACCGGCAGAAGCGATCATGACGCCGGCGATCCCACCGGTGATCGCCGCGAGCACGATGCCGATCACATTGTCGACGATGCGCGCGAGAAACCGAATTCCGAATCCTCCGGGCGTGGGAGGTGGCGCCGCTTCGGGCCCCTGCGGCCACGGCTGCGGAGCGCCGATCGGCGTTTGCGGCGGCAGATACGGGTTCTGCAAGGGGTCAGCTCTTGGCTTCTTCGGCGTGGATGCGATCGATGATCGTCATGACCTCTGTGTCCGCAAGGATGTGGTCCTTGGTCTTCGCTTCCTTCAGGATCTCGGACACGAGGCGCTCGCTCGATTTGATGCCGCGTGCCTCGAGCCAGAAGTTCACGTTGGAGGCGCCGGACATGAAGCCGATGCAGATCTCCTGCTTGCGGCCGAACATGCCCGCGGGCACGCCGCTATAGATGCGGTCCGCGAGCCAGCTGTCACCCTTTTGCATGGCCTTGATGATGGCGGAGGCGTGGACGCCGGTGGCGGTGCGAAACGCGTCACGCCCGACGAGCGGGTAGTTGATCGGGACGTCCCACTCCACGGCCTTTGCGACGGTGTCGCAGTATTCGAGCAGCTTCGTGAGATCTTGATCTTCGAGCTGGCCGAGCAGCTTCATGTTCAGGAGCACGAGCTCCATCTGCGCGTTGCCCACGCGCTCCCCGATGCCGAGCGCCGTCGCGTGCACGCGGTCCGCGCCGAACTCCAGCGCCCAGAGCGCGTTCTCGAGCGCGAGGCCGCGGTCGTTGTGGCCGTGCCAGTCGATGCCGATGTCCTTTGCGCCGGTGCCGGCGATGACGTGCTTCGTGAACTGGATCAGGTTGCGAACGCCGTCAGGTGTGGCGTGGCCAACCGTGTCGGAGAGGCAGAGGCGCGTGGCGCCGTGATCGATCGCGGTGCGGAACAGCGTGGTGAGGACGTCAGGGCGCGAGCGCGTCGTGTCCTCCGTGACGTAGGCAACGGGCAGGCCGGCCTTCACGGCGACGTCGATCGCCTCGGCGCTGCGTTTGGCGATGAGCTCGAGATCCCACGCCTCCGCATACTGCCTTATCGGCGACGAGCCGATGAACGCGTAGACCTCGACGGGGAGGCCCGCGCGCTGCGAGACCTCGATCATGGGCGTGATGTCGCCCACCACGGTGCGACCTGCGCACGCGATCTTGATCTTCATCTTGCACGAGACGACCTCCTGGCAGAGGCGCAGCACGTCGTCGAACGCGCGCTGGCTGGAGCCGGGGAGGCCGATGTCTGCCTCGTGGATGCCGAGGTCCTCCATGAGGTGGAGGATCTTGAGCTTCTGTTCGATGCCCGGATCCTTCACGGATGGATTCTGGAGGCCGTCGCGGAGGGTCTCGTCGAAGAACGTGGCGTTCGTCGGCGTGATACGGCCTTTGCGGTTCACCTCGTTCCAATCGAAGACGTAGTCGCTCTGGCGATCGCCTTCCGGTCGCTGCTCGGACATGACCTTCATTATACGCGACTTGGCCGATTTCGCGTTGTGGTAGCATCCGGCGCATGACGGAGGCCCTCGTCGCGAGCCAGCTTCAAGCCGAGCTACTCGTCGTCCAGCCGGGAACGCGCCAGAGCTTCCGGCGCCGCGTGATCGACGCAATGCGCAGCGTCGTCTCCGCGCCGAGCGGGTTCATGTTCTTCGGCACGGACGACTCACGTGCCTATTCCGACGGTTCGCGGCTCGTGGAGGCGATCTCCAAGCCTCCGCTGAACACGCAAGGTAGCTCGCTCTCGCAGGCGTTCGGCATCGAGGTCAAGTCCGTGGTGGAGGCGCCGCGTCGCACCTACCTCGCGGAAGAGCTGTACCCGGATGCGGTGCGTTTCAAGCTGCCGTACTTCGCGGAGCACTCGCATCCTGAAGGAATGCGTCATGCGCTCCTCGTGTTCCTTCACGAGGGTGGGGTGCTCTTCGGAGTCGCTGGGCTCGAGCGCCGCGCAGAGGACCCGGAGTTCACGCAGGCAGAGTCGGACCGGCTCGAGAACCTGTCGGCGTTCATCGTCGCGGGCGCTCGCGCACAGATGGCGTACGACGATCTCTCTCGCGAGGCCTCGGCGCTGCGTGCGCTCACCAAGACTCGCGGCACGCTCTACGTCGTGGACCGCGACAAGCGCACGGTGGTCTGGGCAGCGAACCGCGAGCGCGGCATCGACTGGGAGCAGGACGTACGCGGCGTGGCCGACCAGATCGTGGATGCCGCGGAGCAGTCGCTCGAGGCGCAGAAGAAGGGCGACGCGCTCCCCACACCGCCGCGCCTTCCCGAGGGCGCCGTCGTCGGCGTCTCCCGGCTCGAGGGCGACCCAGTCTTCGGTAATGCGCGCTGCGCGGTCATCCGCGTGGAGTCGCAAGACCAGAAGGGCCAGCAAGCGATGGAGAGCCTCTCCCGCCGCGAGCGAGAGATCGCGCGCCTCCTGGTAGCGGGCTACAGCGGAGTGAACGTCGCAGCGATCTCCGGCCTCAGCGAGAACACGGTGCGAACCTACGTGCGCCGCCTCTACGGAAAGCTGAACGTATCGAACCGAGCCGACCTGGTGCGCAAGCTGATGGCCCCGGAAGAAAAACCGCAAAGCAGCAGCATCGGCCCGCTCCCCGACTCCTCACTGGCCGACGGCGACGACACGCTCGACTAGACGCGGTCGGCGTCAGTGGTTGTGCGCGGAGGGATCGTTCTCGAAGCGGCTCAGCGCCTGGAGCATTTCCGGTGTCGGCTTCACGATCGGGCGCTTGCCTGATTTGTCTAGCGGCAGTGCCCACGCCCAGCTGCCGTCATCCAGCGGGACGCGCTCGACCTCGCCGCGCTCTTCCGCGTGGTACATCGCGTGCGCGAACTGGTCCGGCGTGATCTTCGGCTGTGCGAGGATCTGAAGCTTGCGCGACGCAGCCTCCTGGAGCTTGCTCTTCTTCTTGGCCATGATGCTCGTGCCTTATCAGGCCGCCGGCGGTCCGCCGTATAGTTTTTCTGCGATCTGGAAGGTCATCGCTTCCAGCGACTGGTAGGCCTCGCGGATTGCTCCGAGGTCCGAGTTCTGCTCCAGGTGCTGGCGAAGAGTTCCCGCCGCCGTGCGCGCCGAATCGAGCGTGTCGGTGTCGACGAGATCGATGTAGCCCTCGAGGGCGGCCTCTGTCGTGTAGAGCAGCGTCTCCGCCTGGTTGCGTACCTCTGCGAGCTCGCGGCGCTGATCGTCCGCCATCTTGTGGCGATCGCCCTCTTCGATGATCTTCTCGATCTCGTCCTTGGCGAGGCCGCTCGTGGGCTGGACCTTCACCTGCGTTGCGCGGCCGGTGCCGAGGTCCTTCGCCTCGATGCTGACCACGCCGTTCGCGTCGATCTTGAACGTGACCTGAATCTTCGGGACACCGCGCGGCGCAGGTGGGATGCCCGTGAGCTCGAAGCGCGCGAGGCTGCGGTTGTCCGCGGCCATCTGACGCTCGCCCTGGAGCACGTGGATCGGCACGAAGTTCTGGTTGTCGACGCTGGTGGTGAAGATCTCGCTCTTCTCCGCCGGGATCGTCGTGTTGCGCGGGATGAGCGCGGTGAACACGCCACCGCCCGTCTCGACGCCCATGGAGAGCGGCGTGACGTCGAGGAGGAGCATCTCCACGTTCTGATCGCCCGCGAGCGCGGCGCCCTGGAGAGCGGCACCGGCGGCGACGACCTCGTCCGGGTTCACACCTTTGTTCGGCTCCTTGCCGAAGAACTCCTTCACGGCCTTCTGGACCGCGGGCATGCGCGTCATGCCGCCGACGAGAACGATGCTGTTGATGTCCGCCGGCACGAGTCCCGCGTCCGACAGCGCCATGCGGCACGGCTCGAGCGAGCGCTCGACGAGCTCCGCGGTGAGGATCTCGAGCTCCGCGCGCGTCAGCGTCTTCACGATGTGGAGCGGCGAGCCATCCGCCCCGGTCGCGATGAACGGCAGGTTGATCTCCGTCTCGAGCGATGACGAGAGCTCGTGCTTTGCCTTCTCCGCGGCCTCTTTGAGGCGCTGGAGGGCCATGCGATCACGGCGCAGGTCGATCTTGTTGTCTTCCTTGAACGTGTTCGCGAGCGCGTCGACGATCGCGAGGTCGAAGTCCTCACCGCCGAGGAACGTGTCGCCGTTCGTGGCCTTCACGCTGAAGACGCCGTCGGCGATCTCCAGCACGGAAATATCGAACGTGCCTCCGCCGAGGTCGTAGACCGCGATGCGTTCGGCCTGACGCTTCTCCAGACCGTACGCAATGGCGGCGGCCGTGGGCTCATTGATGATCCTGCGGACCTGGAGGCCGGCGATGGTGCCCGCGTCCTTCGTGGCTTGCCGTTGCGCGTCGTCGAAGTACGCGGGGACCGTGATCACGACGTCCGTGACGGTCTCGCCGAGGTACGTCTCGGCGATCTCCTTCATGCGCGTGAGCACCATGGCGGAGACCTCGGGCGGCGACATCTGCTTGCCGGCGACCTCTACCCAGGCGTCGCCGTTCGGGGCCTCGATGACCTTGTAGGGCGCGCGCTCGACGTAGCTCTTTGCCTCGGGCGTGCGGAACTTGCGGCCGATGAGGCGCTTCACGGCGTAGACCGTGTTCGTGGCGTTCGTGACCGCCTGCCGCTTTGCGGGCTGACCGACGAGACGCTCACCGCTCGACGTGAAGCCGACGATCGAAGGCGTGGTGCGTGCACCCTCCGCATTCGGGATGATCTTGACGTCGATCTTGCCGCTCGCCGTCGATTCGGAGATCGCGACGCAAGAGTTGGTGGTGCCTAGATCGATCCCGATGACTTTGGTGCTCATGGTCTTCTCAGGGGGCCTTCACGCCGTCATCGGAGTCCGCCTTCGCGGCCTCCTTCGGCTCTTCCTTCGAATCGGTCGCGCTGCTGCCCGGGTCTGCCTTGGCGTCGGTCTTGGCGTCGGTCTTGGCGTCTGCCTTGGCGTCGGTCTTTGCGTCCGTCTTGGCTTCGGTCTTGGCCTCTGCCTTTGCGGCGTTTGCGCGCGGCTGCGCCACGACGACCAGCGCCGCGCGGATGAGGCGATCGCCCTGCATGTAGCCCGCCTGAACCTCCGCGACGCACGTGCCGGGGACCTCGTCGGACTCCACCTGCTGAATCGCCTCGTGCAGCGACGGGTCGAACAGGTTGCCCTTGGTGGGAACCTTCGTGATGCCGGAGCGGCCGAGCGTGTCGCCGAACTGCTTCATGATCATGGTGAGGCCGTCGACGACGCCCTTCACTTCCGTAGCGCGCTGGGCGCTCTGGAGCGCGCGCTCCAGGTTGTCGAACACGGGCAAGAAGTCCTTCAGCAGCTCCTCGCGGCCGGACTTCCTGGAGTCCTCGACCTCGCGACGGGAGCGCTTGCGGAAGTTGTCGTAGTCCGCGGCGGTACGCACCCACTGCTCGCGGTTCTTCTGAGCTTCTGCGCGCGCCTCCGCAAGGGCGTCCCCGACATTGCGGGTCTCGCTCTTGTTCTCTTCCGGCGCGGCGGCGCCAGTCGAGCTGCCGTCCGATTCGGCGGCAGGGGCGTCCGCAGTGGTGCTCTGGCTCGAGTCCGTCTTGTCGCTCATGTTGAATCTAATCCCAGGAAAGGCCCAAGCAGCCGAGAATGAATGGCCCCCGGTCGGCCAGTATACCCAAAGTTGCCTTTCGCAACCCAGCCTATTTCGCTAAGCCTGGAGCGTGGAGAGCGCGGTGGAAAGTGGCGGTTCAGGTTGTGTGGGGCTGAACACACCGCAGGCCGATGCGGTCGCGCACAGCCACGGCCCCATCCTCGTGTTCGCAGGCGCGGGCAGCGGCAAAACAAGGGTGATCACGTACCGGATCGCCAACCTCGTCGCGTGCGAGCGCGTACCGCCCTACCGGATTCTAGCCGTGACGTTCACCAACAAGGCGGCAGGGGAGATGCGTTCTCGCCTCACCTCCATCGCCGGCGAGTCCGTCGCAAAGGATCTCTGGGTCGGCACCTTCCACGCCATCTGCGCGAAGCTCCTGCGCCGGTA